>JAAEUB010000302.1 GCA_024227755.1 Paracoccaceae bacterium | reverse complement strand
TTGCCCATCTGCCGGGCCTGAAACGATTGCTATTGCTTAGCTTCACCTACGGCGTCACCTTTGCGGTTTACCCAGCCGTCTGGTCGTATTTCACCCAAGCCCGTTTTGGCTGGGACAGCACCATGACCGGTGTTTCATTGGCCACGTTCGGGTTCTCAATGGCATTGACGCAAGGGGTGATCCTGCGCCCTGTCGTGCGAAGATTGGGTGAGCGTCGCACTGTTTTGCTGGGCCTTAGTTTCAGCGCGATTGGCTTTCTTGGCATCATCACGATACCGATTGGCTGGCTGGTTCTGGCCCTGACCCCGGTGATGGCATTTGGTGGTGTCACGGGGCCTTCGGTCCAGGGCTTGATGTCGCGCGCTGCGGCTGACGATCAACAGGGCGAGTTGCAGGGGCTTTTGACTTCGATCAGTGCCCTGACCCTGATCATTTCACCGATGATGATGACCCAGACCTTCGCCTTTTTCACCAGCCCTGCTGCGCCGACATATCTGCCCACCGCGCCCTTTATCCTGTCTTTGGGCCTGACTTTCATCAGCCTGATGATTTTCCTTGGAGGCCGCCGAACTGCATGAGTTTTGCTGTATCCAGGATGCCGCGCTGAAAACCTGGACCACTTGGCACTAAAGGTTGGGTAAAAGCGGTTTCGAAACCGCTTTAGCAAGGCGTTTCGAAACGCCTTGTCACGTTGCGGCTAAAATGGACGCGGCGTTAGGTCACTTTTATCTTGCCCTTTGCCGCCCTGCATGGCCACCTGACGAAAATAAATGGGAGGGAAACATGGCCCTTATCAAAGCAGCTGTTTGTCACGAATTTGGTGCGCCTTTGGTGATCGAGGAAATCGAGTTGCGCGCGCCCGTCGGGGCCGAGGTCGAGGTCAACCTTGATGCGGTCGCGATCTGTCACTCGGACATTTCTTATGCCGAAGGTGCGTGGGGCGGCACCCTGCCCGCAGTATACGGCCACGAGGCTGCAGGCAGGATCACCGCTCTTGGTGCCGGTGTGCGTGGGTTGAAAGAGGGCGATCCGGTTGTTGTTACCCTGATCCGCGCCTGCGGGTCATGCGTTCCTTGCGCCACTGGCAGCCCGGTAACCTGCACCACGCCGCATGACGGCGACAAAGACCCGATTTCTACCACCTCCGGCGGTTTGTTGCATCAGGCGATGGCCTGCGGCGCGTTTGCCGAGCGTGTGGTGGTCGATCATTCTCAGGTGGTGAAACTGCCCGAAGGCATGGCGATGGATGCAGCTTCGATGCTGGCCTGCGGTGTGATTACCGGCATTGGGGCAGTGGTCAACTCTGCCGGGCTGCGCGCCGGGCAAAACGCGGTTATAATAGGTGCGGGCGGCGTTGGCCTGAACGCCATTCAGGGTGCGCGTATCGCTGGGGCAGCAAATATCATTGCGGTTGATATGAACCAGGACAAGCTTGACGCCGCGATGGAATTTGGCGCCACCCACGGCGTTCTTGCCAACGAGGGAGCACCCTGGCGACAGGTACGCAAAATTACCGGGGGGCAGATGGCTGACGCCGTATTTGTCACCGTCGGGGCCATTCCCGCCTATGAGGCAGCACCACGATATCTTGCCCGCAATGGCCGGGTCATCATGGTCGGTATGCCCCATACTGGTGCAACGGCGAGTTATGAGCCTGTTATGATGGCCGCCGTATCTCAGGGCCTGATCGGCACCAAGATGGGCGATGTGGTTATCGCGCGCGATATTCCGTGGATGGTCGACCTTTACCAGCAAGGGCGGCTAAAGCTTGATGAACTGATCTCGCGTCGCTGGTCGCTTGATGAGATCAACGAAGCCATTGCCGACACCAAAGCAGGTCACGCACGGCGCAATGTGATTGTGTTCCGGTGATCCCGTTTTCTTAGAAGAAAACGGACCGGAATTTTTGAAAATTCCGGGAGTCAGCAAGCAACGGGGGTACGTATGAAACTGAAAGACTTAGAAATCATCGTCACTTCCCCACCCGCACCGGGTTGGGGCGGGCGGTATTGGATTTTCGTCAAACTGACCACGGATAATGGTATTGTTGGCTGGGGCGAGGTTTATGCGGCCTCAATTGGTCCGGATGCCATGCGGGCGGTGATCAACGACGTCTTTGCGCGTCACATGCAGGGCGAAAACCCGGAAAACACCGAACTGATGTTTCGCCGGGCGTATTCCTCGGGCTTCACCCAGCGCCCTGACCTGAGCGTGATGGGCGCGTTTTCCGGGCTTGAAATTGCCTGCTGGGACATTCTTGGCAAAGCCCATGATCGCCCGGTCTATGCGATGCTTGGTGGACTGATGAACGAGCGCATTCGCTCATACACCTATCTTTATCCGCTCGCGCGTCACGATCACGACGCCTTCTGGACCTCGCCGGATCTGGCCGCTGAAAGTGCTGCTGAAATGGTTGCTCAGGGCTTTACCGCGGTCAAATTCGACCCGGCAGGACCCTATACGATGCGCGGCGGACATATGCCTGCTATGCGCGACATTTCCCGCTCGGCCGCGTTTTGCAAAGCGATTCGGGGGGCGATTGGCGACAAGGCCGACATTCTGTTTGGCACACACGGGCAGTTTTCGACCGGCGGCGCAATCCGGCTGGCGCAGGCTTTGGAGCCCTACGCGCCTTTATGGTTCGAGGAACCGGTGCCGCCCGACAACATAGAGGCGATGGCCCGCGTCGCCCGTGCCACCCATATACCCGTCGCCACCGGTGAACGCCTGACCACCAAGGCCGAGTTTGCACCGATTCTGCGCTCGGGTGCCGCAACAATACTGCAACCTGCATTGGGGCGTTCGGGCGGCATTCTGGAAACCAAGAAAATTGCAGCCATGGCCGAAGTCTATAATGCCCAGATCGCGCCGCACCTTTATGCCGGTCCCATCGAATGGGCGGCGAACATACAACTGGCCGCCAATATCCCAAACCTCTTGATGGCTGAGACCATCCAGCAGGGCGGTGACTTTCACCTTGCCCTGATCAATCACACCATCACATGGGAAGACGGATACATCCTGGCCCCCACCGCACCAGGATTGGGAATTGAGGTTAACGAAGATCTGGCGCGTGCTCACCCCTATACGGGCGGTGGCCTTCATCTGGAAATGCAGGAGGCACCCTGTCGATACAGAGGTGAGAACCACTTTGAAGGCGGGGCACCGGCAAAAAAGCCGGCAAAATGAGGATAATTTCTGGCTTCAGTGCAACCGATTCGGAGTGTAATGGACTTAAAATTTGGTTATGGCCCGTCACAATGAGGGCAAAATAAGGCAAAAGTAGGATAGAAACACACTTTTTGCAAACTGGAAACAAAGTCTGAAAGTCTGGTTAACTGCGGAAATTCCTGACTTTTTTCCGGACCTCAAGAGACGTGCCAAATTTTTCGCCAGATTAGGCCACCTCGTCGCCACATTCTGCCGTTTTTGCACGCCTTGGCTTTTTAACAACGCCATCGACTTGGTCGAAAGAGGGCGCACGTTCATCAAAAACACCTGTCCTTTTGATAGGGTACTGTTTCAGCATCCGGGGTATTATCCCGGCATCTCACGTATTGCTTTTGATCGAGAAACAATGAGACATTCCCATGAGCAAATCAGGTAAATTCAAAAGGCGGGATTTCTCACCGAAACCCGGTGCAGCTTTTCGGAATTTCACAGGCACCACGTAAGCCAGATTGCCACCAAATCCGGCGTCGGTTAACCCCGTTTTAAGCCGTTTCCCGCGATCTCCAAATGCACGGAATCAGGGGCTAAAACCGGCCCCTACATTTTTAGCTAACTTGACGCAAATACCTCACAAGGCGTAAAATTGGCCTACACGAAAGGGCCACTGCTGGTCCTGTCGTCAACTGGGTGGGTAACTTTATTGCGTTGTCTTGGGCAGCGCGCGTAACCTCGGGAGACCGGTCGCGTTACGGGGCGAATGCTGCTGCAAAAGCCCCGCACCAGATCAGGACAAACCTGCAGGATGATCGATTGGTAACGGCGCGAGTGTTTTCGCGCCGAATGATCGCTTGCGGCCCGATGAAACGCGCAGTGCGGGCAATCTGGGGTGTGAATAGAATGACGTTGTTTTTTCAACCAACTTTCCCGACTGAGGCGGTCAAAGAAACTGAATCTCAGAAACCGTATAACCCGCGCCGTAGCGGTCTTTACCGCTCTGCTGCCAAACGCGCGGTTGACCTTTTAGTGGTGGCGCTTTTGGCCCTTCCGGCCATTATTGTCGTGCTTGCTGTCATCCCATTTATAGCGCTTGATGGCCGGTCGCCGATTTACCGCCAGGAACGCATAGGCCGCGGCGGGCGGGTGTTCCGTTTGTGGAAACTGCGCTCGATGGTGCCGGATGCAGATAACAAGCTTTCCGCGTATCTGGCGACCAATCCATCCGCGCAAAAGGAGTGGGACCTTCACCAGAAGTTAAAAGATGACCCGCGCACTACCCGTATTGGTCGACTAATCCGTAAGACGTCGATTGATGAGTTGCCGCAACTTTTAAATGTGTTGGTGGGCGAAATGTCATTGGTCGGACCGCGCCCAATGATGACAAGCCAGAAGGCTATTTATCCGGGCTCTGCTTACTACGAAATGCGGCCGGGTATTACCGGTGCGTGGCAAGTTTCTGAGCGCCACGAGACCAGCTTTGCCGAACGTGCTTTGTTCGATACACGCTATTATAACCGGGTATCCCTAAGCACTGATCTGGTCATTATGTTTCGCACCGTTGGTGTAGTTCTTAAGGCAGCAGGGGCTTAGAGTCAGAGGCCTTTCAGGGCCAGCCTTTCATGCAAAAGTTCGCTGACCCTGTGCGCCCACGCGTCCCAGTTCAGGTGTGCCTCAAACTCGCGACGTGTGGTTTGTCGCAAAGCGGAGTATGCGGTCGGATTACTCAGATAGCGGTGAAGGACAGCGGCAAAATCTTCAGACGTAGATCCCGGCGCGAGCGCGTGACCGTTTACCCCGTCTTTCACCGGGATACCTCCGGTTTTCAGGCACAGGGACGGCAAGCCGTAAGCCGATGCCTCGCAAAAAGCAAAGCCCCAGCTTTCAAACGATGCCATGACCAGAAAATGCGCCTTCCGGTAAAGAGCGTTGAGCTGCGCCAGATCCCCGGGCTTGGCCTTGTCAAGCGATGGGGTGACCTGCACCCAATCACCGGGCAAAACCACAGGGGGCGTGCAGCCAACAATACTCAGGCGTGCGTCAACGCCATCGTTACGCAGCTTTTCTGTCATTTCCAGTACCATTGGCCCGCCCTTGGCAAACCAGTCACGCCCAATGAAAAGCAGATTTAGCGGCTGTTTTGGGTCAAGCGACACCTCGGCCGCGGCACCCGGATCGTCGATATTTGCACCCCATGGCACGATCACCGATTGCGCATTCTTTAGCCCAAAAAGTTCGTCTGCTGTCTGCTTTTGCCACTCAGCAGGCCACAGCAACAGATCCTGAGCGGAGAAAATGCGCCGCTCGGCCTCTAAAATCAACGGGTCCAGTAATCTTGACAGAGACATGTAATTGTCAAAGCTCTGGCCAATCTCGGAACGTTTGTAACCGGTGGGGGTGGCGTCTGCCGTAAAGGCCGTCACCATGGGATAAGGCGGTTTAACGCGCGCCAGCGACTGAAAGCTATAAGCAGTAAACAGCACATCATAGCGGTTGCGAAGAAGTTCGCGGCGGACCCCTTGCGCAATGATCCGGCCCAGCGCCAGGTGCAGCCGCCAGCGGGCGCGCAGGTTAATCGCATCGGGCATTTTGTGCAGGAGGCGGCGAACCGGTTCAGCGAAACCCCAGCTGTTGGGTAAAATCGTCACTTCACCAACATGTTCGCAAAGCGCATCATAAATCCGCGCATTACCGCCGGAATAAAGATTCCGGTCAAGCGGCGTCCAGTCGCACAGATAGGCAATTTTCAGTCGGCGATTTTCCATGACTTCCAGTTCATCTTACCTAAGGGCTAAGCGCGATCATGGCTGTCAATCAACCAGAAAAAGTGAATTTCCTGAAATCACCCGCAAAACCCGCGACATCCCCCACTCAGACGGTTATAAATCCACAACAAACTTGGGAAACTGGCGACCCATGCCTAACATTCTGGCCTCTTTCATGCTCGCAATCTGGCCCTTGGTGGCGCTGGTGCTGTTTCGCCGTCTGCGCCCGGCGCAAGCTGTGGTCTGGACCCTTTTGGCGGGATATCTGATTTTGCCACCACCGCCTGCCGCGTTTGACTTTCCCCTATTTCCCCCTTTCAACAAGGTCACCATCCCAAGTCTGTCCGCTTTCTTGCTGGTGATCGTAACGACGCGCCAAAATGTTCGCCTGATCCCCCAATCGCGATTGGCCCAGGCATTGCTTCTTATCTACGTGCTCAGCCCTTTCGCCACCTACGCCACCAATACTGATCCGGTGTTTTACGGCACAGTTGGTTTGCCAGGAATGCGTTTTGTCGAAGGCATAGCCTTGTTGGTGCAACAGGCAATGCTGGCTATGCCCTTTCTGTTGGGTGCGGCATTGCTTGCAGGAAAAGACGGGTTAAGGACCATTGCTATTGCCCTGTTCGCTGGCGGGCTAGTCTATTCCCTGCCGATGTTGATCGAAGTGCGCCTGAGCCCGCAGATCAACAATTGGGTCTACGGCTATTATCAACACATATTTGGGCAATCCGTACGATTTGGCGGCTTTCGCCCGTTGGTTTTCCTTGATCATGGCTTGTGGGCCGCATTTTACGCCATGACAGCTTTTACCGCCGCCCTGGCACTTTTTCGCAGCGAATTAGGCCGCGCAAACGGGAAATACCTGCTGGCGGCGGGATATTTGGGCCTGGTGCTGGTCTTGTGCAAGTCAGTTGGGGCAGCGCTTTACGGGCTGCTTCTTATGCCTTTGCTGTTGTTTCTCGGGGTCAAATGGCAATTGAGGCTGGCGGCAGTGTTGGCTGTTTTGAGCTTCGCCTATCCGGTATTGAGAGGCGCAGATTTGGTGCCGGTTGAGGCTATGGTCGAACAGGCTGCCAAGTTTGATGAGAACAGGGCGGCGTCTCTGAAATTCCGCTTTGATAACGAAGACATCTTATTTGAGCGCGCCTTGAGAAAACCGGCCTTTGGCTGGGGCTCTTGGGGACGCAACCATATCCTTGACCCGATCAGCGGCAACATTCAGACGGTTACCGACGGACGCTGGATTATTACATTGGGGGTGTTTGGCTGGTTGGGTTTCGTGGCCGAGTTTGGCCTGCTTACCCTACCCATTATAGCGCTATGGCACCAGGCCAGACGGCGTGGAAGCAAGCTTCCGCTTCTGACCGGCCCGCTGGCATTGCTATTGGCAATTAATATCGTTGATCTTCTTCCCAACGCTACTTTGACACCCTTGACCTGGCTGATTGCCGGGGCGCTTTTGGGGACGGCCGATCGGATGAGAGAGAGTTATTCACCCCCAAAACTTAAGAAACTAAGGACTGTTTTGTGAGCGATGTGGCATCCCGCCCCTGTGTGTTGCTCATTGCCGAAGCCGCCAATCCGGAATGGGTCAGCGTGCCGCTGATCGGCTGGTCGCTGGCGCGCGCTTTGGGGCAGATCGCGGATGTTCACATCGTCACTCAGATCCGCAACCGCGAGGCCTTTTTACGCGCTGGCCTGAGCGAGGGCACGGATTTCACCGCGATAGATAACGAAGCAATTGCGCGCCCATTGTGGGCTTTGGGCAAGGTGTTGCGCATGGGGGAGGGCAAAGGCTGGACCGCCTTGCAGGCTGTAAGTGCTGCTGCGTATCCGGCGTTTGAGCGCAAAGTCTGGCGGCTTTTTGGTCAAGATATTCGCGCCGGGCAATACGACATTGTACACAGGATAACCCCGCTTAGCCCGACAATCCCCAGCCCTATTGCCAAAAAATGTGCTGAAAACAGAGTGCCTTACGTGATTGGACCGTTGAATGGCGGCGTCCCGTGGCCGGTGGACTTCAAAGCTGAACAGCGACGTGAGCGCGAGTTTCTGGCACCCTTGCGTTCGGCTTACAAGGCCTTGCCTGGACGACGTTCGACGCTGCAATCCGCGCGCGCCATTCTGGCGGGATCACGCCACACCGGTGGCGAAATACCTGCAAGCTTTCAAGACAAGGTGATCTACCTGCCGGAAAACGCGGTTGACCCAACGCGCTTTAGCCAGATTGCAGCGCATGACAGCCCCCGTATGCGCGTGGCATTTGTTGGCCGCATGGTGCCCTATAAGGGGCCTGACATGCTGATTGAGGCAGCTCTGCCGCTGCTCAGAGACGCCAGGATGGAGCTTGATATGATCGGCGACGGGCCAATGCTGGAAGCCTTGAAGGCGCAAGTGAAAGGCGAAGACCTTGGCAACAGATTGCGGTTTCACGGTTGGCTGCCACATGATGTGGTACAGGATACGCTGGCAAAGGCGACCTTGATGGCGCTGCCCAGCATCCGGGAATTTGGCGGCGGTGTGGTGCTTGAGGCCATGGCGCTGGGCGTACCACCACTGGTCGTGGACTACGCAGGACCGGGTGAATTGGTGCGTGAAGGGCTGGGTTTCAAAGTACCGCTGAGCGATCGGGCCGGAATTGTCGCCGGATTTCAAGCTGAACTGACACAATTGGCGGGGAAGCCGGATTTGTTGCGCAAGGTGGGCCTGGCAGGGCGCACGCATGTTGAAAACTCGTTCACCTGGGCAGCCAAGGCGCGCCAGATTGGTGAGGTTTACGACTGGGTGCTGGGGCGGCGACCAGACAAGCCGAAACCGATCTGAGACCAGTAAAACGCTGGTTTTTGTAAATTCATCGCGCTGAAAGATGGATATTTACACATTCTCAGGGTCAAAAAGCGGGTTTTTACAAGTTTTCGCATGTCCTCAACCCGCCCTCGTTTGAAATCATATTTCCCGCGCTGGGATGCCGACCATTGTGGCCTCTTCGCGAACGTCACCGGTCACCACGGCATTTGCCCCGATCCGGGCATGATCACCAACCGTAAGCGGCCCAAGCAGTTTCGCCCCGGCGCCGATGTCAACATGCCCGCCCAGCACCACAGCCCCGGCCAATGTCACCTGATGAAAAATCATGCAATTTGGGCCAATCCGCGCCTCGGGATGGATGATGATGCCGGTCGGATGGGTTAGGCGCAGCCCGCCTTCGATCTGGCAGTTCAGGTGAATTTCGCTTTGGGTAATTGTGGCCCAAAACAGATGGTTAAGCGCCCAGAATCTTGCCCGCAAACCGGCAAGCGGCCCACCGTGCTTGCGCGCCGCCTGATACCGCCGGATCGAGCGCAGCAACTTGGGCCCGGGGTCCCAAAACCCGCGCACTTGTTCACGTGTCCAGTCGGGGGTTTGTGCTGATACTTTTTGATCCACGCTCACCTGATGCTCCTGCGTCCTGCGCCAAACAAACATTTTTCCGCCGCCCAATCAACGTTTTGCCAGTTTAGCTTCGATTTCTCTTCTGGCCGGGGCATATTTGCGGCAATATCCAAGCGCGGAGGAGATCAACATGTTCAAAGCTCTCACACCTCTGGTGCTATTTCTGACTTTTGTTTTTCCGGCAATGTCCGGCGCGGGCGAAACCTCGGTCAGGTTGTATGCGTTTGGTAATTCGCTGGTCCATCATCTGAGCGACGATCCCGATACTAATGTGCCGGTTTGGCTG
>JAAEUB010000301.1 GCA_024227755.1 Paracoccaceae bacterium | reverse complement strand
GCCAATGACGGGCATGTCGGTATGGGGCTTTTGATTGGTTTAAGCTTTGTTGTCGCCGGATTGGCCTTCAAGGTCTCGGCGGTTCCCTTTCACATGTGGACACCGGATGTTTACGAAGGTGCGCCGACACCGGTTACGGCCTTTTTCGCCACCGCGCCAAAACTGGCCGCGATGGGGCTGATGGCACGGGTGCTCTTTGACGCCTTTGGTGCCGCTATTTCTGACTGGCAGCAAATTCTTGGCCTGCTGGCGGTTCTGAGCATGTTCCTTGGGGCCGTGGCCGCGATCGGCCAGAGCAATATCAAACGCCTGATGGCCTACAGCTCGATCGCCCATATGGGATTTGCGTTGCTGGGTCTGGCTGCGGGAACCGAGTTTGGTGTGCAATCGATGCTGGTCTATATGGCGATTTACCTGACGATGAATGTTGGCACTTTCGCTTTCATCATGTCGATGGAGCGTGACGGTAAGCCGGTAACGGATATCTCCAGCCTGAACCTTTTTGCGCGCGCCGAGCCGCTTAAGGCGTTGGCGATGCTGGTGCTTTTATTCAGCCTCGCGGGCGTGCCACCAATGGTCGGCTTTTTCGGTAAGTTCTATGTGCTGAATGCAGCTGTTCAGGCAGATCTGGTGTGGCTGGCTGTGGCCGGTGTCATCGCCAGCGTTATCGGCGCGTTCTACTATCTGCGCATTGTCTATTTCATGTATTTCGGGGACGAAACCGAAGGTGTCGAAACGCCAATGTCGCCCGCCGCTTTGGTCGCGCTGATCGGATCTGCAGTGATCATGATCGTTGGGGTGGTGAACCTTCTTGGCGTCGAGGGTGCGGCAGCGGCAGCGGCGGCAGCTCTTGTCAACTAAACCGGATGGGATGCCGATTTTTTCAAAAAAATCGATCCGGAATTTTCGAAAATTCCGGGGGTGGCTCCAGTGAGCGAGTGGCCTGATGGCTGTGCCCTGATCGAGTTGGAAAGTGTCACATCGACGCTTGACGAAGCTGGGCGCCGGGCGTCAGATTATGCAGGGCCAACCTGGATATTCGCCCATGAACAAACGAAGGCGAGGGGCAGGCGTGGCCGGGCCTGGCAACACCCGAAAGGCAATTTTGCCGCAACGCTTGTTCTGCCTAAGGCCGGGATGCCCGCCAATGCCGCCTTGCGATCGTTTGTAACTGCCTTGGCATTGTTTGATGCGCTGGATTACGTCGCGGGCGGTGCTTACACCCTGAAATGGCCAAACGATGTCTTGTTGAACGGCCGCAAGTTGGCAGGGATATTGCTTGAAAGCCTGCCTGCGGGAGGGCTGGCCATCGGTATTGGGGTGAATTTGGCCAAAGCACCGGGTCTGGATCAGCTTGAGGCCGGAGCCTTGCCCCCGGTTTCGTTGCTTGGGGAAACGGGCGTAAAGGTGATGCCGTTGGATTTCCTTTCCCATCTGGCATGCAGCTATGCCAAACGCGAGGCGCAGTTTACAACACTGGGTTTTTCCCCGATCCGCACCGCATGGCTGACGCATGCGGCCAAGCTGGGGGAAGAAATCAGAGTGCGCCTGCCACACGAGGAATTTCGCGGCGTCTTCAAGGATATAGACGAGGCAGGCCTTCTTATCCTATCAACCAGCAAGGGCCCGCGCAAAATCGCGGCGGGCGATGTGTTTTTCTAAATTGAAAGGGGTGGCCACATGCTTTTGGCAATAGATTGCGGCAACACCAACACGGTTTTCTCGATCTGGGACGGTAAGGAGTTTCTGTGCACGCTCAGAACCTCGACCCACCATGCGCGAACGGCGGATGCCTATTTTACATGGTTTTCGACACTTATCTCGCATTACGGGATTGATCCCAAGATAACGGATGTGGTGATCTCATCGACCGTACCGCGGGTGGTGTGGAACCTCAGACAGTTCTCGGACCAGTTTTTCGGCTGCCGCCCTCTGGTGGTCGGTAAGCCTGAATGCCTGTTACCCACGGCCCCACGGGTGGATCCGGGCACGGCGGTTGGTCCCGACCGGTTGGCCAACGCTGCTGGTGCCTATGAGCGTCATGGCGGCGATGTCATGGTGATTGATTTTGGTACGGCGACCAATATCGACGTTGTGGCAGAAGATGGAGCCTATGTTGGCGGGGTGATTGCGCCGGGGGTGAACCTGTCGCTTGAGGCCCTGCATCAGGGGGCAGCAGCCTTGCCGCATGTTGATATTACCCAGCCCGACAAGGTCATTGGTACCAACACGGTGGCCTGCATCCAGTCGGGGATTTTCTGGGGCTATGTTGGGCTGATCCATGGGTTGATTGAACGGGTGCGTGGTGAATATGGAACGGAAATGAAAGTGATCGGCACCGGTGGCCTTGCACCTTTGTTTGCGCAAGGCGAAAAGCTGTTTGACACGATCGAGGGCGATCTGACCATGTACGGGCTGGTGGTGATCCACGCCTATAATAAAGAGCAGGGCAATTTATGAGCAAGAATGACCGGCTGATTTACCTGCCGCTTGGTGGCGCGGGCGAGATTGGCATGAACGCCTATGTTTATGGCTGGGGCGCGCCGGGGCGTGAACGACTGATCTTGGTTGATCTGGGCGTGACGTTTCCGGACATGGACACATCACCGGGGGTCAACCTGATCATGCCCGACATGTCTTGGCTGGCAGAAAACGCTGACCGGCTTGAGGCTGTGTTTATCACCCATGCGCATGAGGATCATGTTGGCGCTGTGGGTCGGCTTTACAACCAGATTAAGGCGCCGGTCTATGCCCGCCGTTTCACCGCCTGGCATGCAGCACGAAAGATGGAAGAAGCAGGCAAGAACCCGGACGAAGTGCGGATCGTGGAAACTTTACCTGAAGTGATAGAGGCCGGACCCTTCAAGGTTTCGTTCTTGCCGCTTAGCCACTCGATCCCAGAAAGTTCGGGCCTGATCATCGACACGCCGGTGGGGCGGTTGGTGCATACGGGCGACTTCAAACTGGACGAAACTCCGGTGCTGGGTGATCCGTTTGATGAGGGGCTTTGGCGCGAGGTTGCCGGTGACGGTATCAAGGCGTTGATCTGCGACAGTACCAATGTGTTTTCCACCACACCTGGACGATCGGAAGCATCCGTTGGACCTGAGCTGAATAAGCTGGTGGCTGGGGCCAAGAAGATGGTGGTCGCAACGACGTTCGCCTCGAACGTGGCGCGGGTAAAGCAGTTGGCTGAGGCTGGTGCGGCGGTTGGACGCTCGGTGTGCTTGCTGGGCCGTTCGATGCAGCGCATGGTGCGTGCTGGGGTCGAGACCGGCGTGCTGACGGATTTCCCATCGGTGATTTCACCCGAAGATGCCCGCTCTATCCCACGCGAAAACCTGATGCTGTTGGTGACAGGAAGCCAGGGCGAACGCCGCGCGGCCTCGGCGCAATTGGCGCGCGGTAAATATCTGGGCCTGACCATGGCCGAGGGGGACTTGTTTCTGTTCAGTTCAAAAACCATTCCGGGCAATGAACGCGGGGTGGCCCGGATCATGAATGCCTATAGCGAAATGGGTGTGGATGTGGTCGCGGAAAGTGATCTTTATCATGTTTCCGGCCACGCCAACCGGCCGGAACTGAAGCGGGTGCACGAAATTCTTGACCCTGACATCGTTATCCCGATGCACGGCGAGCACCGGCATCTGCGTGAACATATGAGGCTTGCAAAGGCTGGCGGTCGCGCCTCGATGGTGGTGGTGAACGGCGCGGTTTGTGACCTGACAGGGGATGAGCCACATGTGGTTGAACATGTCGAGGCCGAGCGGATTTATCTTGACGGTAACGTACTTATCGGTGCCCTTGACGGGGTGGTTCGTGATCGCATCCGCATGGCATTGAACGGGCATGTGATCGTCAACGTGATTGTTGAAGACGGCGCACCGCTGGGTGAACCGTGGGTCGAGATTATGGGCTTGCCGGAAGTTGGAAGCTCGCGCGCCGCACTGGTCGAGGTTTTGGAGGAAGACCTTGGTCAGTTCCTGATGCGCGCCGGTAACCGAACCTTGGCCGACGACGATAAGCTGAGTGATGAACTGCGAAAGATAACCCGAAAAACCGCACAGGATGAAATTGGCCGCAAACCGGAAGTTACGGTGGTGGTGTCGCGTCTGGAAGGTTAGGGTCGGATGCACGCTCGAACTTGCCTGAGGCCATAGCGGGTGATATGCGTGGATAAGAGATCTGAGGGCAGGCTTTGAGGAAAAAAATAGGCTATGAGTGATATTTCCGATCTGGAAGGCAGGATCACGGCGGCATTGGACAAGATCGGGCAGGGGCTGGATGCGCTTGCACCGAAATCCGACACCGTAAAAGCAGAAGAAGTTGCTGATTTGAAGGCAGCTCTGGATGAGGAAAAGACCGCCAACGCTCAGCTTGAAGAGCGGGTGAAAGCGATCAAGGAAAGACAGGAAGGCACGCTGGCGAATTTAGCCAGTGAGGTTGAGCGCCTGCGCGGGCTGCTGGAGGCCGGTGAAACCGGCGTAGCGCGCCTTCGCAAGGTCAATGGCGAGCTTCGAATGAATAATTCAGCCTTGCGGGATGCCGCCAGTGCTGGCGTGACAGAACCGCACCTGGTCAACAAATCAATGATGGCGGAACTTGAAGCCCTGCGCACTGCGCAGGCAGCGGACCGCGCCGAGCTGGACGCAATACTTAGTGAGCTTGAACCGATGATTACGTCGACCGGGAACGCAAACGAGGAGAGCACCGATGCCTGATATAAGGATCAATGTCGGCGGGCGCGACTTTGATGTGGCCTGTCAGGATGGTGAAGAACACTTCCTGAAAAGCGCTGCTGCCATGCTGGATGTAGAGGCAAGTGTTCTGACCGGGCAGATCGCCAACCTGACCGAGGGGCGTTTGTTGCTGATGGCCGGATTGATGCTGGCGGATAAAACCGCCGGGATGGAGGACAGCCTGAAGATCGCGGAAGGAAAACTGGCCGAGGTGCAGGCTGAGCTTGAGACGCTGAAATCCAGCCCGCAAGAGGTGGAAGTTCCCATAATCCCCGATGCGGTGACAGATACCCTGGCCGAGATCGCCGCGCGCGCCGAGGCTATGGCTGCCAAGGTCGAGGAAAAAGCAGCAAGCTGATTGTCGGGTAATGCTCGGAGAATCAAAAATGACGCGACCAGCGCGCCATTCTTAGAGTATTTTGATCAGATCAGCCGTTGGCTTCGCGAATCTTATCGGCAGCTTCTTTGTTGAAAGTTACGCCTTCCTTGTCAAAAAGCGTGTCCAACTCACCCGACAGGGTCATTTCGGTGATGATATCGCAGCCACCAACAAATTCGCCTTTAACATAAAGCTGTGGAATTGTGGGCCAGTCGCTGTAATCCTTGATGCCTTGGCGAATGCCTTCATCGGCCAGGACGTTAACATCTGCAAAATCGACCCCCATGAAGTTCAGCACGCCCGCAACGCGAGAGGAAAACCCGCATTGCGGCATTTCCTTGGTGCCCTTCATGTAAAGCACAACGTCATTGGCTTTTACGGTCTCGTCAATTTGTGTTTTGGCGTCTGTCATTTTCTCTACTCCGGTGCTTTTGTGGTCAGGGCAAGTGCGTGCAATTCGCCCTGGCTGCCATCCATTTTGCCTTTAAGGGCGGCATAGACGGCGCGTTGCTGTTGAACGCGGTTCTGGTCACGAAAACTTTCGTCGATCACTTCTGCCGCAAAATGAGTTCCATCCTCGCCCTGGACATTTACCTGAGCGTTGGGGAAAGCCTGTCGTATCAGCTTCTCAACTTCCTGAGCATCAATGGCCATGAATTATCCTTTGTTCGCACTGTTCGTCTAATGATGTAGAGGCCAAGTGGCGTTCTCGCAAGGGGGGCTAGCGATGTGCGACATCAAAGCCGGTGCGCCAGATTTCTGTCAGTTCGCTCAGTGGCGCTTCGCTGTTGCCAAGCCGGATATTGTCGCCGGTGAACTTGCCAACCGATAGGATTGTGACATCTGCACGCCCGGCGGCAACCATTAAAGCCTCGGCCTCGTCAAAATTGCAGGCTATCAGATAACGTGCCTGATCCTCGCCGAAAAGCGTGGCGGTGTCATCGCTGTCAAGATGTAGCCCGGTGCCTGCAGCCTCGGCCATCTCAAAGGCGGCCACGGCCAACCCGCCTTCAGACAGATCGGTGCAGGCCTTGATCAGGGTATGGTTGTCGCGGATGAAGTCACCGTTGCGTTTTTCGGCAGCAAGATCGACATGCGGTGCATCACCGTCTTCGCGGCCAAAAACCTCGGCCAACAAGGCCGAACGCCCAAGATGGCCGGTGGTTTCGCCGACCAGCAATGCGACATGGCCGTCACGAGCGGTGCCTGAGATCATGTGATCAAGTGTCTCTAGCAGGCCCACAGCGCCAATGGTGGGTGTCGGAAAGATGCCGGTGCCATCAGTTTCGTTATAAAGCGATACGTTGCCAGAAACGATTGGCACATCAAGTGCCGCGACCGCTTCGCCGATGCCTTTGATTGCGCCTACGAATTGCCCCATGATTTCCGGCTTTTCAGGGTTACCAAAGTTAAGGTTATCGGTTGTTGCCAATGGCTTAGCACCAACAGAGGTGAGATTTCTGTAGGCCTCGGCAACCGCCTGTTTGCCGCCCTCGTATGGATTGGCATAGACATAGCGCGGGGTCACGTCCGAGGTGAAAGCCAGTGCTTTTTCGGTGCCGTGTACCCGCACAACACCCGCACCCAATCCCGGCGCGCGTATTGTGTCGCCCATGACCTTTTGGTCATATTGCTCGTAAACCCAGTGTTTTGACGCGTAATTGGGGGAAGATATCAATGCGCGCAGGCCATCAATCGGATCAATTTGCGGCACGTCATCCATTTCCGAAACTGGCGGGGTTTCGACCCAAGGCCGGTCGTATTCCGGGGCTGAACCCGAAAGGGTCGCCAGCGGCAGATCGGCCTTGCAGACCCCTTGATGCATGATGACAAAACGATCCTCGGGCAAGGTCTCGCCAACAATGGCAAAGTCGAGGTCCCATTTTTCGAAAACCGCGCGCGCCTCGGCCTCAAGCGCGGGGTTGAGAACCATCAGCATGCGTTCCTGACTTTCCGACAGCATCATCTCGTAAGCCGTCATGTTTTCTTCGCGCTGCGGCACCGCATCAAGGTTCAGCTTGACGCCAAGCCCGCCTTTGTCGCCCATTTCAACCGCCGAACAGGTCAGGCCAGCCGCCCCCATATCCTGAATTGAGATCACCGCGCCTGTGGCCATTAGTTCCAGCGTCGCCTCCATCAGGCGTTTTTCGGTAAACGGGTCACCAACCTGAACCGTGGGGCGTTTTTCTTCGATTGTGTCGTCAAATTCGGCCGAGGCCATGGTGGCACCGCCAACCCCGTCGCGTCCGGTTTTGGCGCCAAGATAGACCACTGGCATTCCAATACCGGATGCGGCCGAGTAGAAAATCTTGTCAGTATCCGCGAGACCCGCAGCAAAAGCATTTACCAGACAATTACCGTTATAGCTTGAATGAAAACGTACTTCGCCGCCAACAGTGGGCACGCCAAAACAATTGCCATAACTCCCGATGCCGTCAACGACACCACTTACCAACCGGCGGGTTTTGGGGTGATCAACCTCGCCGAAAGAAAGGCTGTTCATCGCCGCAATGGGACGCGCGCCCATGGTGAAGACATCGCGCAGGATGCCACCCATACCGGTTGCTGCGCCCTGAAACGGCTCGATATAGGACGGATGGTTATGGCTTTCCATTTTGAAAACCACACATTGCCCGTCGCCGATATCAACGATGCCAGCGTTTTCACCCGGTCCGCAAATTACCTGAGGCCCCTCGGTGGGCAAGGTGCGCAGCCACTTTTTTGAACTTTTATACGAACAATGCTCGTTCCACATGGCGGAAAAAATACCAAGCTCGGTAAAGTTCGGCTCGCGGTTGAGGATGCGTATGATCTCGGAGTATTCGTCTGGGTTTAGCCCGTGCGCGGCAATCAGGTCTTCGGTGATTTCTGGCTCAGTCATACCATCCCCCATGATGTTGCGCCTGTCATATGCCATGGAAGGGGGGAGGGAAAGATTTGGATGGTGTAAAAATGGCGCAGAGGCCAAATATTACCGAGCTGAAAAAGGGGCGCTCCAACGCGGCCTCTTTTT
>JAAEUB010000300.1 GCA_024227755.1 Paracoccaceae bacterium | reverse complement strand
CCTCGGCGTCCGCACAAGCTATATCTCGAAGCTGTGCCAGCACGTCGGGGCGCGCGACCACCCCTACGGCCTACGGGATTCTCGGTCTACGCTTCGCCCGCCTTGTTCACCGCTCCTTCGGCTCCGCCACGCACGCAAGACTCGATACGGGTGGGTGGCTAGCCCTTACCCGGCGGGGACTTTCACCCCGCAAGATGCGACGAGCTTTGCGCGGCGCGAAACGGCACTTACTTAAGCTAAAAAGCACCGTCATCCTGGCCGGCCTTCACCGGAATGACGATTAACATCGTTTTATGGGAATAGCCTGCCTAAGTAAGTGCCATTAGGGTTAGTGCCTGATACTCAAGCCAACACAGTCGCCATTTCAGGCACAGCATCGAACAGATCATCCACAAGGCCATAGTCTGCCACCTGAAAAATAGGCGCTTCACTGTCTTTATTGATCGCAACGATAACCTTGCTATCTTTCATACCGGCAAGATGCTGGATCGCACCAGAGATTCCCACGGCGATGTAGAGATCAGGTGCAACTATTTTACCCGTCTGGCCAACCTGATAATCATT
>JAAEUB010000299.1 GCA_024227755.1 Paracoccaceae bacterium | reverse complement strand
TGCGAAGCAATTCGAAACCATCATCATCCCCAGCCCTCCCAGTCAGGTCGCTTCTTTTTGATCGCCGCAACCAAATCCTTCGGCGGCTCAAATACCTGTGCGCTATAAGTGCCGAAAACTTCCAAAGTCATGGTGTCGCGCGCCGCATGAAACCACTTGCCGCAACCTGCTGCATGTCGCCAGCGCTCAAAATGAACCCCGCGCGGGTTTTTGCGATGAAAGAGATAACCCTCAAAGTCCTCGTCCCCGGACCCGGCACCAAAGCGCGTCAAATGCGCCTCGCCCCCGGGAGCCAGCTCGGTTTCATCCGCCATCACCCCGCAATAAGGGCATTCAAGGATCAGCATGTTGGCGCTCCCTCTCCACTTTCGCACAAGAATTTTCGAAAATTCTTGCCGAAATTTTTCGAAAAATTTTGCTTCCGGTTCATCAATGTGCCACCCCCGCTGCCACGCTTTCATCAATGAAACGTCCCTCGCGAAAGCGCTCCAGACCAAAGGCTGACGCCAGCGGTCCCGGCGTACCGTTGGCGACCAGTTCGGCCATTGCCCAGCCTGATCCCGGGATCGACTTAAAACCGCCGGTGCCCCAGCCGCCGTTAATAAAGCATCCCCCAAGGGGCGTGCGTGAGATAATCGGTGATCGGTCCCCGGTCATATCAACAATACCGCCCCATTGGCGCATCATTTTGAGGCGTGAAATGATCGGAAAGGTCTCGACCAGTGCCCGAACCGTTTCCTCGACATGGTGGAAAGACCCGCGCTGGGTGTAGTTATTGAACCCGTCAGCACCACCGCCAATCACCAACTCGCCTTTGTCTGACTGGCTCATATAGCCATGCACGGTGTTGGCCATCACCACCACGTCGATGGCGGGCTTGATCGGCTCGGATACCAGCGCTTGCAATGCAACGCTTTCGATAGGCAGGCGGAACCCGGCCATATCAGCAAGCGCCCCGGAATGCCCGGCAACCACTAGGGCCAGTTTCTTGCAGCCGATACGCCCGCGCGTGGTCTCAACCCCGGTGACCTGACCGCCTGATTGCTCGACCCCGGTAACCTCGCATTTCTGGATGATATCCATGCCCATAGCGGAACACGCACGCGCATAGCCCCACGCCACCGCGTCATGGCGCGCCGTGCCACCGCGGGCCTGCCAGAGCGCGCCCAGCACCGGGTAGCGCGGGCCAGAAAGGTTGATGATCGGCACCAGCTCTTTGACCTTCGCGGGCGTAATGAACTCGGTCACTACCCCTTGCAGGGAATTTGCATGGGCGGTGCGCAGATATCCGCGTTTTTCATGCTCGGTCTGGGCCAGCATCATCACGCCGCGGGGGCTGAACATGACGTTCATGTTAAGATCCTGGCTCAGATCCTCGTAAAGCGAACGGGCTTTTTCATAGATAGCAGCCGAGGGATCCTGAAGGTAATTTGAGCGGATAATCGTGGTGTTACGCCCGGTATTGCCACCGCCCAGCCAACCCTTTTCGACCACAGCAATATTGGTGATGCCGTGGTTTTTACCCAGATAATAGGCCGTGGCCAGCCCGTGCCCGCCCGCACCGACGATGACAACATCGTATTCCTTTTTCGGCTCAGGACTGCGCCATGCACGTTCCCACCCCTGATGGTAACGCGCGGCCTCACGGGCGATGGCAAAGGCAGAATAGCGGCGCATGGCGAATCCCTTCAGCGGCAAACAGGCGGCTTTGAGTGTATTCTTAGCGTGGTCAAAATGAAATACATCGCACCCATCCGTCGCTTGGGCAGAGATTTACGACACCCCCCCCTTCACAGCGCTGTTATGCCCCCCTTTTCACCAGCCCGGTGGCAGGTTACATGAGGGCAACAGAAGCGGAGGAATGATGGCTTTCTGGCTGATAATCGCGCTGATGGCGCTGGTGGTTTTAGCGGCATTTGCCGGCACTCTTTTGCGTACGCGCGACGGCGACCGCACGGATGGTGCCAGTTTTGACATCGACGTTTACCGCGATCAGCTAAGCGAGCTTGAGCGTGATCTGGAACGCGGTACTCTTGAAAAGGACGAAGCCGAGCGTGCCAAGCTTGAGATTTCACGCCGCTTACTGGCGGCAGACAAGGCGCACGACAAAGACACGGCCTCTGGCCGTGCACCCGCCTATGTGACTTACGCTGCCATTTTCTTAAGCGCAGTGGTGCTGTTTGGCGGTGGATACACGGTTTACTACATGCTTGGCGTCAATCTTCCGGGGCAGCCAAACTATCCCGATATGCCGCTTTCAGAGCGTATTGCCGCGGCGGCCGAGCTCCGCGAAACCCGCCCCTCACAGGCCGAGGCCGAAGCGGCATTGCCACTATGGGAAGGCCCCTCGCCGGATGTCCCCGCCGATTATCTTGAACTGATCGCAAAATTGCGCGCGGCGGTGGCAGAACACCCGAATGATCTGCAAGGCAATGAGCTTTTATCGATGCATGAAGGCCGGCTGGGCAATTTCATCCCCGCGCATGAGGCCAAGGCGCGCGCGCTAAGCACAATGGGCGCTGACGCACAAACCGGCGACTGGGCGCAATATGTCGATCTGTTGGTGCTGGCCGCGGGCGGATACGTTTCGCCCGAGGCAGAAGATGCCCTGGCCGAGGTACTGAAACGCGACCGTGAAAACCTGGTGGGGCGCTATTATTCCGGTTTGATGTTTGCCCAGATCGGGCGACCTGATCAGGCTTTTCGCATGTGGCGTGACCTGCTTGAAGACAGCCCCGCCGATGCCGCCTGGGTCGAACCCGTGCGCGCCCAGATCGGTCAATTGGCGGCAATGGCCGGGGTTGAATACTCTCTGCCCCCGCTGGCGCAATCCGCACCCGTCCTTTCCGGTCCCAGCGCCGAGGATATGGCCAACGCAGCTGATATGAGCCCCGAGGATCGCGCCGTCATGATTGGAAACATGGTTGAGCAACTGATGGCGCGCATGGCGTCCGAGGGCGGCAGCCCACCAGAATGGGCGCAGTTAATCGTCGGGTTGGCAACACTGGGCCGAACCGACCGGGCGACATTGATTTGGCAGGAAGCGCAAAACACGTTCTCAGATTATCCAGACGAGTTGGCGATGATAAACGATGCCGCGACGCAAGCTGGCCTTGCCCTTCCCGCCGCATCCGACGCTGACACCCCGGATGCTTCAGACAGCGAAGATGAAGACAGGGCGCGCCAGCTTGACAATATCGTCACAGATCTTTCGGACCGGTTGGCCACCGAAGGCGGACCGGCTAGCGACTGGGCCTTGTTGATCGCCACTTTGGGCGAAATGAACGAAACCGCACACGCCGCTCAAGTCTGGGCTGAAGCAGGCCGGGTTTTTGCTGAGAGCCCTGAACAGCTGGAGCTGGTCCGTGAAGCGGCGGTGGCGGTTGGGGTGGCTGAGTGATCTGCGACGAGATAGAGGCCTTTGCAGAGGTTTTGGGACCGATGCAGGCAATTGCCGGGTTGGACCTTGGCACGCGAACCATCGGGGTTGCAGTTTCGGACCGGCTGCGTCAGGTGGCGACGCCGCTTGAGACCATTAAGAGGCGCAAGTTTGGGCTGGACGCGGCCCGTCTTCTGGAAATCTCTGACGCGCGCGAGATTGGTGGCTTTGTCCTTGGTCTTCCGCGCAATATGGATGGCAGCGAAGGTCCACGTTGCCAGTCGACCCGCGCCTTTGCCCGCAATCTTGCCCGACTGACCGACCTACCAATAACATTCTGGGATGAACGATTGTCAACGGTAGCAGCTGAACGCGCTTTGCTTGAGGCTGATACATCACGCGCACGACGGGCCGAGGTTATCGACCATGTGGCGGCTGGCTTTATCCTGCAAGGCGCGCTTGACCGACTTCGGCATTTGTCGCCATGAGCAAGGACGTTTGGACCCGCGATGAGCCGCGTAGCCCCTGCCAGAGCCTTTGCATCATGCACCCTGAGGCCGGGCTTTGCATAGGTTGCCTGCGCACGGCAGACGAGATTGCCGCGTGGCGCGATATGAACCCGAAGGCGCGCCAGTGCGTTTTGTCGAAACTAACCGCGCGCAAACCGCTTATTGCTGCCAAACGGCGCGCAATCAGCCGACGACCTAATCCTCAAAGCTGACTGTCCGGCGGTAAAGGTGCCATGTGGCATGGCCCAATACAGGTAGTACCAGGAACAGCCCCAGGAAAAATGGTAGCATCGCCAAAAACATCAACATCGAAATAACAACGCCCCAGGTTATCATCACCACCATGTTTTTGGCCACCAGTTGAAACGAATTGATCATCGCGGTGATGAAGTCCATTTCCCTGTCCAAAAGCATCGGTATACTTATCGCGGTCAGCGAAAACAGCATATAGGCCATCGCTGAGCCCACCAAAGTTCCAATTGCCAGCATCGTCAGCCCGCTTTGGGTCAGCAACGTATCTTGCCAGTTGCTCATGATATTCGTCATCGGCTGTAGCCCCATGAACAACGCGAAGACCAGATGGGCAACAAACACCCAAAACATGAAAAACATGATTAAAACCATGGCCATGGATGGGCATTGCCGATCTTTCTGGCGGAAAACTACGCCCAGTATGGCGCTCCAGTCCAGCTCTTCCCCGGTCTCAAGTCGCCGGCTGACCTCATAAAGCCCAACCGCCAGAAACGGTGCCAGAAGAGGAAAGCCCAGCGCCAGTGGGATGACCCAGTATTCACGGCCCTGAATAGTCAGCTCCAGATAGATTACGATGCCGCCAAGGACAAAAAATGCCGAAAAGAACAAGCCAAAAGCAGGGGCGCGGCGAAAATCCTTCAGGCCTGCTGAAAGAATGGCTGGTATATCGGAAAATCCGATATAGCCCAGAATTGGTGGTGACGAAGGTTTAGAATGCTTGGCGTCGGACATAGGTCCCCCTGCGTTTCATTTTTCTGTTCGCATGTCAGGGGAGTGTTGCGGCAAGTCACGCCTGCGTCAAGGAGCCGCAAAAACGCTTTTATTTTTGCCTGATGCACAAACTTGAGGCCAAAGCCCCCCACTTAAGCTCACGTCGCTAATTACCCGACAAGGGATTTACAACAGGTGCCGGAGGAAGCGGGACAAGCTGAGGCAGCTCCAACGGTGTGGGGAGAGTACCGAAGAGCGGGCCACAGGGATTGCCGGTTAGTGCCGATGGGTCAAACAGCAAAAGCGCCTCGCGGGTGGCAACGTGTTCAGGAGTTTCCGGGTATTCCCGGTTTACCACCAATTGTACCCTGATCGGGCAGCGTTTGACGCAGTCCACAACCCCACGCTGATAATAGCGGTCCAACGCTTCGATATTCCGCTTTGCCTCATGATAGACGCCCAAAAGCTTTTGCAACTGCGCGTGAACCGGACCCAACAGGGATAAACATTCGCTTTCGCCTGCCTCATAGGCCGCCATTGCCGCGTTTGACAGATTACCAAGTTTTCTTCCCGCATCGCGCATCGCATTTTCCACCGATGGCACCACCTTTTCCGCCCGAATAGTATAGTTCAGGTGCCCGGTAGCACAGGCACGCAAACAGTCATAATCGTCAAAGGTCCAGTTCGTCGGGATCGTCCAGCCGGTCGCGTCCTCTTCGGGATCAGGTTGCGGCGCAACGGTATGTATGGCCGTTTCATCCTCGCCGTCGTCCGCACCAGCCTGTTCCTCCGGGTTACAGGCGATATAAAGCGCATCATGCATGGCCTGCAACTTTCGCAAAAGCGTCGCTTCCTCGCGGGTTGCGTCGCGGTATTCACGGGCCAGCAGCATCGCCATGTCACGTTGGACAATGCGGATCGTGGCCAAGGTGGATGAGCAGGTGATTGTGTCAAGATTTGCCGCCAACGTCACCAGTGGGGCAACGGGGTTCGGGGTGGAACTGCGCGGAGTGCCAGCCTTGGGCACTGTGCCGCGCAAATACTCCCGCACCCCCTCAAGCGCGATGTCAACAATCTCAGAGACCTGCTTTGCCGCGCCCTCCTCCACACCGACCTCGCTCAGGCTGCGCTCGATAATACCTTTTTCGCTCTCGCCAGCGGCAACCGGCGGTACCGTAACCAGCACCAAAGTCATTACAGAAAGACCGCGAACAGCAACGTGGCGAAACATACCTTTGTGCAAGGACCCAATGCGCATGTCTCCATCCTCCCCTTCGGAACAATGCCAAGGGCAGGATAGCGGATTATCGCCCCCTAGTCATCGCCCTGAGCTTCGGCGCGACTTTTACCGGCCACGTCCTGCGCCAGAGTGGCAGCCATGAAGCCGTCAAGATCACCGTC
>JAAEUB010000298.1 GCA_024227755.1 Paracoccaceae bacterium | reverse complement strand
GCACGCCGCCGCCAAGATTATCAAAACTGACACCGCCACTTGGTGAATAATGTCCGTCACCGCGCACATATCCCCCGAGTGGTCCGACGTTGACACCAAATTCAACCCGGGTATCGACATTGCCTTGTCCATCAACCACCACATGCATGGAAAAGCCCGGCAAGGCGACAGAAAAGCCTGAATTCAGGCCGGGAATAAGGATGCCATATTCCGGTATATCCTCGCGGCAATCATACGCCACCGGGTGTGGCTGACCAGCCTGGCAAGCCATCTGGGCACTGGAGTTTTCCATTTCACAAGTGACCGACATCAGCCCGCCGATGATGCTTTTCGGGCAAATATCCTGACACTTGAAATTCACATTGCAATTGCGCCGAACCGCATCCTCATAGGGCTGGCTTTGCGGCAGGTTGGCGCGGGCAAACATGACCACCATGGAATTAGGCGACAAGGCATGGGCGCGCGCCAGAGCATCCGCCGCACCCACATCGTCGCCAGCGGCCTCTAACGCGCGGGCTAGATTTGTCAGGTATAGCGGCTCGTCCGGTGCCATTTCGCTTGCGGCCCGAGCGGCGGCAACTGCTTCGTCGGCAAGCCCAAGCGCGCGTGCGGCATTGCCAAGGTTATTTTGAAATGCGGCGTTGTCTGCTTCCAGCACCACCGCAGCTGCACTTGCCGCATATGCCGCCTGCATCCAACCCTCTGGTGCGGTATCAGACGCGTCATTGTAGGTTTCAGCTAGCATAGCAGCGAAATTATTCAGTGAAACCGGATCGCTGGGATCAAGAAGGGCATCCGCGCCGAAAAACCATGCGGCTTTGTCGAAATGACGGCGTGTATAAAGGAGGTGGCCAATTGTGTCACCGCTTACCCCGCCCTGCGCCGTGCTCAGATAATCAGAGAACCCCTGCGCTTCACCGGCTGGAAAACCTGCCCCCAACCCCTCAAGACTTGCCGCAATCTGCGCGCTGATATCCTGAGCCAGCACCAAGGAAGGAAGCAACATCAGCGAAACAGCCAAACCAGTTCTGCGAAAGAAACCTGAAATCATCTTAACATCCCCCAAAATGTAAATTGTGATGAGATAATGATAACATATTTCGTGCTTTTTCGAAACGCGCCCCGCCAAATGATGTCGTGGACACGAAACCCTGTCTTGTACAAACGCAAACGCATCCGTATTTACAGGCCAGCAGATACTTAATCAGGAGACGAACATGCTGAAGGGACTAGGCGGACTTGGCGACATGGCCAAGATGATGAAAGCCGCACAAGATATGCAGGGCAAAATGGCCGAAATGCAGGAAGAGCTGGCGAACATCACGGTAACCGGCGAAAGCGGTGCCGGGCTGGTGCGAGCCACTGCCACTGCCAAGGGTGATCTGACTGGATTGGACATCGACCCGTCGATCTTCAACCCGGATGAAAAGGAAGTGGTCGAGGATCTGATCCTTGCTGCGATCAAGGATGCGCAGGCTAAAGCCTCGGAGAAAAATCAATCAGAAATGTCCCGGCTGACCGAAAGCCTTGGTCTGCCGAAGGATATGAAGCTGCCTTTTTGAGCAGCTAAAACCATTCACGCCCGCGTTGCCGGATCATCATTTTTGTTCAGCACGCTACGCTATGCTAAAGTTGATCAATGAACCAGTCCGGCAAGGAAATCGAAAATCTGATCGAACTGATGGCCAAGCTTCCCGGCCTTGGCCCGCGCTCGGCCAGACGCGCGGTGCTCTACCTGATCAGAAAACGCGCGCTGGTGCTGACCCCAATGGCAGACGCTCTGTCATTGGTTGCCACCACGGCGCGGGAATGCGTAACATGCGGCAATGTCGGCACCAGTGAGGTCTGCGATATTTGCAGCTCTGAGAAGCGCGCCATTGGGCAGCTTTGCGTGGTAGAAGACGTTGCGGACCTGTGGGCGATGGAACGCGCAGGCACCTTCAAGGGACGTTATCATGTGCTGGGCGGTACTTTGTCAGCCCTTGACGCGATGGGGCCGGATGAACTGGGCATTCCACGGCTTGTGGCGCGGGTTCGAGATGAGAGCATTTCCGAAGTCATCCTGGCGCTTGGTGCAACTGTCGACGGCCAGACCACCGCGCATTATGTTTCCGAGGAACTTGAGGGGCGATGCCGGGTTACTTCGCTGGCGCAAGGGGTGCCTATTGGTGGCGAGCTGGATTATCTTGACGAGGGCACGATCACTGCGGCGCTGAAAGCGCGAAAGGACTTGTAGGTTGTCACGATTGACGAGCAGCAAAGCACTTCGGAAAGCTTACAAACCCATTAATCGGCGCTAAAACTATCTTGGTTCAATTGAACCGGGCGTTATTCGCCTTTCCCGCCCAACGCATTGTCTAGCTTTCGTACAAGTCGGCGAAACTCGTCTCGGTCTTCCCCCAATGCAGCGACAAGTTCGCGCTCGTAAGCAATGGCAATCGGCCCAAGTTCGTCCATCATTGCGCGCCCTTTCGGGGTCAGCGATAGCTCGACCAGCCGACGGTCACGTTTGTTGACCAGTTTTTTCACATATCCCTGGCGCTCCAACTTCGCGGCGGTTCGGCTGACTTTCGGCTTGTCCATATCCACCCGCTTGCAGATCTCGCGCACACTGACCGCGTCTTGCTGGTTCAGATGCGCCATCACCCGCCACTGCGACACCGACAGGCCAAATCGTTCGCGGTAATGTCGGGCAAAACCCTTTGAAGCCCGGGCCGAGAGGGTCGCGAGTTGATAGGGCAGGAATGTGTCTAAGTTAAAAATGCTCACAATAACCACTCTGGGCGGGATGGATTGCTCCAAAAAGCCACGGAAACCAGCCCTTGGCAAGAGGAGCGCTGTTGCGGACGTCGCTTTAATTACCGAAACCCCTTGCTACGTCGCAAAATCTCGGCTCCTGTGGCCATGAACGAACAAAGGATACTTCATGAACCCGGGCATTATCACTTTGATCGTAGCTTATATCCTCAGCCAGTTTTACCGTGCTTTTCTGGCGGTTATGACCCCGGTTTTGTCACTGGACATTGGGGCGAGCGCCGAGGACCTGTCGCGCGCATCAGGCTTGTGGTTTCTGGTTTTTGCTTTGATGCAGATACCCGTGGGCTGGGCGCTGGACCATATCGGACCGCGCCGCGTGACCGGGCTGCTTTTGGCAATAGGCGGGGGGGGAGGAGCCGCGTTATTCGCACTTGCAGGATCGCCGGGGCATATTCAGGCCGCGATGATGCTGATCGGCATCGGCTGCTCGCCGGTGCTGATGGCGTCTTACTATATCTTTGCGCGCAGTTATAGCCCGCGGGTTTTCGCCACGCTGGCAGGTGCTGTCATTGGCATTGGTGCTTTCGGCAATATCGCCGGTTCGCTTCCAATGGCCTGGGCGGTTGAAGCGATGGGGTGGCGTCAGACCATGGCCGGACTGGCCGGGGTGACTATTATCGTCGCCGCAGCAATCTGGCTATTGGTTCAGGATCCACCAAGCGCCCACAGTGAAGGCAGCCCCAAGGGCTCGGTGCTGGATCTTTTAAAAATCCCGGCTTTGTGGGCGATCTTCCCGCTGATGTTTGTCAACTACACTGGCCCGGCTGGCCTGCGCGGGTTGTGGGCCGGGCCTCTGCTTGAAGATATCTATCACCTCGATGCTTCGGGTATTGGCGCGGTGACATTGGCAATGGGGCTAGCGATGGTGGTTGGCAACTTTGCCTATGGTCCGCTGGACCGGATTTTTAAAACACGAAAATGGGTGATCTTCACCGGAAATATGCTGTCTGTTGCCTGCCTATTTGCCCTTTGGGCAGCACCCGAGGGTGGGCTTTTACAAATTACCATGCTGCTGGCAGCCATCGGTCTTTTCGGGTCAAGCTTTCCTATGATCGTCGCCCATGCAAGAAGCTTTTTCGCACCACATCTGGTCGGGCGCGGGGTGACACTGGTCAATATGTTCGGGATCGGCGGGGTCGGCATTTTCCAGTTCGCCAGCGGCAATATCTTTGCCTCGGCGCGTGTGGACGCGACCTCGACGGTCGCGCCCTATCAGGCGGTACTTCTGTTTTTCGCCGTGCCGACGCTGATCGGTTGCCTGCTGTATCTGTTCAGCCGCGACCGGATCGACTAAGCCGCCGATCTGGCCCGTTGGCGACGTTTCTTGCGGGCAAGTGTTTTACCTGATGGCTTGCCGGGTTTACCGTTCGAGTTACCCGTGGGCTTTCCCGAAGCGTTTGCAGGTTTTGGCCCACGGGATGTGCGTGGCGGTCCCTGCCGTCTGCCACCACCGCCACCACCGCGTTTGCCACGAGGAGCCGGTTTTTCTTCCGCTGGGCGTTCGCCGCCAATTACAGGGATGGTGATTTTCATCATCTTTTCGATCTGTTTAAGCAGACCGATCTCGACCCCTGCAACAAAAGAAATCGCATCGCCATCCGCCCCTGCGCGCGCCGTGCGGCCGATACGGTGTACATAGTTTTCAGGCACTTCCGGCAGGTCGAAATTGTAGACATGGCTGACACCGGGAATATCAATGCCGCGCGCGGCCACATCCGTTGCCACCAGAATACGCGCATCTCCGTCCTTGAAGGCTTTCAATGCACGTTCGCGCTGACCTTGGCTTTTATTGCCGTGGATCGAAACCGCATTAAACCCGGCCTTCACCAGATCCTTCATCAGCTTTTCTGAGCCATGTTTGGTGCGTCCGAATACCAGCGCCAGCCCCTCAGGCTCGGCCGCCAGCCGTTCCTTCAGTATGCGCAGCTTGTCGGACTTATCCTGTGCCCAGTGAATGCCCTGGGTGATCTTGTCCGCAGCCTTGCCGGGCTTGGCGACCTCGATGCGTGCCGGGTTGCTCAGGTAAGCGCTGGAAAGCTCGGCCATTTGTTTTGGCATGGTGGCGGAAAACAGCATCGTCTGGCGCGGGGTGCCAAGCTCCGGCGCAATCCGGCGCAAGGCGTGAATGAAGCCCATATCGAGCATC
>JAAEUB010000297.1 GCA_024227755.1 Paracoccaceae bacterium | reverse complement strand
TCATAAAATTCTATGACTTCATCCAGGCTCGCCATGCTGCCGTCATGCATGTAGGGTGCCGTGCGGGCGACCTCTCTTAGCGTCGGGGTCTTGAACGCCCCGATATCCTGCTGTAAAGAAGTCACTGAGTAGCGGCCAAGGTCGATGCGCCGCTTGTCCCAGCCGACGCCAATATTATGATACTCCTCATCAGTGAAATTAAATCCGCTATGACATTGATTGCAGCGCGCCTTGCCCTCGAATAACTCCAGACCCCGTAGTTCCGAGACGCTGAGGGCCCGCGGGTCGCCAACCTTGAATCTATCGTACTTTGTATTACCCGACAACAAGGTCCGCTCAAAAGCGGCAATCGCCTTCGTTAGCTTGTCGATGCTGACCTCGCTACCAAAATCCCTTTTAAACCACTTGCGATAGTCGGTGATAGCCGCGACCCGGCTAACCACATCCGCGTGGCTTGCCATGCCCATCTCCGTTGGGCCGATCAGTGGTCCTTTGACTTGTTCCTCTAGGGATGCCGCACCGCCATCCCAAAACTGTTTATTCGCAAACGCCCGGTTGATAAGCGTTGGCGCATTACGCAACCCTGTCAGCCCACCGATCCCCTGTGACTGTTGGCGACCATCGGTAAAGGCGAGCTGCGGCACATGGCAGGTGGCACATGATATGGTGCCATCCGCCGACAGGCGTTT
>JAAEUB010000296.1 GCA_024227755.1 Paracoccaceae bacterium | reverse complement strand
CCAGGCAAAATCCTCCGTGGTCCAGTTCAACCCGGCCAAAGGGTCGTCCATGTGGGCGTCAAACCCGGCAGAAATCAACACCAGTTCAGGTGCGAAGTCCTCGATCACGGGTAGGATTCGCCCCTCCCATGCGGCACGCATCTCTCGACTACCGGTGCCTTCGCCCAACGGTACATTAAGGATATTGTCAGAGGCGCCCCGTTCACTTGCCGCGCCCGAACCGGGGTAAAGCGGCATCTGGTGTGATGAGGCAAAGCGCACCCGCGGCTCATCCCACAGCACGTCCTGGGTGCCATTACCGTGGTGCACATCAAAATCCAACACCGCCACCCGTGAAAGCCCCCGGTTTTCCAGTGCGTGCATTGCAGCGATGGCAACATTTGAGAACAGGCAAAACCCCATTGCGCGGGTTTTTTCGGCGTGGTGACCAGGTGGGCGACAGGCGACGAAGGCGTTGTCCACCTCACCTGCCAACACAGCGTCTACCGCTGCAATGCCAGCCCCGACGGCCCGTCGCGCCGCTTCAAGTGATCCGGGCGACATCGAAGTATCCGCATCAATCTGCTCAAAACCGACCGAAGGTGCGGTGGCCTCAATCGCGCTGACATATTCGCTTGGATGGGCCAGCAGTGGGGCGTCTGGGTCACAAAGTGGTGCTTCGCGGCGTTCCAGCCCGGCAAAGTCCGGGGCCTGCAAAGCAGCGGAGATATGCTCAAGCCGCGCAACCTGTTCGGGGTGACCGGGCGGGTTGACATGGGCAAGGCAGGCGGGATGGCTGAAATAGACAGTTGTCATGGTGTGACGCTAAGCCAATAGTAGCGCCTGAACAACATTTGAGGTCAATTATGCGTAACCTGATTATTTTTTTGCTCATTTTGCCAAATCTCGCATCAGCCCAAGACTATTTTACTGCGCTTGAGGCGGATTTGACTGGCGACGGTATTTCCGACCGGGCTGAGCTGGCAGAAGACCCTGGAAATGACAGCGCCACGTTGAAGCTGTTCGTCGGGCAGGCGTCAGGGGAATTCGTTTTGCACATGACAGCGGATGAGCTGGTTTGGCTCGGGTCCGCCACTGCCGGTCAACAACCCGAACTGGCGGTCAGTGAATTTGGGTCGCTTCGGGTGACTTCGATGAACGAAGCGATTGGGCGTAACCGCTGGCACGAGGTTCTGACCATCGCCTACCGTCAGGATACCTATAAAATCGCAGGTTACACCCATTTCTGGTACGACACGCTGGACCTAGAGGCGCAGGGAATGTGCGACATCAGTCTTCTTACCGGCAAGGGCGAGATGACCCTTGGTTCGGGCGAAGTTAAAACGCCTTTCCGAACCGATCTGCGCGCCATGCCGGTGGCTAACTGGATTCGTGAAATTCCTGCTGTTTGCCTTGCTGCGATGAATTGAACTAATCCTGCTTGTGCCAGCCATCCCCTGTCTTGATCCGGTGGCTGATGGCGCTCTTCTGGCCCAGCGCTTGTTCAATGAAACAACCGCGCCGCGCGGCTAAAACCAGTGCCTCCTGCGCTTCAACCGGGTCGTCGCTATCGACAAATACGTCGATTGTGAAGGTCTTTGGCGCAGTTTCATAAATGCGGCCTTTGGCCTGCCAGACCCACTCGGCCCGTGCTTCAACTTAAAGATCGTTCATTGATACAGTCATATGTTTAACAAAGGCTCGGATCTGCGTTATGGTGCAGCCGCTAAGGCTGACAACAAGCAGCGCCAAAGGCGGTTGTGCTGTGGCGTCGCCGCCGTGAAAAATGCTTTCATCCGTGGCCAGTTCAAAACGTTCTTCGTGAGCTGTGCGTAGGCCCCGCGGTATCAGCCCAATCTTTGATCTGAGAGACCGGCAGTAAACGTGACGGTCCAATTCAATCACGCGTTGCCGAGCGAAACTACAATCGCCCTTTTTGCGGCCCGCAATCCAAAGCTAGAAGTTGGGCATGAAGCGTAGCCATCAAGGAGTGAAGGTGACGTTTCTGTCGAAATGCTGCCCCATTTACTCTCTCCCTAGAATTTCAATCAAAATGATCCCTGACTTTGCTAAGGATTAAAAACCATGTGTAAATGCCAATACAGGCATAGGGAAAGCTAACAAAAAATGCTATTGTCGCGACCCAAATAGTACTAATCTCCCCCCCCAATAAAGCACTAGCCACCCCCAATAGAACAGCAGTAGTCCGCGCTACCAGCACTCCGCCCATCCAATAAAACACAAATGTTCCCAAGACGGTCAGCAACGGTCTCTCTTTAAGTAATCTCTTATAAAACACTATCAGCTTCATCTCACCTTGAGCGCCTCCATGTCACTCGTCGTCGCCCTGTTTACCATGGGGCCTACGCACCGCTTACCCTTCT
>JAAEUB010000295.1 GCA_024227755.1 Paracoccaceae bacterium | reverse complement strand
CTCATCGCGAATCTCAACGTCGTAACCTGGCACGGGACAGCCCGAAGTCCCCGGGCGCGCATGGCCCTCGGTGTTACTCAAGAATACATGCAACATCTCGGTTGACCCGATTCCATCGAGAATGGTGAGCCCTGTGGCTTCCTGCCACCGGGAAAAAATATTTGCCGGCAACGCTTCCCCAGCGGATATACAGAGCCTGAGTTCACTGCAATCCGGAAACTGTTTGCCATTGATCATCATGGCGTACAGTGTCGGCACCCCGAAGAAAATCGTGGTCCGATGTTGCGCCGTAAGCGCCTTGATGGATTGCGGTGTCGGGCGCTCGGCCAGAAGTACAGACGTTGCACCGACGGCGAATGGAAACGTGAGGGCATTGCCGAGCCCGTAAGCAAAGAACAGCTTTGCTGCGGAAAAAACTCTGTCGCCGGGTCGCATCGCCAGCACCGAAGTGGCGTAAGTCTCGGCAGTTGCAATCAGGTCAGATTGATAGTGCAAAACGCCTTTGGGGCGCCCGGTGGTGCCCGAAGTGTAAAGCCAAAAGCCGATATCGTCGGGCCGGGTCGCCGCTGCCTGGTATTCCTCGGGGCTGTCCTGCAGCAATG
>JAAEUB010000294.1 GCA_024227755.1 Paracoccaceae bacterium | reverse complement strand
ATTACCGATACGATGGGGAGCGCGATGAACAGCAGCATCGCCAGCCCTGTCGGCAGAAAGAACCAGAGAAAAGTTTTATGGCGCATCACAGAAGTCCAATGTGGTAATGTTTGGACGGGCGACCGCTATGGCCGCCCGCATGGGTGCAACCTATTTCAGGAAGCCCTTTTCTTTGGCCGCAGCCATGTAGGCAGCCTCGACATCAGCCAGAGCCTGCTCGGCACTTTCTTTTCCTTGCAGGAAATCCGCCAGTTCGTTGCCTAGCGCTGAATGCATCAGGCCCATAAACGGCAGCATGGGATACGGCTTCGTGCCCATTTTGGCAGCGGAAAACACGCCTTGGGATGCGTCGGTTGGCTTGTAACCGTCGATCAGCCAGACCGCCAGCGGGCTGGTTTTTTCGTTCAGCATCTCGGGTCGAATTCCATGGGTCAATGCCACGAATGTCGCTTCTGCTTCAGCATCCGAAATGCCCTTGCCCACTGTCCAGCCGTCCCACCAGAGCGTCGATGCTGGCGTTGTGCCACCGCCGACAGTCAATGGTGCTGCGATTGCGTGGCCGTTGACGACTTCCTCAAGGACACCCTCGGTCGTGGTTTGCTGTGAAGCCCGTGACCCCCACATGTTCAGGAGTGCGACGTTGCCTGCACGATATTCGGCGTTCGTCGCGTTTGAATCGTGGGTCAAAAAGTCGGGGTTCATGTATTCAGTCAACGCTTTCATCATGTTAAGCGTCTTGACCCCGGCTTCGGTGTTCACATTGGGTTCAGCCGTGCCAGGCTTGAAGAACGACCCGCCGTAGCCAAGGAAAATATTGTTGAACTCTTGTCCAAGGTTCCAGCCCGCTTGGTAGGCTCCGCCAATCGGATTTTCCAAAATACCCTGGTCGCGGATCGCTTTGGCAGCCTT
>JAAEUB010000293.1 GCA_024227755.1 Paracoccaceae bacterium | reverse complement strand
TCCCTGTCGCCAGAAATTTCAGCGCCTCACTCAGGGTTTTGGGTTGAGATAGTTCAAATGCAGGTAGCATCAGGGTTTCTCCGATATTCGATTGCGTCAGGCCGCCCAGCCGCCGTCGATGACCATTTCCTGCCCGGTGAGGTTCTGTGACTCGTCACTGGCCAAAAAGATCACCGCGTCAGCAATGTTCTGCGGCGTAGTTACCCGCGCCAGCGGCATCTCAGCCACGTAATCGGCGTATTCTTCCTCGTACGTCGTGCCTTTGGTCTTAGCCTTTTCACGGCAGAGCTTTTCCATGCGCGGGGTTTCAACGATACCGGGCATGATGACATTAACGTTGATATTGTGCTCACCGCAATCGATGGCCGCGGTACGGGTTAAGCCACGTACCGACCATTTGGAGGAGCTGTAAGCGGCGCGATAGCGATAGCCCCGCATGCCGGAACCGCCACCGATGGTGACGATTTTACCGTAGTGCTTTTCGATCATGGAGGGGATGAGATGCTTCATCGGTAGGAAAGCCCCTATGACGTTTTTGCGCAGCAAGTCCATGAAATCCTCCGCCCCGATTTCCCAGACCGGGGTTTCAATCGGGCCAGTTGCCCCCATG
>JAAEUB010000292.1 GCA_024227755.1 Paracoccaceae bacterium | reverse complement strand
TCAACCATTCCAGTAATGTCTCAGCAGTTTCGAAGGAAGTATCTGAGGTTGTCAAATAGAGGAGAAGTTCATCACACTGTTGCGAGCTTCTTTTAGATTTTTGTTCCAAAATGCTTGCAACCATTTCTCTGACACGAGTCGATCTTTCAGGATCAGCTAAATCATTTTCACGTGTGATAGTGAAATTCGAGGTCTCGTCTTCCTTAGCTTCTTGCGTCCATTGTGCTTGTTCAGTTGGTAAGCAAGCCTCTGCTATTTCAACACCAATTACCCTATTTCCATTCCTTACAAGAAAGTCTGGGTCTTCCCCCTCAAAAACAACAAATGGAAAATTAAATGCCGTGGAACGTGTTCTGCAAATAATCCATCGTCTGAAAACCCATCTTTCGAGTATTTTTTGTTGGCCACGGCGACACAACCGCCCTGGCGCATCTTGCCCCCAATCTCCGAGAGCGTTTTCCCAATCCTCTTTAACTCGGCATTCCCAAGCTAATTCGTACATTAATAAACCACCACGCTGCGAATGCTTTCGCCCGCATGCATCAGGTCAAAGCCCTTATTGATGTCTTCCAGCCCCATCGTGTGGGTGATCATCGGGTCAATTTCAATCTTGCCGTCCATGTACCAATCGACGATTTTAGGCACGTCCGTACGCCCGCGCGCGCCGCCAAAGGCAGTGCCGCGCCAGACTCGGCCGGTGACCAGCTGGAAGGGGCGGGTGGAAATTTCAGCCCCCGCAGGTGCCACGCCGATGATGACGCTTTCGCCCCAGCCCTTGTGGGCCGCTTCAAGTGCTGTGCGCATCACGTTGACATTGCCGGTGGCATCAAAGGTATAGTCAGCCCCGCCGCCGGTCAGCTCGACCAGATGGCCGACAAGGTCGCCTTTGACCTGCGCCGGGTTAACGAAATCGGTCATACCAAAGCGCGTGGCCATTTCGATCTTGGCGGGATTGAGGTCAACGCCTACAATCTGGTCAGCCCCTGCCAGCCTTAGCCCCTGCAGCACATTAAGACCAATACCGCCCAACCCGAACACAATCGCGGTCGAGCCAATTTCGACCTTGGCCGTGTTCATCACAGCACCCAGCCCGGTGGTGACGCCGCACCCAATATAACAGATCTTCTCAAACGGCGCGTCCTTGCGCACCTTGGCGAGTGCAATCTCGGGCAAAACGGTGTGATTGGCAAAGGTTGAACAGCCCATGTAATGCAGGATCGGGGTGCCATCGAGCATCGAGAAACGCGAGGTCCCGTCGGGCATCAATCCCTGACCCTGCGTGGTCCTGATGGACTGACACAGATTGGTTTTCGGGTTCAGGCAATAATCGCATTCGCGACATTCGGGCGTATAAAGCGGGATCACGTGATCGCCGGGAACCAGCGACGTGACGCCCTCGCCGACCTCAAGCACCACGCCCGCCCCTTCATGGCCAAGGATGGCGGGGAAAAGCCCCTCGGGATCGGCACCGGACAGGGTAAACTCATCCGTGTGGCAAATACCGGTGGCCTTTATCTCAACCAAAACCTCTCCGGCACGTGGTTCGTCAAGGTTCACCTCCATGATCTCAAGTGGTTTTCCGGCCTCAAGGGCCACGGCGGCTTGGGTGCGCATTTGTTGTCTCCCTGAATTGGTTTCATCTACGTTGAGCGAAAGGCTGGTGGTTTTCAACCGTAAATGCGGCGCAAGGTTGCATACCCACGGCATTTGCTGTCAGCTTTACCTATGAGTTTTTCCAATTTACCACTTTTTGCAGCCGCCTTGTTATCCATGTCCGCGTGCAATGACCGGCCAGTGCGGGTCCCTGATCCGGCCTCGGAATGCGAGGCTGGCGCATTTCAGGAACTTGTTGGGCAAGCCAATGCACCGGGCATTTTGACCCCAATCGCCGCCCCGGTCCGTGTGATCAGGCCGGGACAGGCTGTAACCTTGGATTACCGCCCGGACCGGACCAATATAGAGCTTGATACGCTGGGTTTCATCACCCGGATCTGGTGCGGCTGATCCGGCCAATTCCGTGATCTGCCGCTTACAATTTGTATTCCCGATGGCAGGCTTTGCAGGTGCCGCCCAAGGTCGCCATTGCCGCGGCCAGACCCGCCATATCGCTGATCCCGTTTGCCGGGCTTGTCACGGTTTCCAAATCCACGGCCTTGGCAACAAAATCCTCCCAATTGGTCCAGATTTCGTCGGCGGCTTCGGATTTCGGGTCGTCCTCCTGCGCTTCAAACAATGCGGGTATGGTTGTCGCGGTGTCAGAGATTGCGACAAGGGCGGCGTTTGCCGCGTCGGCGCTGAAGGCAGACTGCCCTTTGGCCATGCCCGCCAGAATTTTCATGTTGGCACCTATGGTTTCCATGGCGGTCATGCGCGCGTGTACGGCTTCGTTTTGAACCCCGTCATGGGCAAAAGCCGCTGTGGCGACCAGGGTCATGGCGAAAATGGTTGTTTTGAAATGGGTCATGGGGGTTCCTCTGCTGAGCCTATCCAGCCAACCTAACGGGTAACCTTGAATTTCAAAATAACAGAGCTGTGATCGGGCGCGGGACTCGACTCGTGACATTGGGTGCTTTAAAAAGAACAAACACAGAACAAACAAAGTTATCATGGCCGCCAGACGTATCCTTTCCCTGTGGTTTCCCCGCCTTGCTGCCGAGCGTCTGCTGCGGTTGGAACGCGGGTTGGATCCGGGGCCGTTCGTGGTGGTTGCGGACCGCGGTAATATGCAGGTGTTGAGCTCACTGTCGTCTCAGGCAAGCGTGGCGGGGCTGACTACCGGCCAGCCGTTGCGTGATGCGCGTGCCATGTGTCCGGGGCTGGTGTCGCGGCCGGAAAACCTGATGGCCGAGGCGGCATTTTTAACCCTTCTCAGGCGCTGGGCTGGCAAGTTCAGCCCCTGGGTGGGCGAAGAACCTCCGGCAGCTTTGGTTATGGACATCACAGGTTGCGCGCATCTTTTTGGCGGCGAAGGGGCGCTGGTGGCGCAGGTTGGGCGTGACTGCGCCGGGTTGGGGATATCTGTGCGGGCCGGGCTTGCCGACACTGTTGGTGCGGCATGGGCGCTGGCGCGTTTTGCCGGGGCCAGGGCTGACAATGGTCCGGGTGGTGACGCCATAGACCAGGAGGCGTACGCGACACGTTCACGCGCTGCCAAAACGACCGTCGCCAAGCGGGGGGGCAAAAAACGCCACTGGACACGCGGCGGTGCATCGCCGACGGCTTTGACTGGTTCTGCCCCGGCTGCACGGATTGCCCCGGCCGGGGCGACACGCAGCGCCATTGCGCCATTGCCAATGGCGGCTTTGCGCCTGTCCAGTGACACTCTGGCCGGGCTGAACCGGCTGGGGCTGCGCCGTATCGAAGATGTGCTGGGCACTCCGCGTGCCGGGTTGGCGCGGCGCTTTGGCCGCGATCTGGTGCGCCGTCTTGATCAGGCGCTGGGGGCCGAGCCTGAGCCAGTTTCGCCCGCCCGCCCGCCGCTGCATTTTGCTGTACGTATGAGCCTGCCCGACCCCATTGGGTTGGAGGAGGACATACTGGCAGGCCTTGACCGGCTGCTGCCGGTGCTTGGGGAACGCCTGCGTGCACGCGGGCGCGGGGCGCGGCAGGTCCGGCTGGAGCTGAGCCGCAGCGACCATACAAGGCAGGCAATTTCGGTGGGGCTGGCGCGCCCCAGCGCCGACCCCGCCCGCATCCGTCCGCTGCTGGCAATGAAGCTGGGAGAGGTCGATCCAGGTTTTGGCATTGACCTCTTGCGTCTGGTGGTCACCGCCCACGAGGCTGTCAGCGCGCATCAGCACAAGGGGCCGGTTGGGGGCACGGTCGGGGGTCCAGCCAGTCAGGCTGGCAGCACAGCGGCAGGCGGTGATGTGGCCGCAATGGATGATCTGATGGGGCGGATCGGGGCGCGGCTGGGACTGGATGCGCTGACCAGAATTGCCCCGGCTGAAAGCCATGCCCCGGAAAAAGCCGCCCTTACTTTGGCCGCTGCCTGGTCCGAACCGGCGCGTGACTGGGCCACCCCGCCGGGTGCGCCGCGCCCGCTGATGTTGTGGCCTGCCGAACCGGTGATGGTCCCCGCCACCCCGACCTTGCCTGTCAGTTTTCGCTGGCGTGGCCGTGATCATACGGTGTCGGTATCCACAGGCCCTGAACGGATCACCCCGGAATGGTGGTTGGCTGAAGCCAGCTGGCAAAACGGTGCGCGCGATTACTGGGAAGTGGTTACGGGCGAGGGCGCGCGGCTGTGGCTTTACTATGCTTACGGTGCCGCCCTGTCGCCGGGCTGGTTTTGTCAGGGTTCATTCGGCTGAAGTCTTGCAGGGCTTTGCCCTCGTGCCATGTCAAAACTCAGATCCGCCCTGATCTGGCATTCCCAGTCGGGCTGCGCATCAGCCGTCAAAGATGGCCACAAGCAGGGCCATCGCGCTGCGTGTGCTTTCAAACAATGTCGCGATCTGCAGGCTTGCCAGAAACAAAAGTGGATAGCCCAGATAGGCAACCCGCGCCAGGTTCATCGCCGGCGCGGTCCGCTCGAACAATCTTGAAAGGGGAGGCATCACCACTAGCGCCAGAAAAATGCCAATCCCGGCTCCGGCCAGAATATCCGAAGGCCAGTGTGCTGCGATGATAATACGTGGCAGCGACACAACCAGAACCGCATGCGCGAACAATATGGACCCGGCCAGCCGGCTGACAAAGAAAAGGCTGGTGGCGACTGCAAAATAGAGAGTTGCGTGATCGCTGGGCAAGGACGACAACCCTTCCCCCCAGACAACCTGTTCGAAAAGCGGTTCGACCAGATCCAGCCCATCGGTGTGCATAGGCCGGTGCCGGAACGGTAAATTCACCGCCAGCGCGCGTCCGAAAGCAATCGCCATGACCGCGACCCACAAACCGGCGACCAGCCGCGCCCGTTTCTTCATTGGCTCGGCCCACGGGTAAAACCATGCCCCCCAGAAAACCAGCATCGGCAATACACCCTTGAAAAAATGGCTTTGCGAAAACGCTAATACCAACAGATCAAAAGTCTGCCATCGACCGGAAAGGCCGTTGAGCAGGCTGAAAGCCTCTAAGTCAAAATTGGTCACTGTCCCCATCCCCGGTTTGGGAAAAGGTTAACAAGGCACGGCCCCGCCCGCAAATGCAGATTCAACGAGGCGCGAGCGTCGCTCCTATTTCTTTGGCCGCTCATCAATGATGCGCACCGCTTTGCCCTGAGAGCGGGCGACGCCACCCGGCTTTGCCACATCAACAGTCACCGAGACGCCAACCATCTGTTTAATATGGTGCGCAAGATCGCGCGCCGCCGCACCACGTTCATCCCCGCCAGCACTCTCGGCCATTGCCTCGCACAGGATTGTCATCGCATCCATCCGGCCTTTGCGTTCCAGCCTGATCTGGAAATGCGGCGACAGGGTCGCAATTTTCAGAACCTGCTCTTCGATCTGGGTCGGAAACACGTTGACGCCGCGCAGGATGATCATGTCATCGGTGCGTCCGGTGATTTTCTCCATCCGCCGCATGGATCGCGCCGTTCCGGGCAGAAGCCGGGTCAGGTCACGGGTGCGGTAGCGGATGATCGGAAAGGCTTCTTTAGAGAGCGAAGTAAAAACCAGCTCGCCCATTTCGCCATCTTCCACCAATTCACCGGTTTCGGGATTGATAATCTCGGGATAGAAGTGATCCTCCCAGATATGCAACCCGTCTTTGGTCTCGACGCATTCACTGGCTACGCCTGGCCCCATGATCTCGGACAGGCCGAAAAGGTCAACCGCGTGCATGTCAAAGGCCTGCTCAATCTCGGCGCGCATGGCGTTGGTCCATGGCTCGGCCCCGAAAATGCCGACCTCAAGCGAGCTTTCGCGCGGGTCGCGCCCCTGGGCGCGGTATTCGTCAAGGATCGACAGCATGTATGAGGGCGTTACCATGATGGTGGTTGCCCCGAAATCTTCGATCAACGTCACCTGACGCGGCGTCATCCCGCCCGAAACCGGCACCACCGTACAACCCAGCCGTTCGGCCCCGTAATGCGCGCCCAACCCGCCGGTGAACAGGCCATATCCGTAAGCCACGTGTACTACGTCGCCTGGGCGGGTTCCGGCAGCTCGCATTGTGCGCGCCATTACGTTGGCCCAGACATCCAGATCGTTCTTGGTGTAGCCAACCACAGTGGGCTTGCCGGTGGTCCCGGACGAGGCATGAATACGCGACACCTGATCGCGTGGCACGGCGAACATGCCAAACGGATAATTGTTGCGCAGGTCTTGTTTCATTGTGAAGGGAAAGCGGGCGAGATCAGCCAGCGAGGTCACATCATCGGGGTGTACACCGGCTGTGTCAAAGCTCTGACGATAAAATGGTACGTTGTCATAGGCATGCTTAAGCGACCATTTCAGGCGTTTTAACTGCAAGGCAGATATTTCATCGCGCGATGCAATCTCGATTGGGTCCAGATCGTCGCGTTTAGGGGTCAAGTCTTTCATTTTCCACTTTCCTGTCGGTCTGTTTCGGTGCTTTCATCAATATGCTGATCGCCGATCTGGCGAGAGAGGCCGCGAAATTCGGCAATCTTGCGCCCGTCCTTGCCGCTGACCGCCACATCATAAATGCCGCTACGACCGGTCAGGCTCACTTCGTGCGCCTCGGCGCGAAGTGGTTCCCCCAGGCGGGCCGGGCTGAGATAGGTGATCGAATTATGCTGGGCCAGTGTGCTTTGGTTGCGGCTGTTGCAGGCATAGGCAAAGGCAGAATCCGCCAGTGAAAAAATCATGCCGCCGTGGCAGATATTGTGACCGTTCACCATGTCCGCGCGCACCAGCATTGTTATAACGGCGTGGCCTGCCGATATGGTTTGCAGCTCCATCCCAAGGGACGGGCTGACCCTGTCGCGCGCCCACAGGTATTCGCCAACACGTTCAGCGCGCGTCTGATCATCCATGATTGAACCTTTGGCGTTCATAGTTGCATCCGTTCTGTGTCGCGCCTGATTGAGACCCTGTTGAGGTTCTTTAAAACTGGCGAAACCTATTTCGGTACTTAATTACCGGTATAGCATGCCCAATCTTTTCCACGGGATCAACTCTGCATTTTTGGTGGGGATTGATTTTCGCCGCATTTGCGGCCAATCTTACACCATGAACCTGCCATATTCGCCGTCCACAGCTTTGCACAAAAAGGAACTGCCACCGGTTCAGGTCACCTTTCACCGAAGCGAGCTGGCGGCCATCATGGGGCTATACGGCCGGATGGTGGCGGCTGGGGAATGGCGTGACTACGGGCTTAGTTTTCTGACCGATGTTGCGGTGTTTTCCGTCTTTCGCCGTACTGCCGAACACCCGCTTTACCGAATTGAGAAACGCCCGCGCCTAAGGCTGCGTCAGGGGCAATATGCGGTGATTGGTATGGACGGGCAGGTATTAAAGCGTGGCGCGGACCTGAAAAAGGTGCTGCGGGTGCTAGAACGCAAACTTATCCGAGCAGTGGAATAGGCACTTCCTGATCGTCAGGGCCGAAGAATGATGCGTTTTCTTGACGTTACCGGCCCTTCACCCTGCGCGCTAACGCGCTTTATTGTCTGTTCGATGCCCTCATAAGCCACAGCCATAGCGGAGGCATTGGCGTGGATCAGCCGCTTGTCATCCACAACCAGCGCCACGTGACCTTTCCAAAATATCAGATCCCCGCGCTGTAAAGGCGCATCCGGGGCAAGCTCGGTTCCCAGCAAGGCCTCCTGCTGGTCACTGTCGCCCGGGCAGGCGATGTGGCAGGCCTCAAGTGCTGCCTGCACCAGCCCCGAGCAGTCGATACCAAAGGCCGAGTTTCCGCCCCACAGATAGGGTGTACCAAGGAAAAGCTCGGCCACAGCGACCAGATCGGTAAAGGGTTCACTAATGGGGCGCAAATGCGTAGTTGGGACGAAATATGCCAATCCCTTGTCGGGGTTCAGATTTGTGCGAAATGAAACCTCGGACCATGCCCCATCTGTACGCGCCACACTGACAAGGCTGAGAAAAGACAGATCGTGAATGGTGCTTTTCGCTTTCAGGTCAGGAATTTCCTTTGCGTAGGTGCGGACCGCACTGACAAAATGCGTTGGCTGCCTGGGTGGAGAAACCAATCCATCAGATTGCACATACCCGACATATCCGTTTTCCGCCCGACCAAAAGATAACCCGTCGCGGTTTTCAAGAACCAAAAAGGCTGCGCCGAACAGTAATTCACGCTCGCGCGGCCCATCAGGTGCGCCCATCAGGGGCACCCTGCTGCGATTTACCTGCGCCCAATCCCCTTCGATAAAACGCCCAGCTTTTACTTCTCCACGCAGGCTTTCATGGGCCACGCGGCCATTGGCTGGGGTCAGGCGTGGGTCGCTCATAACCGCAACAATTTTGGCAAGGCCGCAAGGATGGCGCGCGCACCTTGACCAACGCCACCTTTGGGGCGGGCCGGGGCCGGGCTGGGTTGCCAGCCAAAGATGTCGAAATGCGCATAGGCCGGGGTTTCTGTTACGAACCGGCGCAGGAATAAGGCCGCCGTTATCGACCCGGCAAATCCACCCTTGGGGGCGTTATCAAGGTCGGCAATTGCAGGTTCGATTACTGCCTCGTATGGGTCCCAAAATGGCAATTGCCACAAAGGATCGCGGGCTTTTTTGCCAGCCTTAAAAAGCGTCTTCGCCATCTTTTTCTGGGTTGCATAAAACGGTGCCAGATCGGGGCCGACAGCAACCCGCGCGGCCCCGGTCAGGGTAGCCATGGAGAGGATCAGATCGGGCTTTTCTTCATCCGCCAGCGCCAATGCATCGGCCAGCACCAACCGACCCTCGGCGTCGGTGTTATTGATCTCAACTGACAATCCCTTGCGGCTGAGTAGCACGTCACCGGGTCGCATAGCACCCGCAGAGACCGAGTTTTCCACCGCCGGGATCAGCACCCTAAGGCGTAGGGGCAATTCCAGCGCCATGATCATCCGTGCCAGACCCAGCACCGCAGCCGCCCCGCCCATATCCTTTTTCATCAGCCCCATCGAAGCGCCGGGTTTGAGGTTCAGCCCGCCAGTGTCAAAGCACACACCCTTTCCGATCAGCGTCAGTTTTGGACCGCGTGCGCCCCAACGCATATCGACCAAGCGTGGTTCGCCGTCAGAAGCCCGGCCAACGGCATGAATCATTGGCAGGTTTTCTTCCAGCAGTTCCTTTCCTTTGGTCACTTCCAACCTGGCATCAAATTCGCCCGCCAACCTGCGGCAAGCCGCCTCCAACTCGCTTGGTCCCATGTCCGAAGCGGGCGTATTGATCAGGTCACGAGTCAGAACCTCGCCTGCTGCAATTGCCTCGATTCGAGCCGCATCAATACCTTTGGGTGCTTGCAACCTGACCTTTGAGGCAGGCATGTCCTTATAGCGGTCAAATTGATAGCCAGCCAGCAGCCAACCCAAGGCGGCCTCATCAAGATCACGTCCCTTCAGATCACACTGCAATTGCCAGGTCCCCTCCGGAAGGGCTGCGCGTGCGCGTGACAGGGCAAAACGCAGCCTTTTTCGCGCAGCCTTGTTTCCGTAACCCACCAACGCCATCGCCGGGGCACCGTCTGCACCGGGAACAACCAGCACCTTGCCCAGCTTTGGCGTGAAGCCACTGGCATTGATCCAGCGTCTTTGGGCATCGTCACAATTTTTCAGAAATTCAGTCAGCCCCTCGATAGGTACCACATGAAGCGGCTGGGCAGGGTCAGATGCTGGGGCGAAGGAATAGATCATGCGGGCCTCGGGCTTTTCGTGTTAGTCGTCAGATTAGTCCGCTTTCGCCGGGTCGCAAGCATGGAAATAGAAATGGGCAGGAAAAAAAGGGCGCAGACTAACTCTTCCGCTAGCCCGCAAATTGCACCGGCACCGCCCCGTGGTCCGGCTTGCAGGCGTCGGACTGGTCGAAAGTCAAATGCTCATACCCTGCAAATCCCATACTGCTACAAGTGAGCTTTCGCCGATGCGCACCAGTCGCGCGACACTTGCACCATAGGCGGCGCTGTCAAAGCCCGCGATCAGCGAAATCACATCACGCCCAACCCGCGCCAGCGAAGTCATACCGACCTGCTGGGCGATTGTGACAATGCTTTTCACACCTATGCCTACATCTTCCAGTTTGCCTTCCCGATGATGGCGTTCCACTTTTGAAAGCAGCACTGCCATTTCTTCCATGGCCTGCGCAACCACCTGATCCGCCCCTGCCGCCCCCAACTGCAAATGCAGCACCTCCAGCTGGTCGTGATCCAGACGCACCTGTTCTTCAAGCCTCAGATGTATAATATTATTCACTATCTCACCCCGTATTCACGCCCCTTGCGCCAAAACATCCTGCGGCATGTCTCTCAACAAATGGTTTCCACAAAAAGCAGAAATCGCTCGAATTTCTGGAAAATTCCCGATAAAACGACTGAGAATGCCAAAGAATGAGCGAGGGACTTTGATGAAGCACGCACGGCCCTTACCGGATTATCTGGTAACCCGTTATCAGGGCTGGAAGGCCACGGGATACGCAAACAACAAGGCATGGTATCGCCGCCTTGCCGATGATGGTCAGCATCCGCGAGCGATGATTATTTCGTGTTGTGATTCGCGCGTGCATGTCACCGCGATATTTGGTGCTGATCAGGGCGAGTTCTTTATTCACCGCAATATTGCCAATCTTGTACCGCCTTACAAACCTGATGGCGATCACCACGGCACTTCGGCAGCCGTTGAATATGCGGTGACATCGCTTAAGGTCGCCCATGTGATTGTGCTTGGGCATTCCAATTGTGGTGGGGTTCACGGGTATCATGCAATGCGCACCGGAAACGCCCCGGAACTGAATGAAAAAACCAGTTTTGTTGGCCGCTGGATGGATCTTTTGCGCCCGGGATTTGAACGCCTTGGCGGACCAGAGCGGGAGGTTGACCAGAATGATCTGGAGCGCGAGGCGGTTTTGGTATCGCTCGATAACCTGATGACCTTTCCTTTTGTTCGCCAGGCGGTCGAGGATGAAATGCTGACCCTGCACGGATTGTGGAACGATATTGGTGAAGGTGGGTTGGAATATTTCAGCCCTGAAAGCGGCAGATTTGTTGCGGTTTAGGAAGATTTTGGCGGTGTCAGTGTGAAACTGGCGGTACTTGTCAGGTTTGCAGGGCGCAAGGTTCGTACCTTTGTGGCCAATATCACCGGCAACGCGATTGCACTTTTTACCCGGTTCCTGACCGCAGCGCGTGTGAACTGGGTCGGTATAGAACCGATCCAGCGGCAGCGGGTTTATTTCGCCAACCACACCTCAAACGCCGACTTCGTTCTGGTATGGACCGTGTTGCCCGCGGCCATACGTGCCCGTACCCGCCCTGTGGCAGCAAGTGACTATTGGCTTAAATCGAAGCTTCGCGCATTCGCCGGCCGGGATGTTTTTCGCGCCGTATTGATTGATCGTAATCCCGATACCCGCCCCGCTGACCCGGTTGAACTGATGGCAAGGGCGCTGGATCAGGGGTCAAGCCTGATCTTGTTTCCCGAAGGCAAGCGTAACATGGGCCCCGGGAAACTGCTCCCGTTCAAGACCGGGCTTTATCACCTTGCCCGCGCCCGGCCAGAGGTCGATCTTGTCCCGGTCTGGATTGAAAACCTCAACTATGTGATGCCAAAGGGAGAGATTGTGCCACTGCCGCTGATCTGCTCGGTTTCTTTCGGGTCACCGATGCACCGGGCCAAGGGTGAGGGCAAAAAGGCGTTTCTGGCCCGCGCCGAGGCTGCCCTTCTGGCCATGTCGCAAGGCGAAGGGGCAGACACATGAACGATGGGACCGAGTTCATCCTGCTCCTGAACGGGGTCTTTCTGATCCTTGTGATTGCCTGGGCAGCGGCGACTTTGCTGCGTGCACGCCTGTCACCGGATGGCTCAAACCCCATGGTCGAAAACCTGGCCGCCCGCATCGGTGCGTGGTGGGCAATCGCTGCCATGCTGGCTCTGGCGATGCTGGCGGGGCGGGGCGGCGTAGTGGTCTTGTTCGCCATCATCTCGTTCGCGGCCTTGCGCGAGTTTCTGACCCTGACCGCGAAATCTTATGCCGATCACTGGGCGCTGATGGCGGCGTTCTTCCTGATCCTGCCGCTGCAATACTTCCTTGTCTATATGGATTGGTACAGGATCTATTCGGTGTTTATCCCGGTCTATGCCTTCCTTTACCTGCCGGTTTTATCGGTTTTGCGAGGTGGTCCCGACAACTTTTTAAAGCGGGTCAGTGAAAGCCAGTGGGCGCTGATGATCTGTGTGTATGCAGCCAGTCATGTACCGGCACTTTTGTCGCTTGATCTTGCGGGATTTGAAGGCAAAGCGATCCTGCTGATCGCCTTTCTGGTGATCATCGTGCAAATCACCGACGTGCTGCAATATGTCTGGAGCCAGCTTTGGGGCCGTCATCCGGTAGCACCTTCTTTGTCGGCGTCAAAAACGTGGGAAGGTTTCGCTGGTGCCGTGGCCTCGGGCGGATTGCTGGGGGCAGGTATGTGGTGGATGACGCCGTTTTCCCCACTAGCAACCATGGTGTTGGGATTTGTGATTACGGCGACGGGGCTGTTTGGGGCTTTGGTCATGTCTGCGATCAAACGCGACAAAGGTGTGCGCGACTGGGGGCAGCTTGTGGCAGGGCAGGGCGGCTTCATCGACCGGCTGGACGGCGTGGTTTTCGCCGCCCCGGTGTTCTTTCATCTGGTCAGGTATTTCTGGGCGACGATCTGAGGGACTCCGCGTGCCTTGCGCCTCTGGAAAATGTCCAAACTTGTGCTGAATTGGGAAAAGACGGAGCACCGCCCAGTCATTACTTACCCGGATAAGGCGTTTCGAAACGCCTGAGAAAGCGGTTTCGAAACCGCTTTTCCCAGCGCCCGCTTATGGATGTGATTTCATATTCCACGCGCCGCTAAAGGCGCGATTGCTAATCGCGCTGGGTCGGCAGGGCATAGCTGTGTAAGCGGTCTTTCAAGAACGAATATTCCTCACGCGCCTTTGTCAGGTGGCTCCGCTCGACTTTGATCAGGCGAAAGTCTTCTTTTGATCGGTGGAATTGAGTCGGGCGGTTATCTTCATCCATCCACGGCGTACAGAACAAGGAATGTCCGTATGTCTTTCCGGCACGGTTCAGGGACAGGAAGAACACCTGATTTTCCACGGCGCGCGTCACCGCAAAATCCTGCCAGGTATGAAAGGAAGCATCGCGGTAATAGGCCCCACAATGCAAAAGCACTTCCGCACCATGATCAACGGCCAGTGTTCTGGACAGTTCAGGAATACGAATATCATAGCAAATGAGAGTGGCCAGTTTGAAACCAGCCACCTCAAATACCAGTAAATGATCGCCGCGCTGGAAATACTCCTTTTCCATTGATGCGCCATATTGCGCCAGATGCAGCTTGTCATAATACCCGGTCATCTCACCTAAAGGGTTCACAACAGCAATGCTGATATAAGTGCCGGTATCATCACGACGCGCAAAGCTATAGCAAACAAAGACGCCGTGATCTTTAGCGACCTTTTGCCAGATGGCAAAGCTGGCCCCATCCAGAGGTTCCGAGATCTCATCCAGCCTGTCAAAGGTGCGGCGAGCGTAGTCGATGCTCGACAATTCCGGCAATACAACAATATCAGCCGATTGGCGTTCGAGATGTGCGCTTACCTTTGCCGCTGAAACGGCCAAATGCGTGTCACGCTCGCGGGCACTTGCCATTGGCGGGATATCAAGCTGGCAGGCCAGAATCGACAATGCACCTGTTTTGCTCATTCGCCTGTCACCCCTTTTTCAGCACCTCACGCCCCAGAACTTCGGCGATTTGCACCGCGTTCAGGGCCGCACCCTTGCGCAGGTTATCGGAAACACACCACAGGTTCAGACCGTTTTCGATGGTGCTGTCTTGGCGGATACGGCTGATGAAGGTGGCGAAATCGCCGACACACTCAACCGGGGTGACATAGCCGCCATCTTCGCGTTTATCGACCACCAGGATGCCGGGGGCTTCGCGTAGAATGTCGCGCGCTTCGTCCTCGTCAAGAAAATCCTCAAACTCGATATTGACAGCCTCGGCATGGCCAACAAACACCGGAACGCGTACGCAAGTCGCGGTGACCTTGATTGAGGTATCGATGATCTTTTTGGTTTCGGCCACCATTTTCCATTCTTCTTTGGTGGTGCCGTCTTCCATGAAGACATCAATATGCGGGATGACGTTGAACGCGATTTGCTTGGTGTAAACCGATGGGTCCACTTCCTGACCAGGAACATACATGCCCTTAGTCTGGTTCCAAAGCTCGTCGATGGCATCCTTGCCCGTGCCTGAAACCGACTGATAAGTCGAAACCACCACCCGTTTGATCCGAGCCCGGTCATGCAAAGGTTTCAGTGCCACAACCATTTGCGCGGTCGAGCAATTGGGGTTGGCGATGATGTTTTTCTTCGCATATCCGTGAATCGCTGCCGCGTTTACCTCGGGCACGATAAGCGGCACGTCGGGGTCATAGCGGTAAAGCGATGAGTTATCGATCACCACACAACCCGCTTTTGCCGCAATAGGGGCGTACTTTTTAGTGGCGTCTGAACCAACGGCGAAAAACGCAATGTCCCAACCGGAGAAGTCGAAGGTATCAAGGTCCTTGGTCTTCAAAGTAGTGTCGCCAAAGCTTACCTCGGTACCCAGCGAACGGCGGCTGGCCAGTGCGGTGATCTCATCCACCGGAAACTGGCGCTCGGCCAGAATATTCAGCATTTCCCGGCCCACATTCCCTGTGGCCCCGACGACAACAATTTTGTAGCCCATAATGGTGCTCCCTAGCTTGCATTGCCCTAAGACGCGCGCCTCATAACCTAATGCGGGCGTTCGGGGAAGGGGTGGCAGGAATTATTGTGCGTACAGAGTGCGGTTAAAAGCCCGCGCCCCGTGTTTGCATGTTCCTTATGCGTTTTGATCAATCCACTGATGCAGCGTTTCGCGCTTGGTCTCAAGCGAGTGCTTCATTGGCCAGTTAAAGGCTTTGCGCAGTGGTACGATTGTCCGGTCGCCAAATCCGTCGATAAGTACAAGCTGTCTTGCGGGATCTTCTTTTGGCAAAATGATATTCTTTGCCTGAAGATCCCAGGTAATGGCGCCTGCGTCTAAAAGGTCATCGACAAGTTGGTCGACAAGCTTATCAAGGGTTTTCGGGGGAGGATGTTTGCGGCTGCCACATCGGTCAAAGTTGGGGCAAGCCCACCGTTCTTACCAGCCACTTTGCTCACAACCATGCCCAGTCCCAGCGAGGTATCACACAGGCCGTGATAGGTCTGCAAAAAAACTGGCACCTTATTCAGGCGCATAGTGATGGCGTTCACTTCGTCAATTTCGCGTTGCCAAGACAGATAAGCGCCAAAGCGACGTTTGGCTGGGCGATATACTTTCTTCTCATCACGGTTCCGTAACACTTCCGGCATCATGACTTTGATCAGGTGAGCGGGATTGTCCGGGTGCTGAAAAATCAGCTTCTCACTTCCTTCACGCAGATGGCTTCCGGTTTTCAGTTTAATAGTTGGAACCAATTTTTTTGAGCCAGACAAATCGCGGTTAGGATTGGCGAAGCCATATCTCATCACCTTGTTGTCCACAACCGAGTACGAAGTGTTGCAGGCTTTAAGCTTGACTTAATCGACACATGTTGAAATAGAGCACCGTCCCGACCCGCTGCCGCGTGAGCAGCCGGGCGCTAATGCGCTAGAACGAACAGGCGGGATGAGCAGATGGTGGCTGCAGTTAAGCAGGCACCAACACAAGGTTCCCAATTCACGCGGGGGTACTGACGGCCGGATCGGTGGCTGGGCACGAGGCCCGCCGCGAGCACTTGGCCGCAACCGCAATACGAGGGTGCGAAAGCGCCCGGACCCGCAATATGCGGCGTGCAAATGTGTGCGCCAGAAAGAAAGACATGACGAAATTTGAAGACCTCGGGCTTGACCCGAAAATCCTGAAGGCCGTGCAAAGGGCCGGTTATGATACTCCAACCCCAATTCAGCTAAAAGCGATCCCGCTGGTGCTTGAAGGGCGCGACGTGATGGGCCTTGCCCAGACCGGCACCGGCAAAACCGCCGCTTTCGGCCTGCCGCTGATCCATCAACTGTTGGCGCATCAAGGCAGGCCAGCCCCGAAAACCGTGAAGGCGCTGATCATGGCCCCGACGCGCGAACTGGTGAACCAGATCGCCGAAAACCTGAGGCTTTATGTCGCCGGCACCCAGATGAAAGTGCATACGGTGGTGGGTGGTCAGTCCATCAACAAACAAATTCAGCAACTTGGCCGCGGCACTGACATTCTGGTGGCCACCCCCGGTCGCCTGATCGACCTGATCGACCGGCGCGCGGTTTACCTTGATACAGCCACCTTTCTGGTGCTGGACGAGGCTGATCAGATGCTCGATATGGGCTTCATTCACGCCTTGCGCCGGATTGCGCCGGAGCTTGGCACCCCGCGCCAGACGATGCTGTTTTCCGCCACCATGCCAAAACAGATGGCCGAGCTTTCCAGCGCTTACCTGAGTGACCCGGTTCGCATTGAGGTCGCCAAACCCGGCAAGGCCGCGGACAAGATCACCCAGGGTATTCACTGGGCGCAGGACAAATCCGACAAGCTGCGCATACTGAAGGGACGGCTGGCGGCCGAGCCGGAGGGGCTGGCGCTGGTATTCGGACGCACCAAACATGGCTCAGAAAAGCTGATGAAGGATCTGGTGAGGGCCGGGTTT
>JAAEUB010000291.1 GCA_024227755.1 Paracoccaceae bacterium | reverse complement strand
GTTAAAAGAAGCTCGGGAAATCGAGACCGAGTGGCTTACGCAGGGCGTGCTGCCGGTGGCTCAGGTCGAATTGCTGGAGTCTCGGTTTAACCGAGCTTTAATTGCTTTCCAAAACAATAAGGCGGATCCAGGCTAAGATGGGCAACCGGCATGTGTGGACGCTATACCCGGCATTCTTCAGCTCAGACATTCGCCCGGTTGTTGGATGCGCAAATCCGGGCCGAACTCCCATCGAGCTACAACGTAGCGCCTTACCAACAAGTTCTGGCCGCGCGTAGTCTCAAGCGGACGGCCGGGAATTGGTCGCCTTACGCTGGCCCATCTTTAACATTCTTCCCCTAATTTTCCACTAAAAAGACCCTACACCCCGCATTCTACCGTAAAATTTTGCCAAAAATGCGTTTGTAGTGCCATAATATTTTAATCAATATCTTGTCCCAGGCTACTCTTGGCATTAATCTGGTGACATGTACATCCGTCGCACCCAAACTCGCAACACCATGACCGGCGAACGCTACTACACCCATCGGCTGGTGAAGTCCACGCGTGTCGGGGGTAAGGTCAAACAAACGACCCTGCTTAATTTAGGCCGCCATTTTTCCATTGCCCAGGAGTACTGGCCATTGTTATGCATCGGTATCGATCGACTTCTGAGCGGTCAGGCGGCTTTGCTACCGGTAGACTGTCCAGCGGCGGTGGAGCGCGAGACGCAGCGCTGTGCCGCGCAGTTGTTGGCGCGGCAAGAAAGTGTGGCGTCTCCGGCCGATGCGAGCGCGCCACCGGTGGACATGCATAACGTGGATGTCGAGTCGCTGGAATTGACGCGCCCGCGCTCGGTTGGTGTCGAATCCGTTGGCTTGTGGTCGATGCAACAGGTTGAATTTTCAAAGCTTTTAGAAAGCCTGGGCGTGTCCGGGACGCTACGCAGCGCAGCAATAGCCTCGATTATCGGACGCCTGGCCAAACCGGCCTCGGAACGGGCTACATACACCTGGCTAGGCCGGCACAGCGGTCTGGGCGAATTGTTGGATGTGGATTTCGAGACGCTGTCGTCGATGACGCTTTATCGCGCTTCCGACGCTTTGATAAAGCACCGCGAATCGCTTGAAAAATATCTATTTTCGCGGGTTTCCGAGTTGTTCGGGTTGGCCACTACGGTGACTTTATACGATTTAACCAACACTTATATGGAAGGTCAGGCCGTAGACAATCCAAAAGCCGAGCCGGGTTGGTCCAAGGAGAAACGCAAGGATTGCCCGCTGGTGACGCTGGCGTTGGTGCTGGATGGCAGCGGCTTCGTGCGCCATTCAAAAACCTTTGAAGGAAACGTGAGCGAGGGCGACACGCTGGAACGGATGCTCGACGACTTGAATACGCCCAAAGGCGCGATGATTGTGATGGACCGCGGCCTGTCCTGCGAGGACAACCTCAGATGGCTACGCGGTAACGGCTACCGTTACCTGGTTGTCAGCCGCGAACACACCCGCCAATTCGACGCTAAGGCCGCCATTGCGATTGAAAATGCTGCCGGCGAGACCGTTCGCTTGTCGAAAACGGTAGATGAAAAGGGCGAAGAAGTGCGCCTGTACTGCCATTCCCAAGGCCGGGAAAAGAAAGAACGGGCCATCGTCAAACGCTTTGTCGAGCGTTTCGAAGCCGGTCTGCAAAAAATCCACGACGGTCTGAGCAAACCGCGCTGCGAAAAGCGCATTGACAAACTTTGGGAACGCATCGGGCGTCTGAAAGAAAAAAGCCACGGCATGGGGCAACGCTACCACATTGAAATGACGTCCGACAGGGGCGGCAAGAGAGCCACCGCCATCGCCTGGGAACAAGGCCCAGTGGGCGGTACC
>JAAEUB010000290.1 GCA_024227755.1 Paracoccaceae bacterium | reverse complement strand
TCTGATTCATGCTGCTTCTCCTTCTTCGCGCATCTTCCTGGCCGCAAGCAGCACGGCTTCAAAGATACGGGTATAACCGGTACAGCGGCACAGGTTGCCACCGAGAGCGCGTTTAATCTCGGCCAGTGACGGATTCTGGTTGTCTGTCAGCAGGGATTTTGCGGCGACGATCATACCCGGCGTACAGTAACCACACTGGGCGGCGCCGGTTTCGATAAAGGCCTCTTGCAGCGGGTCGGCCTTGCCCGGCTGGCCAATGCCCTTGATGGTGGTTACCTCGCAACCATCGACATGCCAGGCCAGCGTCAGGCAACTGTCGACGGGCTCTCCGTCGAGCAGTACCGCGCAGGCGCCACAGTCACCCTTTTCGCAGCCGCATTTGATTTCGACAAAACTTTCGTGACGCAGCGCTTCCAGCAAGGTGCGATGCGCCGGCACGACCAACTCCACGGCTTTTCCGTTGACGTTGACGTTGATGCTTTTTTCTTTGCTCATGAAATGATCCTCGTATCAGGCAAGCTGTTTCCAGGCCTGGGTCAGCAGGCGACGGGTCAGGGAAAACGCGGTCTGC
>JAAEUB010000289.1 GCA_024227755.1 Paracoccaceae bacterium | reverse complement strand
GACAGAATGTCCTGGTAATCCTTGACCGTCAGAATTTCGGAAATATCGTCCGGCATCAGGCTGACCGTATCATCGACGCGGATTTCCTTGATGTCTGTGCTGGCGATGGTCTCGACGTCGCCAAGCGCGTTGGTGATATCGATCTCGCCATTTTCGTCGCGGGTTTTAAGCCCGGTGAACTGGCGGCCTTCGTTGTTGATCACAACATAAGTTTCATAGCCTTCGGTAATGGCTTTCGCCGGCGAAAGGATTGAATCAGATACAAAATCCAGCCCGGTTGCCCCGACCCCGCTCAGGTCCGGGCCAACTTCGCCACCATCATCATCGTTCAAAATGTGGCATTCCATGCAGTTGTCTTCGTAGACGATTGCCCCCAGTTCCGGATCACCGCCACCGGCTTCGGCTGCTGCCGAGATTTTGGAGTAAAGGCTGGCTGTTACGTCGCTTGGATCAGTATCGATCGCCTCCATGTCCAGATCGCCACCCAGTGACATCAGATAGGCAACCACGGCCTTGATCTCTTTCAGGTTAAGCGAAATCGGCGGCGCGTAGACCACGGCCATCTCGTTTTTGTAGCCTTCGACCACGTAAGCCCCCGGGGACGCCATACTTTCGACGATGTAGTCAACGGCTGTGAAATCCACACCCTCTTTTTCGGCGCGTTCCTTTGCTCTCTCGGCGGCGCGTGACCCCATCGGCAGCGGGAATTTTTCGCCAAACTGGCCATGGTTCGGGCCGCGCACAGCACTGCCCTGGCCGCCAACCGAATGGCAGGTATAGCACCGGCCTTTGCCCCAGTAGATGGTTTCGCCACCCTCAGGAGAAATATCAACCACAGCGTTGGAATCACCGCCACCACCGGTCAAAGCGGTGATTGAATAGCCGATCCAGAGGTATACCCCCAAAACGATCAGCAAAAAGACGAATACCCGGGAGATAGCGGAATTCATGGCACTACTCCCCTTCGTCCTTGGCGGCGATACCGCCAAGCCAGAACATAAACGCGCAACCGATCATGAACAGCAGCACCGCGCCGCTAACTTGCTGGGTCATGACGAAGTTGGTTGGTGTCGAGGCCCATTCGGAGGTATCGCGCATCACACCGAAAATGTGCCAGTCACCGCGCAGGCCAGAGCGGATGAAGCCCATCAGCCCCATGTTCATAGTGATCACAAAGGTCAGCAGAAGCAGCGCGTATTGCGAACGCGTCGTCATCCGGCCCCATTGCAGTGGCCCCAGCGATTTGGCGCGTTTGAACAGGAACGCATCGATCACCGAAACCAGGATCAGGCAAGAGATCAGCTGCAGGAATTGCGACACCGCAACATTGCGCAGAACCGGCGAGGCTTTTTCCATCACAACAAAGCCATAGACCCCAAGGAAGCCGGTCACGTTGAGAGCGGTTGCCGCCAGATACAGCCCCTGCCCCAGCTTGCCCCGGTCCACCAGCGCCAACAGGATGGCGATCACCCCGACGCCGCATTCCACCACCAGCGCCCAGCCGATGGTGCGGATGTATTGCGCCCGGTCAGCTGGCAGGTCCAGCTCACCGGGATCAAGGTTCAGCATAACCCAGGCGTATTGCGCGACCATGGCGATGGCTACGGCACCGACAACCAGAATAGTAATGCGCGCACCCGTACCCTGCTTGCGGATCGAAACCGCATCATCCATATTGCCGCGCCGGTACAGCAGGAAGCTGAAGAAGGTCGCCAGGATGATCAGGTTCACCACCGCGTTTTTCGCAGGCATCAGGCCCAGGAATTTCAGAACCGGGTGATATTGGCTGCCGCCCATGGCGCCGACTTCCTGACTGGAAAGCGGCAAGTTATGGGGTGTCAGCCACACGGCCAGT
>JAAEUB010000288.1 GCA_024227755.1 Paracoccaceae bacterium | reverse complement strand
GGCAACCTGCGCGACGTGATCTTTCACAAGATGACCGAACAGGATTTTGATCTGGTCATTTCCGTGCACCTGAAAGGCGCGTTTAACACCAGCCGCAATGCCGCCGATATCTTCCGCGCCCAAGGCTCGGGCTGTTTTGTTCATATGACATCCACGTCGGGTCTGATCGGGATGTTGGGGCAGGCCAATTATTCCGCCGCCAAAATGGGCATCGTCGGGCTATCAAAATCCATCGCGCTGGATATGGCATACTATAACGTGCGCTCAAACTGTATCGCACCATTTGCCTGGAGCAGAATGATCGAAAGCATCCCTATCACCTCGCCTGAGCAAGCAGCCCGGGTTGAGCGGATGCGCCAGATGACACCCGACAAGGTGGCGGTTGTGGCCACAGCTTTGGCCGTGGCTGAGGATGTGACCGGTCAGATCTTCACCGTGCGCAATAACGAGATTTTCCTGATGGGCCAATCGCGGCCCCTGCGCTCGATGCAACGCAGCGAAGGCTGGAATGTCGACAGCGTTCTGGACCACGCTTTCCCTGCCCTAAGGTCCGATTTTTATGACCTCGACAGTACTTCGGAAGTGTTCACCTGGGATCCGGTCTAGGAATTTTTTTAAGACCGTTGAAATGAAGCCGGGCCAAGGATTTTCGAAAATCCTTGAGTAAGCGCTTTCAAAAGCGCTTGCGCCGCTCGTTTCTACAAAGCGGCTGAGCTTTCAAGCGCCCATGCGGCCGCGCGCTGCCCTGCGTGAAGCCCCGTCGCCAGACATGCGGTCAACAGATAGCCGCCGGTTGGGGCCTCCCAATCCAGCATTTCACCGCTGACAAATACCCCCGGCATCGCCTTCAACATCAAACCCTCATCCAGCCCGGCAAAGGCGATGCCACCTGCCGTTGATATTGCCTTTTCCAAAGGTCGCAACCCTTGATGGTTTACCGGCAATGCCTTGACCAGGGCCGCCAGCCCCGCGCCTTCGGGCAAAGGCCGTCCGAACTCCATCAGCAACGCCGTACGCGCTGGATCAAACCGCAATTTTTTGCGAAGGAAATTTGTCAGGCTGGTTTTGCCACGGGAACGCGACAGCCGGGCCGCCACTTCCTGCAGGCTCCAGTCCGGGCACAGGTCCAGCTTCAGTTCTGCCCCGTCACGCACCTTGCCGGACACGGCGTAAATCGCGCTGCCTTCCAGCCCGCGCTTTGAAATCACGAACTCACCCCGGATTGATTTGCCACCCGCCATTGTTCGCACGGCTTTTACCGGCGTGCCGAAATGGCGCTCCATATGTTGCGACCAATTGACGTGAATTCCCGCATTCGCCGGGCGCAGAGGCGTAACCTCAACCCCGCGTGCCTGCAATATGTCCACCCACGCCCCGGTTGAACCGAGCCGCGGCCAGCTTGCGCCGCCAAGTGCCAGCACGGTGACATCCGATGGCAGGGAAACCGGACCATCCGGCGTTTGAAAGCACAGTGCATCCCCGTCCCAGCCGGTCCAGCAATGGCGGGTCTTTAGGGTCACGCCAGCCCCGCCCAACTGCGCAAGCCAGGCGCGCAGCAATGGCGATGCCTTCATGACTTTGGGAAATACCTGCCCGGAGGACCCGGTAAATACCTCTTGCCCCAAATACCGGGCCCAGTCCTGAACCGCGTTTGGGCCGAACTTGGCAACGATAGCACGCAAGGCGGGCGCATCACCGTAGTGACGCACAAAAGCGTCAAGTGGTTCATCCTTGGTAAGGTTCAACCCGGATTTACCTGCCATCAGCAACTTGCGTCCAGGGGATGGCATCGCATCCACAATTGTAACCGCCAGCCCTGCATCTGCCAGTTTTCCTGCAGCCATCAGGCCTGCCGGACCCGCGCCGATCACAATCGCCCGCTTGACGGCCTGTTTCATGATGGCAACGCCCCTTTGATTTCCACCACCCGGTGCGGATAGGGAATTTCGATATCGTTTTCCTTTAGCGTGTTCCAGATTGTGAACAGCACCTTTGGTGTGAACTTGTTCTTGCCGTCGTCCAGCCCGCTCGCCCAGAACTCAACGGCGAAATCGACGCCGCTATCGCCAAACCCGCGCAACTCGCAATCAGGCCGGTCGGGTTCCTCCAGCACAAAATCCAGCTTTGCCACCGCAGCCTCGATCAGTGCCGGAACCTTGTTGATGTCAGTGTCATAGCTGACGGAAAATGGCGCCTCAAAGCGGTTGGCGGAACCTGAATCCGAGTAATTTATCACCCGAGTGGTAATGAAGTCTTCATTCGGGACCACGATCCAGCGCCCGTCAAAGCTTTCTAGTATTGCCGCGCGAGCCGTCATTTTGACGATGGTCCCGGCCTCACCGCCATCAAGTTCAACATAATCACCAACAGTGGCCTGCCCTTCGAGCAACAAGATGACACCGGAGATAAAGTTGGAGGCGATCTTTTGCAGGCCAAAACCCAGACCAACACCGATGGCGCCGCCAAGCACCGCAAGCGAAGTCAGGCTGATGCCCATGATGTTCATTAAAAGCAGGAAAGCGACCCCGAAAATGGCAATCTCGGCGGTTTTGGCGGCCAGTTCGCGGGTGGCAGGGCGCAGCTCTTTTTGCTGGCCGATGAAGCTGGCGGACTGGTCGTTGGACCAGCGCCCAAACCAGAACAGAACACCACCAGCAACCAGGCCGCGCAGAATGGCCAGAACCGAAAAGCTGATGTTGCCCATCGAAACTCGGGTGGTATCCAGCCACGCGATACCGTCGTCCAGAATGCCGAGCGCGTACAAGGCCGCAAGCGGGATCAACACATATCTGCCCAGCATTTTCAGGAATGGGTCTTTGATAATCTCGCGTACAAGAATACGGACGGCAAGGAAAAGGAACACGCGCTTGCCAAATGCAATCACAGCGCCGGAATCAAAAACTGAACGTACAACCTGTTCACCAATCGCCGTGAAGGCGTAGGCCAGCACTGGAAGTAACAAGGGCAAAAACATCAGTACAAACAACCGGGCGCGGGTAATTATGTTTTGCTGGCTTTCAGGCGGGGTCAGTAGTTTTGTCAGGATGGGGCCAAAGCGGCGCGCGGCGAAAAGTGCGGCCAGAAAGGCCAATATCAACAAGGCGAATTGTGACCACGCGGCCGGGGACAATAACCAGCCCTGCGCAAGCTGCCAGCCTTCGCTGGCATATCCCTTCGCGGTTTCAATGAACTCCATATTCGCCCCCCAATACCCACTTCACCATTTCAGGCTCACCCTGTGGCATGGATGGCTAGTGGTGATCAAGCGGATCAGCGGTGTTAGTCATGTAGTGCCTTGATTGCCGCAACATGGTCGGGCCTGGCGCTAAGCGCATCGGCCGCCAGTTCGCGTGCGGTTTCAATCAACGCCTCAGGCTCGACCAACCTGTCCACCAGCCCCCAACTCAGCGCCTCATCCGCCGCGATTTTCTGCCCGGCCATCAGGATCATTTTGGCGCGCGCAGGGCCGATCAGGGCGGTCAGGCGCGCCGGGTCGGAAGGTTGCGGCAGGAACCCCAGCTTCATCACCGGATAGAAAAACTTTGCCGAGGGCACCGTGATACGAAGATCACATGCCAGAGCCATGCCGAAAGCACCGCCCGCCAGTGTGCCATTCATTGCCGCGATGCTCAGATACGGTGCGTTGGCAAGCTTTGCTGAAAGCCGTTCCCAGACCGGGTCCGTTGCAAGCCCCGCGCGTGCCTCGCCCAGATCAGCGCCTGCCGAAAACACTTTGCCCGCACCGGTCACGATAAGCGCCTTCGCCCGCCCGCCGGCTGCATCAAAGATTTCAGCCAGCTCTTCCAGCATCGCTTTGGTCAGTGAGTTTGCTTTGTCAGGGCGTGCAAGTGTGACCGTCCACAGCCCCGCCTCTTTTGTAAGCTCTATCATTCAGTCAGCCCAACCCGCGCGCGGATACCTTCCTCGCGCAAGGACACTTCCTGCCCCAGAAAATCATCTGCATCTGGGCCGCACATCCAAAGCAAGGTCTTTGCCACCCACTCCGCGGGAATATGGTCGGACCAGTCCAGGGCCGCCACCGGGTTCACCCCCGAGGTTTTTATTTCGCGCTGCATCTCGGTCGCGACCGTGCCGGGCGACAGGCCGATGGCACGGATACCTTTGCCAGCCTCTTCCTTGTGCAGACACATGTTCAGCATATGAACCCCGGCCTTTGAGGCACAGTAATGGCTCCAGCCCTCTAGCGCGTTATGCGCCGCCCCCGAACTGATATTCAAGATTGAGCCGCCACCTGCCTTGCGCATATGCCCAAGCACAGCGCGCGTACCGTAATAAACGCCCTTGAGGTTGATATCGATCACCTGCCCCCAATCCTGCGGATTTGACATCGCCAGGCTGGCAATCGGCTCGATCACCCCGGCATTGTTGATCAAAACATCCGCCCCACCGAAATGCGCCACTGCCTGTTCCACAGCACCACTGACCTGTCCCCAGTCAGCCACATCGCAGGGTATGGCCAGCGCTTGCGCACCGATTTCGGCAGCAATTCGCCCAATCGCTTCACCGCCGCGCGCCAGCAGCACAACGTTTGCACCGGCTGTCACAAATTCAAATGCCGCAGCCTCACCAATCCCGCGACTGGCGCCGGTGATAATAACTGTTTTGCCACCCAGATCTGTCATCACGTTCCATCCTGTTTTGACAATTTTCAACGTTTCGCACTTGCTTGAGATGTCAGCCCTTGATCAAAAGACCCTGCAGGTGCATGTTTATTGCACTCGTTTAACAGATAAAGGTTTATCATGAACACCCGCTATTCATTGGGCGGCGGCGCCCTGATCGCCGCGTTACTGACCACAACTTCAAGCTTTGCTGATGTGTCCCCCCAAGAGGTTTGGGGCAGCTGGCGCGGCTATTTGGAAAACTATGGCTATGAGATTTCGGCGGATGAAACAATGTCCGGGGGCACCCTGACTGTATCGGGTCTCTCGGCGAAAATGGCCTTGCCGGAAGACGCAGGCGCACTTGACTTCAGCCTTGGCGATATGGGCTTTACCGATCAGGGCGACGGGACTGTTCTGATCTCATTGCCTGCGGTCTATCCGATGAATGTGCACGTCGTCCCGACGGATGAAGATGACGAAGAGGTGGATATCGGTCTGGAATATGCCACGACCGGGCTTGCCATGGTTGCCTCGGGTTCGGTTGATGACATGACCGTTTCATATACCGCCGCCGAGGCCATCCTGCGCCTTGCATCCCTGGTGGTGGACGGCGAACCCACAGGTGCCGCCAAAATGGAATTTGCCATGACCAATCTGGTCGGGAACTCGGTCACGAAAGACGGCAACCTGCGTTCTGTCGCACAGAATATCATTGCCGCAACCATGTCTTACGACGTTGCTATTGTTGACCCGGAAGGTGAAGGCAGCTTTCTGGCGAAAGGCCAGACAACCGATCTGAACATGTCCGCCAGCACCACTTTGCCGCTGGAAATGGACATGGAGGATATTGCCGCCGCCCTGAAAGCGGGCTTTGCGGTCGAAGGCTTGCTTACTACCGGTGCCGGTTCGTCGCAATTCTCATTCAATGATGAGGGCGATAACGCTGCCGGAAACTCAACATCAGGTGGCACAAATTTCGCCTTTGCGATGGACGCTGACCATATGCGTTATGGTTTTGGCGCAACCGGGATGGCCATGTCGCTGATGGGTTCCGACATTCCGCTTCCGATCAACCTGACGGCGGACGAAATGGCCTTTGACTTGTCGATGCCGATTGCAAAATCCGAAGCTGCACAGGACTTCTCGATGCTGACAAAAATCATCGGCCTGGCACCGGACCCAATGATCTGGGGAATGCTGGACCCGACGGGTGCTCTGCCACATGACCCGGCGACTTTAATTGTTGATCTGGCCGGGAAAGCAAATTGGTTAGTCGACATCATGGACCCTGCACAGGCCGAAGCTTTGGCTGGCGCGGAAATGCCGGGCGAGCTGCATTCGCTTGAGCTGAAAGACCTGAATGTCAGCATGGCCGGGGTCGACCTGACCGGTGCCGGTGCCTTCACGTTCAACAATGACGATCTGGAGACCTTTGATGGCCTGCCTGCTCCCGACGGTTCGGTTGACCTGAAACTGGTTGGTGCCAACGGTCTGATGGATACGCTGATCGCCATGGGGTTGATGAGCAATGACGACGCCATGGGCGCACGGATGATGATGGGCTTGTTTGGTCGTCCGGGTGACGGCGAAGATACCGTGCTTTCAACCATCGAAGTCAAGAGCGACGGCCAGATCTTTGCCAATGGCCAACGTCTGCAATAGGACAATATGAAACCAAATAGACCGCCCGGGGTCAGCCTCGGGCGGTTTTTTCATGCCAGTTTAGTGGCATTTAAAACAACCGGGCGCTTGCAGCACATGGTCGGGAAGATTACCTCTCTGACGCAGCTTGAAAAGGAACCCTTGCATGAGTGACGCGCTCGAAAGCCTGACCCAGCAACTTTTGGATGCCGCCAGCAAAGCCGGGGCAGACGCCGCCGATGCCTTGGTGGCCGAGGGCACGTCGCTTTCCATCGACGTGCTGAACGGCAAGCTGGAACACGCGGAACGCTCGGAAGGGATTGATCTGGGCCTGCGGGTCATGGTTGGCCAAAGGCAGGCGAATGTCTCGGCCTCGGATCGCTCATCAGCCACCATCACAACCATGGCCGAGCGCGCCGTGGCAATGGCGCGCGAAGCGCCCGAGGATCCCCATATTGGTCTGGCAGACCCTGACCAGCTTGCGTCGGGCTGGGATCTTGCTGCGCTGGAACTGGCTGATCCGACCCCAGAACCTGACCCCGCAGCATTAGAGGATGACGCAAAGCGCGCAGAGGACGCAGCCCTGGCCGTTTCGGGCGTCAGCCAGGTGCAGTCAGCTTCGGCAGGATATGGCAGCAGCCGCATACATCTTGCCGCCAGCAATGGGTTTTCCGGCGGTTACGATCGCACCAGCCGAAGCACCTATGCGGTCGCCATTTCCGGCGAGGGTACTGGGATGGAGCGTGACTATAAGGCCGAATCGCGAACTTTTCAGGCCGACCTGCCCTCTGCGGACATGATTGGTCGCGAGGCAGGGGAACGCGCGGCGGCCCTTGCGGGCGCAAAGCAACCACCCTCGGGCAAATATCCGGTGCTGTTCGACCGGCGTATCTCGGCCAGTCTGATCGGTCACCTTCTGGTCGCCATCAACGGCAGTACAATTGTGCGCGGATCATCGTGGCTGCGCGACGCTCTTGGTGAACGGGTCCTGCCCCAAGGGCTGTCATTGACCGAAGAACCCCACCGGGCACGCATTTCCGGCTCGCGCCCCTTCGACGGCGAAGGGTTGGCAACGCAAGGCCGCCTGATCGTGGATAACGGAATACTCACCGGCTGGACCTTGGATCTTGCCACCGCACGTCAACTGGGGATGCAGAGCACCGCCAACGCATCGCGCGGCACCTCGTCGCCACCCTCGCCCTCGATCTCGAACGTGACCCTGACACCGGGCGCGGCCAGTCGCGACGAACTGATCGCCGATATGGGCACCGGCCTTATGATCACGTCGCTGATCGGCTCGACAATCAACCCGACAACAGGCGAATACTCACGCGGTGCGTCAGGGTTCTGGGTGGAAAACGGACAGGTGGCATATCCGGTCAACGAATGCACGATTGCCGGGAACCTGCGTGACATGCTGGGCCGTATCCTACCTGCAAATGACGCCAAGGATCATGTGGGCCGCCGTGTGCCTTCGATCCTGATTGATGCCATGGTGCTTGCCGGTGCCTGACGATCTTTCCCTTCTGATGGATGCAGCGGCGGCGGCAGGGGTCATAGCGTGCAGGCATTTCAAAGCTTCACCCGAGGTCTGGGACAAGCCCGGTGGCGCAGGCCCGGTAACCGAGGCCGATATCGCCGTTGATACAATGCTGCGTGAGGAATTACTGGCCTCGCGGCCCGATTATGGCTGGCTGTCAGAGGAAACCGAGGACAATTCCACACGTCTTGACCGGGAAAAGGTTTTCATCGTGGATCCGATAGACGGCACCCGTGCCTTCATCGATGGTAGCCCGACATGGGCCCATTCGCTGGCAGTGTCCGAATTAGGACAGATTACCGCTGCTATCGTCTATTCGCCCGAGCATGACAAAATGTACAGCGCCGGGCGCGACCTAGGTGCCTTTTGGAACGGTGGACCATTAAAG
>JAAEUB010000287.1 GCA_024227755.1 Paracoccaceae bacterium | reverse complement strand
TTAATGGCCGCCGAAGTCTTAAGCCAAGCCAACATCCATGTCAATGTCTACGACGCCATGCCCTCTGCCGGACGCAAATTCCTGATCGCAGGTAAAGGGGGTCTCAACATTACCCACTCCGAACCAATCGAGCCGTTCCTCTCCCGCTATGGCACACGTCAACCACAAATCGCGCCGCTTCTGGACGAATTTGGCCCCACCCACATCCGCCAATGGGTTAAAGATCTAGGCTTCGATACCTTTGTCGGCTCATCTGGCCGCATCTTCCCCTCCGATATGAAGGCCGCACCACTTCTCCGCGCATGGCTGCAACGGCTCCGCAACGATGGCGTCACCTTCCATTTTCGCCACCGCTGGTCTGGCTGGAATGATGCAGGCGCACTCCAATTTGAAATGCCTGATGGTGAAAAAACCATTTCCCCAGATGCAACCATTCTCGCATTGGGCGGCGGCAGTTGGGCAAAGCTCGGTTCCGACGGTGCATGGGTGCCTCTGCTTGAACAGCACGGTATCCCAATTGCTCCGCTGAAACCTAGCAACTGCGGCTTTGACGTCGCCTGGAGCGACC
>JAAEUB010000286.1 GCA_024227755.1 Paracoccaceae bacterium | reverse complement strand
GAACGCGAGAACCCGGCGCCCGGTTCTGTGGTTTTTGCCGGGATCGAGGGAACCCGCCCGGTTCTGATGGAAATTCAGGCGCTGGTGGCGCAATCCGCTCTGGCCAACGCCCGACGCACGGTGGTGGGCTGGGACAGCGGGCGGCTGGCAATGATCCTTGCGGTACTGGAGTCCCGCTGTGGTCTTAGTTTTGCCGGAATGGATGTTTATCTCAACATCGCCGGGGGCCTGCGCATCAGTGAGCCCGCAGCCGATCTTGCCGTTGCCGCAGCGTTGATCTCGGCACGACAGGATGTGAGTTTGAACGGAGATACGGTTGTGTTCGGAGAAATCAGCCTTTCCGGTGCGTTACGCCCGATTTCTCAGGCGGAAGCCCGCTTGAAAGAAGCTCAGAAACTGGGATTTAATTGCGCATTTGCACCATCACGAATGAAAATTAACGGCAACTCTGGCATGACGATCAAAAAAGTGAATGATATAGGCGAATTTATCACCACCTGTTTTGGTGATATTGAGGCGTAGGGCGTTACGCGGTTTATTGCTGACAGCAATGAAGCGCATGGCGCTGTAACAACAAAAGCAGGTGCCGACGCAAGACGGTCAAATCTGGATCAGGAATAACGCATAGCGTTCCAGAAGTTAGAGGTAGGTATGGAAGGTTTCACAATTGTTGACGGCGGTGTTGCAGTCGTCGTGCTGATTTCGGCCATTTTGGCCTATTCCCGCGGTTTGGTGCGCGAAATACTGTCCATCGTCGGATGGATCGCGGCGGCGATTGTTGCCTATGTGCTGACCCCGCAGGTGGAGCCGCTGATCAAGGAAATCCCGGTACTGAGCGATATCATCGGTGATTCCTGCATTCTGTCGCTGATCGTCGCCTTTGCGTTGGTGTTTGCGGTGGCGCTGATCATCGTGTCAATCTTCACGCCGCTGTTTTCGGGCATGGTGCAAAGGTCGGCGGTGGGTGCGATAGATCAGGGGCTCGGATTCCTGTTTGGCGTCGCACGTGGTTTACTTTTGGTCCTGATCGCGTTGATATTGTATGATAATATCTTCCCCGAGGGTGACCGCCTGGCGATGGTTGAGGACAGCAAATCGCGCGAGATTCTGGCGCAAAGCCAGGTGAAACTGGCAGAAATGGCCCCGACCGAAGTGCCGAACTGGCTGCGCATCCGCTATGACGAGTTTGTCGGCAACTGCGACGATCCGGCGAGCGGGACCTAGGGCGCGACAGCTGAAAACATGGGTTTGATGGGGCTGGCCGGTTGGCTGGCCCCTTTTTTGATTTGGGTGGTGAATTTGCAGGAAACTTGCCTGAATGCGGTGCTGTGGCGTAGCATCGGGGTGATTTCAGCGATTGTTCATATGCCCGATGGCCAAGAGATATAAGCAGTTTGGTGATTACAGGCCGCCGTGGCGTGAGCGGCGGCGGACGGGTGTTTCCAATGATAAGAACGGCGGCGAAGCGGGCGACGACACAGCCGCCCGGATCGCTCGCATCAATGAACTGAGCAAAACCGCGCGGGCGACGTGGCTGAGTTTGCTGGGGTATCTGGCGTTTGTGGGTGTGACGCTGCTGGGGGTGGAGGATGCCGACTTTTTCTTGCCCTCGCGTCAGACGCAACTGCCGTTGATCAACGTGGCGATCCCGACACGCGAATTCTTCATCTTCGCCCCCCTACTCGGCACCGCGCTTTACGCTTACCTGCATTTTCACCTGATGAAGCTCTGGCACGCCCTGCGCGTGCCGCCAGCCAGCATCGCGGGCACACCGCTTTCTGATCACATCACACCTTGGCTGATCAACGACATGGGTTTGATGCTCCGATTCGATGCCGCTGCCCGCAACCACGGTCTGCGGCTGCTTTCAGTGCTTGTGACCTTCGTGCTGGTGTTTCTGGCCGGCCCGGCTGTGATCGGCGGATTCTGGTGGCGCTACTGGCCAGCGCATGAATGGCAGAACACGCTGGTCATCGGTCTGGCTTTCGTCGTATCGGTCTATGTGACTTTCGCCAGTCTGAACGCAGCTGCGTTCCGTCTGAAAGCGCTGCCCATCATTGGCTACACCGGACAGAACTTTACACAGATGGCCGCGCTGATCTGCGTGGTGACATTCGTGGGCTGGATGAAAACCGAGGGTCTGCAAAAGACAGAGGGAAGCGACCCGACCGTTTTCACATTGGCTGGTTACCAGGTCGGGCCGTGGCTGGTGGCACTCGCAATCCCGCCGGTCGATGAAGATGATGATCCAATT
>JAAEUB010000285.1 GCA_024227755.1 Paracoccaceae bacterium | reverse complement strand
TTTGGCTGGTGCTGGGAGGGGGCACCGCCGTTTCTTTTGCGTCCGGCTTCGGGAGGAGAGAGCCTTCAGCGAAGTATTGTGCGGCAGGGTCAGGGAGGAGGAAGACCCCGCCGCGTTATCAGGCTGCTCAGGGAGGGGAGCGGCCTGTGTTCCGTAGGTATTGGCTTTAGTTTCCGTAAACGGCCTGGAAGGCTGCATCGCGGATTTGGCCACGGCCAATGCCAAGATCGTCCAGTGTGTGTGTGTCCAGCGCGTTCAGTTCACGCACGGTCACTTCAAACCGGCGGCGGTTTTCGTATGCTTCGGCTGCCGAGCGAAATGTTGATACCATGCGGCTGATCAATGTGGTTTCATAACCGCGGATGTCGCTGATGAATGCCATTTTCTTAGTTCCTTGCTTCTGGGGCCGATGCCCCGCTGTGATGTCGTCAAGTCAGTCTTGCTGCTTGCCCGACAGAAATATGCTTATGCTGCGAATGCACAACACCCGAAAAGCGAAATGCCGCTATGCAGAAAATGCATACGTAATGCTGACCTATTTCTTAGCCCGAGCCAAATCAGGGGCGCGACACCTGTTCCTCTTGTAAAGCCGACAAAAAGAGGCAAGTAATGCGGGCGAAACAAAATGTGCGAACGGAGACGGGTATGACCCAGACAAATGATACGATAATGGCGGTGCTTTCGAGCGTGGCCCTGCCTAATGGCGGCAACCTCGCCTCGCGCGATATGATCCGGGCGCTGACAATAAACGGCGGGCGGGTATCCTTTGTGATCGAGGCTGAAAGCCCCGAACAAGCCGCCGGAATGGAAGCACAGCGCCATGCCGCCGAGGCTGCCATTGCAGCCCTTGACGGGGTGGAAAGCGTGTCGGTGATCCTGACTGCCCATGGCCCGGCCGCTGGTACTCAGGCTAAAGCCCCGGCATCGAACGGCGGTGAGCCGCCGAAGCTGACCATCGGTCAACACCCGACCAAGCAAGACGGCCCGCAGGTGATACCCGGAGTGGACCGGGTGATCGCCATAGCCTCGGGCAAGGGCGGGGTCGGCAAATCGACGCTAAGCTCTAACCTTGCCGTGGCGCTGGCCAAGGCCGGGCGCCGGGTTGGCCTGCTTGACGCCGATATTTTCGGACCCAGCCAGCCGCGGATGATGGGGACCATGCAGCAACCGGGATCACGCGATGGCAAAACCATGGATGCGGTTGATGTCCATGGGGTCAAGCTGATCTCGATCGGATTGCTGACAGATCCGGGTCAGGCGGTGGTCTGGCGTGGGCCGATGCTGACCGGCGCTTTGCAACAGCTTTTGTTCAAGGTGAACTGGGGCAAGCTGGATGTGCTGATCCTCGATTTACCGCCGGGCACTGGTGACGTGCAGCTTTCGCTCAGCCAGAACGTCGATCTGACCGGTGCGCTGATTGTCTCGACACCGCAGGACGTCGCGCTGCTGGACGCGGTCAAGGCGATTGACATGTTCAACAAGGTCGACGTGCCGATACTGGGGCTGGTTGAGAACATGTCGATGTATGTCTGCCCCCAATGCGGCCATGAGGATCATATCTTTGGTCAGGGCGGTGTGCGCACCGAGGCTGAAAAGCGCGGCCTGCCGTTTCTTGGTGAAATCCCGCTTTCGGTTGATGTGCGGCTGGCAGGTGACGAAGGCAAGCCGATTGCTTTGGGCGACGGGCCGATGGCCGAAGCGTATAATCTGCTGGCGGCGGAAATGGTCAAAGCCGGAATAGCATAAACCACAAACCGCGGGACTTTATGGGAAACGCCATGTTTTGGCCCGGCACTGTCCGGGCCGGCGGCAATTTTGGACGAATCAAGCATGGGAATGGATCAAAAACCCCTCGTTTTCCTTGGAACTTGGGCACATGCTGCCGGTTTTTACCATGCGGAGTGAGAAAATTGGGATTTTAGGGGAAATCTACGTTATTCCCTCATTTTCACTACATTTAGTTGGCTGACATGGATTTCACGCTAGGTATCGGGCATTCTGTGTGCCATTTTTGCCAGAACCTCTGTGAAACAAGGCCATTACGGTCTTCTGGTTAACGAGTTCCCGTAAAAAACTGTTGCTTCCCATGCTTTCCCAGACTATTCATGAACCTACGATGAGAACGGGGACAACGAGGCGATAAGACCTCAAACTCCCAAGTCAGGTTTCATACAGGCACCCGCTTTCATCGAACCAAGAGATCCGGCGCGCGGGCGAGCAGACATCCCCCCAGGTGGCGCGCGCAGCTGGACACCCCGATCACGGGGACATGGGCGGCGGGTTGATCAGTGGCAGCAGATCAACCCGCCGTTTCCATTTCAAGGCGCCAAATGTGGCGCGAGGGACAGTTAAGGGAGCCGGGCGCGTGGCACGCAGGTTCAGAGGTGAAAGCCACCATAAGGTGGACGCAAAGGGCAGGGTGTCAATCCCGGCCCTGTTTCGCCGTGTGCTTCAGGCGGGCGATCCTGACTGGCATGATGGCCTGAATCCCAACCTTGTGATTGTTTACGGTGACCACCGCCGCAAGTTCCTTGAATGTTATACCATTGAAGCGATTGACGAAGTGGACGCACAGATCGCTAATATGCAGCGCGGTTCGGTTGAACGGCGCATGCTGGAGCGTCTTATCAACGGGCAATCTTTCCCGACCAATGTTGACGAAACCGGGCGACTGGTTCTGCCTGCCAAGCTTCGCCAGAAAATTGGCTTGGACAAAGAGGCCTTCTTTATCGCCACCGGTGACACTTTTCAGATCTGGAAGCCCGAAACGTACGACGCGGTTGAAACCCAGCGTACCGAGGCCTGGCTGGAAGATCAGCCAGAGGACTTCGACCCCCTTTCATTGCTCCACAGCAACCAAGGGGGCTAACGATGGCAGCCTCTGCCCGCGTTTCCCCGGACCAAGCCCCGCATATCCCCGTTCTATTGCGCCCGTTGCTGGCCGCCGTCGCGCCGGTTACCGGCCTGTGGCTGGACGGTACATTCGGGGCCGGTGGATATGCGCGCGGATTGCTTGAGGCCGGGGCAGAGCGGGTTATCGGCGTTGACCGCGACCCGACGGTTTTTCGCATGTGCGCCGAATGGGCCGGCGATTATGGTGACAGGCTAGTGCTTAAGGAAGGCACATTTTCCGATATGGACACGTTGGCAGGCGTGCCTCTGGACGGTGTTGTGCTGGATCTTGGCGTCAGCTCGATGCAGCTTGATCAGGCCGAGCGCGGTTTCAGTTTTATGAAAGACGGCCCCCTTGATATGCGGATGAGCCAGTCAGGACCAAGTGCGGCTGATCTGGTCAATTACGCCGATGAGGCCCAGTTGGCCGATATCCTTTATCATTACGGCGAAGAACGTGCCTCGCGTCGGATTGCCCGCGCGATTGTCAGGGCGCGGGCCGAAGCAATGTTTGAAACTACGCTTGAGCTGGCTGGCGTGGTCGAAAAGTGCCTTCCGCGCGCCAAGCCGGGCCAAAGCCATCCGGCAACCCGTTCATTTCAGGCCCTGCGTATTGCGGTAAATGACGAATTTGGCCAGTTGGTAAAGGGTCTTGAGGCGGCCGAGAGGGCATTGAAACCGGGCGGCAAACTGGCAGTGGTAAGCTTTCATTCGCTTGAGGACCGCGTGGTTAAACGGTTCTTGCAAGCCCGTGCAGGAGGCGGTGGCGGTGGCTCGCGTCATGCGCCCGAGCGTCAGGCCGAACCGGTCCGCTTTAAGCTGACCCCGCGCCGTGCCATTCGCGCCGACAAGACCGAACTGGCGCAAAATCCCCGTTCCAGAAGCGCCATTTTGCGTGTCGCAACCCGTACCGATATTCCCGCCGGACCTGCGCCTTATGGCGAATTGGGCCTGCCTCAGATTACCTTCAAGGATAAGGTTTAATGCGTTCATTTCTATATGTTTTCTCGGCTGTTTTTGTGATGACGCTGGCCTATTGGGCCTACCATGAAAACTATCGGACAAAGTCAGCAATGGGCGAGGTCGCGGCGCTTCAGCGTGACATCGGCCAAATGCGCGAGGAACTGGCGATGTTGAACGCTGAATGGGCATATCTTAACCGTCCCGACCGCCTGCGCGCATTGGTCGAGATCAACTTTGACCGGCTGGGTCTGATGCCGCTCAGGCCCGAGCAGTTTGGCCGCGTGGATCAGATTGCCTATCCGGGTATGACGACAAACATGGAAATCTCAGACGCGGTTGACGTGGTCGCGACCCAGGATGCAACACTGGGGGCAGACCAATGACAAGAGTACCTTTGCGCCCGTTGGCGCGCGTCCTGGAAGCCCGGTCAAAGGGTGAAAACCCCGACCGGATTGAACGCGATAACCTGCGTCAGCGTCATGAGGAAATGCGCGACACTTCCCGTCTTCGTTCCGAGGGTCGGTTGGTGGTGCTGGCTGGATTGTTCTTGTGTGCCTTCATCGTGGTTGGCATGCGTATGGGGGTTTTGTCGGCGTCCGAACCAAGTGAGCCGCGCGCGCAGAGCCAGGGCGCTTCTATTGCCGCCGCGCGGGCGAATATCGTTGACCGTAACGGGCGTATTCTGGCCACCAACCTGGCAACCCACGCACTTTACGCCCAGCCACCAATGATGGTGGACAAGGAAATGGCCGCACGAGAACTGGCGCAGATTTTCCCCGATCTGCAAGAAGCTAAACTGCTGGAGCAATTTACCGGAACGCGCAAGTTTCTGTGGATAAAGCGAAAAATCAGCCCAGAGCAGCAACAGCTGGTGCATGATATTGGCGAGCCGGGGCTAATGTTCGGGCCGCGTGAAATGCGCCTTTATCCCAATGGTCACTTGGCCTCGCATGTGCTGGGTGGGGCGAGCTTTGGCCGCGAGGGGGTGTCAGCGGCTGAGGTTATCGGTGTTGCCGGTGTTGAAAAACGCTTTGACGACTGGTTGCGTGATCCGGCCAATGGCGGCGCTCCGCTGGAATTGTCGCTGGACCTGACAGTGCAGACAGCGGTTGAGCAGGTGCTTTTCGGCGGCATGAAAATCATGAGCGCCAAGGGGGCGGCGGCGGTTTTGATGGACGTTCACACCGGTGAAGTGATCAGCCTTGTCTCGTTGCCGGATTTTGATCCCAATGACCGGCCTCGCCCGCTGACGACAGGTGATGCCGCTGACAGCCCGCTGTTCAACCGGGCGGTGCAGGGGGTTTATGAGCTGGGATCGACCTTCAAGATTTTTGCGGTCAGTCAGGCGGTTGAACTGGGGCTGGTGAACCCTTCCACCATGATCAACACGCGTGGGCCGTTAAAGTGGGGTCGTTTCAGCATTCGCGATTTTCATGATTACGGTGCCGAATTATCGGTGACCGACGTGCTGGTTCAAAGCTCAAACATCGGCACTGCGCGCATTGCGATGCAGATCGGGGCCGAACGGCAGCAGGAGTTTCTGGGTGCCCTTGGTTTGCTTGAGCCAACCAGTCTGGAAATGGTCGAAGCCCCCGGCGCGCGCCCGCTGACTCCACCGAATTGGTCAGAATTATCAACAATGACAGTATCTTACGGCCACGGCCTATCCGCGTCGCCGTTGCACTTGGCAAGAGCCTATGCGTCACTGTTGAACGGCGGAACATTGGTGACGCCGACGATATTGCGCACCAAGGCCCCGGCGCGCGGCCCGCGGGTAATCTCATCCGAAGTGTCGGCTATGGCCCGTGATCTTCTGCGTCAGGTCGTGGTGCGTGGCACTGCCAGCTTTGGCGAAGTACAGGGCTACCAGGTAGGCGGAAAGACCGGATCGGCGGATAAACCCAAGCCCAGTGGCGGATATTATGACGACAAGGTCATTGCCACTTTCGCCAGCGTTTTTCCGGCAAACGACCCGCGTTACGTGCTGGTGGTGACCTTGGACGAACCTGAAATTTATGCCTCGGGTGAAATGCGGCGCACGGCGGGCTGGACGGCTGTTCCTGTGGCGGCCGAGATCATTCGCCGCGCCGCCCCGCTTTTAGGCTTAAGACCCGAGATTGCACTTCGGGGGCCAAGTGGCGTAACACTCTCCTCGAACTAAGGCAGGCGGGGATATGGCAGAGCGCGAAAAAACAAAATCTCTGGACCAGTTGGGTCTGCGCGCGCGTGGCGGGCAGGATGCCGAAATTACGGGTCTTTCAGTGGACAGCCGACATGTGAAGCCCGGCCATCTGTTTGCCGCTTTGCCCGGTACCCAGGTTCATGGCGGCGAGTTTATCAAATACGCCTTGCGCATGGGCGCGGCGGCGGTGTTGACAGACCGTGAAGGCGCGCGCATTGCCAAGGATGAGCTGGAGGCGGTCGGGGTCGCATTGGTCGTCGTTGAGGATCCGCGCCAGGCATTGGCCTATGCAGCAGCGCTTTGGTCAGGAGCCCAGCCCGAGGTAATGGTGGCGGTAACCGGCACCAACGGTAAAACCTCGGTCGCGGCATTTACCCGGCAGATTTGGGCGGAGCTGGGATATGAAGCTGCCAATCTGGGCACAACCGGGGTCGAAGGTGCATATACTGCGCCGCTGGCTTATACGACGCCTGAGCCGATAACCTTGCACCGGTTGCTGGCGGATATGGCCGGGGCGGGAATAACCCACGGCGCGATGGAGGCCTCAAGTCATGGTCTGGCGCAATGCCGCCTTGACGGGGTGCATCTGCGTGCCGCCGGGTTCACCAATTTCACTCAGGATCATCTGGATTATCATGATGGGTTTGAGGAGTATTTCAACGCCAAGGCCGGGCTGTTCACACGGGTTTTGTCCGATACCGCCACGGCGGTTGTGAACATTGATGATCCCAAGGGACCGCTGGTGGTTGAACTTGCGGATGATCGGGGCTGTCACGTTATCACGGTTGGCAGCGAATATAGCGCCGACCTGCGCATAGCCAATCTGCGATATGGCAATACCGGGCAAGAGCTGCGCTTTCACTGGAAAGGCAAGGCCTTTACAACCCGTTTGAACCTGATTGGCGGGTTTCAGGCGGAAAACGTGCTTTTGGCCGCCGGTCTGGCGATTGCCACCGGGGCCGAGCCTGCGGCGGTGTTTGAAACCTTTGATCAGCTTGTTACCGTGCGCGGGCGCATGCAACTGGCGGCAACCCGTGAAAACGGCGCGGCGGTATTCGTCGACTATGCCCATACACCCGACGCGCTGGCCACTGCTTTGCAGGCGATGAGGCCACATGTATTGGGGCGGATAATTGTGGTCTTTGGGGCTGGTGGTGATCGTGACACAGCCAAGCGGGTGCTTATGGGGCAGGCTGCAGCAGCACATGCGGACGTGGCGATTGTTACCGATGACAACCCACGCTCTGAGGATCCTGCTGCGATCCGCGCAATGGTGCTGGAGGGTTGCCCCGAGGCCAACGAGGTTGGCGACCGGGCTGAGGCAATATTGCGCGGCGTCGACCTTTTGGAACCCGGTGACGCATTGTTGATCGCCGGCAAAGGCCATGAAACCGGGCAGGTTGTGGGCGACGACATTCTGCCATTCGATGACGTTGAGCAGGCCAGTGTCGCGGTGGCGGCATTGGAAGGGCGGTTGGCATGAGCTTGTGGAGCGCAAAGGAAGCGGTGCTAGCCACCGGCGGCGAGGCGCACGGCGATTGGGCTGTGACGGGCGTTTCCATTGACACAAGGACGCTGGAACCGGGTGACATGTTTGTGGCCCTGAAAGATGTCCGTGACGGCCATGATTTCGTGGCGCAGGCGTTGGAGAAGGGTGCGGGGGCGGCTTTGGTGTCGCGCGTACCTGATGGCGTCAGCAAGGACGCGCCTTTGTTGATCGTGCCGGATGTTCTGGCCGCGCTTGAGGCTTTGGGGCAGGCGGGACGGGCACGCAGTCAAGCACGGGTCGTGGCGGTCACAGGCTCGGTCGGCAAAACCTCGACCAAGGAAATGTTGCGGGTGGTGCTTGGGCGACAGGGCCGGGTGCATGCAGCCGAAGCAAGCTATAACAACCATTGGGGCGTGCCACTGACGCTGGCCCGGATGTCGGCGGACACTGAATTTGCGGTGATCGAGATTGGTATGAACCATCCTGGCGAAATTGCGCCTCTGGCCTGTCTGGCGCGACCGCATGTGGCAATGATTACCAATGTCGCCGCGGCGCATCTTGAAGCCTTTGACGACATCGAAGGGATTGCCCGCGAAAAGGCCGCGATCTTTCAGGGGTTGGAGCCTGAAGGGGTGGCAGTGGTCAACGGTGATCTGCCAACCAGCGCATTATTGCGACACGCTGCGGGGAAGGTGAAATGCCTGACCTTCGGCGCCAATGAGGATAACAGCCACCGCCTGATGCGGGTCGATTTAACCGCCGATGCCACGATCATGCAAGTCGCGTTGCCGGGCGGCGTGCAGCTTGTCAAACTGTCCAGCCCAGGACGCCATTTTGCCACCAATGCGCTTGGTGTACTGGCTGTGGTCGAAGCCGTTGGGGCGGATGTAACACTGGCCGCGCGCGACCTGACCCTTTGGCTGCCACATGAGGGGCGCGGCACATCGGAACAGGTGATGCTGGACCCGGTCGAGGGGCTTTTCCTTACGCTTTTTGACGATGCCTATAACGCCAACCCGACCTCGGTGGCTGCAGCTTTGGAGGTTCTGGCCACAAGCGAACCCGGCGCGCGTGCCGGTGGAACCGGACCGGGAAGGCGCATTGCTGTGCTGGGCGATATGCTGGAACTGGGAAGCGAAAGCGGTGAGATGCACGAGGCTCTGGCGGAATTAAGCTGGATGGCAAAGGTTGATCAGATCCATTGCGTCGGGCCGCTGATGCAGGGGCTTTGGCAGGTGTCAGACGGGCACCGGCAGGGGCTTTGGTTCGAAAGTGCCGAAGAAATGGCTGCCCAAATAGGGGCGTTGATCGGGGCCGGGGATGTGGTGCTGGTCAAAGGTTCAAAAGGTTCAAAGGTCAGCCTTGTGGTTGACGCTATCCGCAAATTGGGCCATCCGCTTAGCACTAGGACGCGAGGGATTATCTGAATGCTTTACTGGCTTACCGAGTTTTCCGATGGCGGGGATTTTTACAACCTGTTTCGGTACATCACCTTCCGCTCGGGCGGAGCGTTTTTTACGGCCCTGATATTTGGTTTCCTGTTTGGCAGGCCTTTGATCAATCTGTTGAAAAGAAAGCAGAAAAACGGCCAACCAATTCGTGATGACGGCCCCGAGAGTCACATTCTAGACAAAGCAGGCACACCGACAATGGGCGGCGTCTTGGTCCTTGGGGCGGTGAGCGTCTCAACCCTGTTATGGGCCCGGTGGGATAACCCATATGTCTGGGTCGTGCTTGGCGTGACCTTAAGTTTCGGTCTGATCGGGTTTTTGGACGATTACTCTAAGATCAGGGCTAACAACAATTACTCGGGTCTTTCGGGGCGGATCAGGCTGCTGCTTGAGGCCATTGTTGCGGTGATCGCCGCCTGGGCGCTGACGCGCGCGCATCCCGAGGCGCTGTCAGGGCAGCTGGCGCTGCCGGTTTTCAAGGATACGCTGATCAATCTGGGCTATTTCTTCATTCCCTTCGTGGTCATCGTCATCGTCGGGTCCGCCAATTCGGTCAATATGACCGATGGGCTGGATGGGCTGGCGATCATGCCGGTGATGATTGCGGCGGGCACACTGGGCGTGATCGCCTATGCGGTGGGCCGGGTCGATTTCACCGAATACCTTGATGTCCATTACGTGCCGGGCACCGGCGAGATTTTCATATTTTCAGCAGGGCTGATCGGCGGAGGTCTGGGTTTTCTGTGGTACAACGCCCCCCCCGCCGCGGTCTTCATGGGCGACACCGGGTCGCTGGCCTTGGGCGGCGCGCTGGGTGCCATCGCGGTGGCGATCAAGCACGAGATTGTGCTGGCAATCGTTGGCGGTTTGTTTGTCGTCGAGACCATGAGCGTGATCATCCAGGTGCTTTACTTCAAACGCACCGGCAAACGGGTGTTTTTAATGGCGCCTATTCATCACCACTTTGAAAAACGCGGCTGGTCGGAATCACAGATCGTCATCCGCTTTTGGATTATCAGCCTGATCCTGGCGCTGGTCGGTCTGGCGACGCTGAAGGTGCGCTGAGCGGCGCAACCCATTCCTCGCAATGCTGTTGCCACCTTGAGGCGAAAGGTGGTTAATGGGGGTGTTGAGGTGGAGGAGTTATGTGGGAAGTGATTGTAGCCTTTCTTGCTGACAATGCTGTGGTGCTGGGCGGTGCGGCGGCGGCAACCGCAATTGTTGAAACTGTGTTTAAACCCTTCCGATCCATAGCAGCGCGTTTCAAAAAAAATGAAACCGTCGATCTTTCACCGGAAACCCTGAACGTCTTGAATCCAGAGCGCCCGGCGGATGGCCCAAAACTGACAATCGCAGATTTTATTCGTATCCGAAAAGAGCTGAAGGCTGAGTTGATGGACGAGCTTTCAACGGCTGATAGTGAGGGGCAAACCCAGCTTCGTGCCCGGATCGCGGATTTGGAAAGCCAGATTGCCAATCCCGACAAGGCCCTGAAAGAAGCGCAGGCACGCATTGTTGATCTTGAGGCCCGGCTGGATCGCGATGGCAATCAGGTGGGTGGCGACAAGCTGGAAGCGGCGCGTGCTGCCTTGCATGCAGGCGACACATCCCTGGCCGACGATCTCTTTGCCGAGATTGAGGCGCGTGAGGCTTTGGCGGTTGAAAGTGTTGCCCGCGCTGCTTTTGCCCGTGGGGAAATTGCCGAGGGCGAGGTGCGCTGGGCCGATGCTGCCGGGCATTACGCCCGCGCTGCCGGGCTGCAGCAGGATTTGGGTAACTTGTTCAAAGCGCGGGAATTTGCGCATCGCTCGGGTGATTATCCGGCGGCGTTTCGCTTTGGTGAACAGGCGCTGGAAATGGCGCGAAAAGGTGATGACCAACAGGTGCTTGCAAAAGCACTTAATGATCATGCTGCGTTGCTCAAGGCCACCGGGCGTTATGATGAGGCCGAGCCATTGCAGCGCGAGGATATGGCGATCACTGCGGCGACGCTGGGCAAGGACCATCCCGACTATGCCACCAGCCTCAACAACCTTGCGGTGTTCTATGCAAACCAGAAGCTGTTTGATCAGGCTTTGCCGTTGATGGAGCAGGCTTTG
>JAAEUB010000284.1 GCA_024227755.1 Paracoccaceae bacterium | reverse complement strand
TTTGGCGGTGAAAGGCCGCTTGGACATGTCCAGATCGGTAATGATGTCGGAAATAATCTCGGTCCCAGCCGCCTTGGCATGCGCTTCCATGTTCATCATTAGTTCAGGCCCCTGAATTTCACTGAAGCCCGGGTAATTCTCAACCTCGGTTGTGGTGGTCAACTGGCCGCCGGGCTCCAACCCCTGCACAAGGATCGGCTCCATCATGGCGCGGCTGGCATAGATGCCGGCGGTGTAACCTGCCGGGCCTGATCCGATGATCAGGACTTTTGTATGGCGTGTAGTATCAGACATGGGTTTTCCCCTGAAAAGCTATGTTGCCTTCGATATAGGCTGCCGAGACGGGCACGAAAACCCCCTGCGACATGCTGTGTGGGGCAAGCCTACGTGAAAAAGAATATTGCGCGGGCACGAAATAATATTGCGCATCGCTGCGTGAGGGAATAAGTTTCGCGCAACTTACGGAAGGACCTTCAATGCCGATGAGCAAACTTGACCAGATCGACCGCATGATATTGGCCGAGTTACAGGCGGACGGGCG
>JAAEUB010000283.1 GCA_024227755.1 Paracoccaceae bacterium | reverse complement strand
TTCCGGATCACCCGAAAGCGCGCACCAGCGAAACGGACCAATGCCACGACAGAACAGCGGTCTGATATAGGCCGGGACAAAACCCGGAAATGCAAAGGCGTTTTCCAGCCCTTCTTCCAGCGCCACCTGGCGGATGTTGTTGCCATAGTCGAGGGTCGGTATCCCCCGGTTCCAGAATTCGACCATTGCTGCCACATGAATTTTCATTGAGGCGCGGGCAGCCATTTCCACCGCCTGCGGGTCATTTTCACGCTTCTCGCGCCATTCACCGAGGCTCCAGCCTTTGGGCAAATAGCCGTTGATCGGGTCGTGGGCGGAAGTCTGGTCGGTTACCATATCCGGTTTGATCCCGCGGCTTGCAAGCTCCGGGAAAATATCGGCGGCGTTTGCAAGAAGACCGACAGATTTTGCCACTCCCGCTTTGGTCCATCCTTCAATCATTGCCAGTGCCTCATCCAGATTATCTGTCTGTTCATCAAGATATCTGGTGCGCAGGCGGGCCTCAATCCTTGACGGGTCGCATTCAACCGCCAGACAACAGGCTCCGGCCATCACCGCTGCCAGTGGCTGGGCGCCGCCCATGCCGCCAAGACCGGCGGTCAATATCCAGCGGCCTTCAAGATTGCCGTCATAATGCTGGCGACCGGCCTCGACAAAGGTTTCGTAGGTGCCCTGAACTATGCCCTGCGTGCCGATATAAATCCACGATCCGGCGGTCATCTGGCCATACATCGCAAGGCCCTTGCGGTCGAGTACGTTGAAATGATCCCAGGTGGCCCAATGCGGCACAAGATTTGAATTGGCAATCAGCACCCGTGGCGCATCGGCATGGGTCTTGAATACGCCAACCGGTTTGCCGGACTGAACCAGCAGGGTTTCATCATCCTTCAACCTCTTCAGCACGCTGACAATCGCATCAAAATCCTGCCAGGTGCGGGCGGCGCGGCCAATGCCGCCATAGACGACAAGCTCATGCGGGTTTTCAGCCACCTCCGGGTGCAGATTGTTCATCAGCATCCGCATTGGTGCTTCGGTAAGCCACGACCCGGCGGTGATTTCCGGTCCCGTCGGCGGGTAAATATCGCGGGTGTTCTTGCGCTGATCATTCATCGGTTTGCCTTTGTTTACAGATTGCCAGACAGGGCCAGCTGTTCAAGCGAATTCAGGATTTCAGACAGGACTTCCCGCAGGCGGGACGCCTTTTCCTTGTTGTAGTCCCATGGCGGATGCTCGTGCATATAGGTGGACTGGGCCAGTTCCATCTGGATGGTGTGAACATTTTCATGGGGCTGACCATAGAGTCTTGTTGTCCACCCGCCCTTAAAGCGACCATTGGTGATCGATGTGAAATCGCTGGCTGTACCGCAGATATTCGACACCAGTTTTTCGATTTCACTGTCGCAGGTGATGCCCCCGTTGGTGCCAATGTTGAGGTCGGGCAACCGGCCTTCAAACAGATAGGAAATTCGCGAGCGAATTGAGTGGCAGTCATAGACAATCGCCACTCCAAAGCGCTGAACTGCCTGTTCTATTTCGACCGACAAAGCCGCGTGATAAGGTTCATGAAAGTCTTCCAGGCGGCGTTGAATTTCAGCCGCATTCGGCTCATGACCGGGCCGGTAGATTGACCGGCCATCAAAGTCGGTTAAAGGACAAAGGCCGGTTGTGTTTTGGCCCGGATACAGGCTGTTGCCGAAAGGACCCCGGTTTGCGTCAATGACATAGCGGTGAAACATCGCGCGGACGATGGAGGCACCTGGCAGCAGGCCGCTGTAAAGCTGTTCAACATGCCAGTCGGTATCGGCAAGTTCGAGACCGACCCCGTTGAGCCGGGTTTCAATATCAGCCGGTATGTGAAAACCGGTGTGGGAGATGGCGAGGATTATGGGTGATTCGCCGCTTGTGACTTCAACAGGATTCATGACTGCCTCCCAATGTGATGAATTGGTCTTTGTTCAAGGTGCAGGTGAGACTGCCGGAGGCGATCAGTGAAGCAGCCTTTTCGATATCCGGTGTCAATATTCGGTCCTGTTGCAGGGGCGGGATATCCTGGCGAAGCCGGGCGATAATCCTGGCGAGTGGTTTGCTTGTCTTGAGCGGTGCACGAAATTCTATTCCCTGGGCGGCGCACAGCAGCTCAACCGCCAGGATGTGGGTGAGATTGTCATTCATCGGCCCCAGTCTGCGGGCAGCGTGAGCGGCCATCGAGACGTGATCTTCCTGATTGGCGCTGGTCGGGGTTGAATCGGTTGAACAGGGATTGGCCAGATGTTTGTTTTCACTCATCAACGCTGCGGTCGTGACCTCGGCAATCATGAAGCCGGAATTGAGACCCGGATCGTGGCTGAGAAATGGTGGAAGGTCATGTGTGAAGGTCGGGTCGACCATCAACGCCGCCCGCCGCTGGGAGATTGAGCCTATTTCGGCGATC
>JAAEUB010000282.1 GCA_024227755.1 Paracoccaceae bacterium | reverse complement strand
CCTGGCGACGGGCGAGCAGTTCGCGCATCTCACTGGCTCCTCCGAACATGCGCGCGCACAACTGGGCCGAGTGCATGGACAAATCGGCGGTCCGCGTTAAGTCGACCTCCCCGCATGAGACATGTCCCACCATGAATGGACTGGTGGCGAAATGCACCACATCACCATTATTGATAGGTACAGAGCCTATTGCGCTGTTTACAGGTGTTTGATTTTTAAGGCGAAATGAGTAGTCAAAAAATGACTTTACCCCAGTTCTGAACCAACAATCAAGGACTTACAGAAGCCCTGTAGGAATTTCTGACAAATTCCACCCCACCGCCCGGCAGCCATAAGCGCGGCCCCGCGCCCCCGGCTGCGTGCCCCCGCGAATAGACTTTTTTCGGCGCCGGCCGCATAGCGTTGCCGGTGGCGACGGGAGACTCCGGTCGCCCGGAAATTCTCAAGGAGCGCCCGTCTCGTTCCCAACGCCCCTGCCGAGGGCGTAGGACGTGGTGAGCTTGCGAACCGCATCGGCTGGCATTGAATGCGCTTCGCGGGCTCACCACATCCTACCAGATACCAATGTATTCAACGAGTTATCGATCAAATCTACTTATGGGCCGATCAAAATCTTCAGGGCGAAAGAAGGCGACCGCCATGCGATCATAGGGTCGTTAGCTAATGACATTCCCGACTCGGAGGAGACCCCATGGCGATCATTGAACCCACCCTTTTTTCCTGGAAAGACGTAGAAGCCCGTTCCGATTTGGATCGCTTCTACCTAGTGCGAGATCATCTTCCGGATGAGGAGATTGTGCAAGCGCTGGAGGCAAACCGGGACAAAGGCCGAGATGATCTTCCTGTACGCGCCATGTGGAATTCGGTGATTTCAGGCGTCGTGTTTCAACATCCGTCCATCGAGTCCTTGATTCGGGGGCAAAAACGTAATCCCGCGTTGCTGGATGCCTGCGGCTTCAATCCGTTGCCGGCACAGAAAAAACCGGTGCCCGAATTGGTGCGAGATGCGGCGGGCGGGCCGGTGCGGATAGCGTGGCCGGCAGGCGAAGAGCCACATTACGCGGTGCCCAATAGCT
>JAAEUB010000281.1 GCA_024227755.1 Paracoccaceae bacterium | reverse complement strand
GGGTTGCGATGAATATTGCGATGACGCTCAAACGCTTTGGCCTGACCCCTTCCCTTTTGACCGCAATTGGTCATGACGAAGAGGGGTTCGAGCTGATGGCCGCCTGTGAAGCTCTTGGGTTGATCACGGAACATGTGCACCGGGACGCGGATCTGCCCACCGATATCTACATGGCGGGGGAGGGCGCAGGCGGGCTGATCGCCGCCATTGCTGATGCTCACAGCCTTAAGGCCGCCGGTGACGCCATCCTTGCTCCGTTGGAAGACGGCAGGCTTGGCCACGCGCGCGCGCCTTTTGCCGGTATTTTAGCGCTTGATGGCAATCTGACCGAGGCTCTGCTGGCCGACATTGCCGGGCGCGAGAGCTTTCGCGCTGCCGATCTACGCCTCGCACCGGCCAGCCCGGGCAAAGCCACAAGGCTGGTGCCATTGATGGCGCATCCAGGGGTGACCCTGTATGTCAACCGCGAAGAGGCCGGGCTACTGACCGGCACACAGCCCGGTAACGCCATCGAAGCGGCCGAGGCCTTGTTGGCGGCCGGTGCGGTGCGTGTGCTGGTAACCGATGGCGGCAATGGTGCAGCCGAAGGCGCAAAGGGCGGTGTCACTCATGCGCCCGCACCAAAGGTCACTGTCACCCGTATCACTGGCGCCGGGGATACCTTCATGGCAGCCCATATTGCAGCAGAAGCCCGTGGCGCTGAGCCCCATGAGGCTTTGCCAGCGGCACTAAAGGCAGCGGCGCGATATGTATCTGAGGAAAATCATGCAATTTGAGTTGAATTATTCTGGTGAGGTTGCCGCTGCGCGCAAGGCGGGTACGCCGGTCGTGGCTCTGGAAAGCACCATCATTACCCACGGCATGCCCTGGCCGCAAAATGTTGAGACTGCCCGTGCGGTTGAGGCAGAAGTCCGCGATGCGGAGGCCGTGCCCGCGACCATCGCGGTTCTGAAAGGCCGCCTGCATATTGGACTGGAGGCAGCCCAGTTGGACGCGCTTGGACAGGCCAGGGATGTGGCCAAGCTTAGCCGCGCAGATTTTGCCGCCTGCATTGCCACTGGCGGTACCGGGGCGACCACAGTGGCCGCGACGATGATTGCAGCGCATCTTGCCGGGATCCGCGTTTTTGCAACCGGTGGCATTGGCGGCGTGCACCGCGGCGCGGAAAGCAGCTTTGATATCTCTGCCGATCTGCGCGAGCTGTCGCTGACGCCGGTGACTGTTGTGGCCGCCGGGGCCAAGGCGATACTTGATATTCCAAAAACGCTTGAGGTGCTGGAAACTTTAGGCGTGCCTGTCATCACCTATGCGCAGGACGATTTCCCGGCCTTCTGGTCGCGTTCGTCAGGTCTGCCAAGCCCACTTCGCATGGATCACCCGGTGGTCATCGCGCGTGCCCATATCATGCGTTCCGAACTGGGTTTGGCGGGCGGGCAATTGGTGGCCAATCCGATCCCGCAAAGTGCCGAAATCCCGCGTGACGTGCTAACGCCGATAATCTTGGCCGCTCTGGCCGCCGCCGAGGCTGAGGGCATTACCGCAAAGCGTGTTACGCCTTTCCTGCTGGACCATATATATCACGCCACAAATGGCACCTCCCTTACCGCGAACATTGAATTGGTAAAAAACAATGCAAGACTGGCAGCAGAGATTGCTGCTGAATTAGTGAAGGCGAAGGGGTGATTATCCTTTCGGGCCATTGCCGCGGCACTGGCAAGCACCTACATTGCTGCGATAGACCATTGGAAAGACAAGATGCACTTACCTGACGACCACGACCATCCGCCCAAGCACAAATGGCGGCCCTTCGCCGGGCTGAGGAACAATTTCCTTGCCGGTCTGGTGGTGGTGGTGCCGATCGCCATTACCATGTGGATGATCTGGACATTTGTCGGCTGGATCGACAGCTGGGTGCTGCCATTCATCCCCGCAGCCTATCAGCCCGAAGAATGGTTCAAGCGTATCTTTGGCCCTGAACCCCGGATCAATGTACGCGGCATTGGCGTCGGGCTGTTTCTGGTCTTTACGGTTTTGGTCGGCTGGATCACCAAAGGCCTGATCGGGCGGTCGTTTCTGGCCTGGGGTGAGGGTCTGGTGGAACGTATGCCGATTGTGCGTTCGCTTTATACCGGCATCAAGCAGATCGCTGAAACCGTTTTCTCGCAGTCAAACGAGACCAAGTTCGACAAGGCCTGTCTGGTGGAATACCCACGCAAGGGCATCTGGGCCATCGCATTCATCTCAACCAAGGCCAAGGGCGAAATTGATGCGCGTATTCCCGTCGACGAAGATATAGCATCGGTTTTTCTGCCAACCACGCCGAACCCGACCTCGGGTTTTTTGTTGTTCGTACCGCGTCATGCGGTGATCGAGCTTGATATGTCGGTCGAGGACGCTGCCAAACTGGTGATCTCGGCCGGTCTGGTCTATCCCAACTCACAAGACCCAAGCGCGCCGCCTGAAATCACCGGTAAATGAGCCTTTATGTTTTTGGTGCGGCGCTAAGTGGGTTTGCCACCGCCTTTTCGCTTATTCTTGCGATTGGCGCGCAAAATGCGTTCGTGCTGCGCCAGGGTCTGCTTGGCCAGCATGTTTTTTCCCTGGCCCTGCTTTGTGCCCTGTCTGATGCCATCCTGATCGCTGCCGGGGTGGCTGGCTTTGGCTATCTGGTGGAAAAACTACCGTCCCTGCCGATGATCATGAGCCTTGCCGGGGCGGCGTTCTTATTCATTTACGGCGCGATGCGTCTGGTGGCTGCGTGGAAGGGCGAATATGCACTGGAAGTGTCCGGTATTTCGCGCGGACTTTGGCCGACACTGGCCATCGGGGCGGCATTCACATGGGCGAACCCGCATGTCTATCTTGATACACTTGGCCTGATCGGGGCGGTCTCAACGGGGTATGAAGGTCGGGCAGCAAAGCTGGCTTTTGGCACTGGTGCGATAAGTGCCTCCTTTACCTTCTTCTTTGGGCTGGCATACGGCGCGCGCCTTCTGGCCCCGATCATGTCCAGCCCTCGCGCCTGGCGCTGGCTGGATACCGGAATTGGTCTGGTGATGTGGTTGATAGCAACCGGATTGCTTGTTGGCCTGTTCTGATCTTGCATGCTGGCCGGGTGGAAGCGCTTTTGAAAGCGCTTGAACAAGGATTTTC
>JAAEUB010000280.1 GCA_024227755.1 Paracoccaceae bacterium | reverse complement strand
CGTAATCGAGGATGACCTTGAACGGGTGATCGTCAAATACATTCAGACGCCCCGGTGCCTGAAAATATGAGGTGGTAAAGGTTCTGAGCCCCTGGCGGATATCCTCGAGCGTCTTGCCCATTGAATAGCAGATACCAGCGGCAAACATCGCGTTTTGCACGTTGTGCATGGCTTTGCCATCCATCGTCGCAGGGATCAGATGTGTCCACATCATCGGGATGTGGGCCGAGTTGTCGTATATCGTGATCATGTGGCCATTCATGCCCTGTTCCAGCACCACAGCGCGGCCACCCTGACGGACATGTTCGCGCACCAGCGGGTGGTTGGCGTTCATGGTCACATAGCAGATATTCTTGGCCTTGGTACGGTCTGCCATCTTCAGGCAAAGCTCGTCATCGGCATTCAGAACTGCGGTGTCAGTGGCAACCTCGACCACGATGCGTTTGACGCGGGCCAAATCCTCTACCGTCTCAACCCCCTTGAGGCCAAGGTGATCCGCGTCGATGTTCAGGACCGCACCGGTGTCGCATCGTTCATAACCCATCCCCCGGCGCAATAATCCACCGCGCGCGGTCTCAAGCACGGCCGCGTCAATGGTCGGATCGCGCAGGATCATCTGTGCTGCTTGCGGCCCGGTCAGATCGCCCTTCACGGTCAGGTTTCCGTCGATATAAACCCCGTCGGTCGTCGCCAGACCCACGGTGTTGCCGGAGAGCTTGTAAATATGCGCCACCATCCGCGAAACCGTGGTTTTGCCGTTGGTGCCGGTGATTGAAACGATAGGTACGCGGCTGGGCGTGTCGTGGGGGAACAGCATATCCATCACCGCACCCGCCACGTCACGCGGCTTGCCCTCGGACGGGGCCACATGCATGCGGAAACCGGGGGCCGCGTTGACTTCGCAAATCCCGGCTCGGTTGTCCTTGTAGGATCTGGTGATGTCCGCCGACAGGAAATCCACCCCGCCGATATCGAGACCAATGGCCTTAATCGCCCGCTGCGCCATTTCGCGATTGTCAGGGTGCACGATGTCGGTGACATCAACCGCCGTGCCACCGGTTGACAGGTTGGCAGTCGAGCGCAGAAACACCACTTCGCCCTCTCCCAGCACGGTATCCCTGTCATAACCTTCTTTGGCGAGGTGCTCGATCGCGGTCTTATCAAGTTCCAGCCGGGTCAGAACCTTTTCATGCCCAACCCAGCGGCGTGGGTCGGAATTCACCACCTCGATCAGTTCCTCAGCCGTGCTTTTCCCATCACCAACGATATGGCCCGGCACCCGTTTTGAAACCGCGACGAGTGATCCGTTGACCACCAGCATTCGGTGATCGAGCCCCTGAATGAAGGTTTCAACAATCACCACACGCCCGCGCTTGTTGAATTTCAGCGCCAGATCAAAGGCTTCGGCAACTTCTTCATCCGTGGTCAGATTGATTGAAATTCCGTTGCCATGGTTGCCGTTGAGCGGCTTGACCACCACCGGATAGCCAATGCGTCGTGCAGCACGGACCGCCTCTTCGGGGCTTTCGACCTCGCGCTGCATCGGCACCGGCAAGCCGAGGTCGGCCAGGATCTTGTTGGTGGCCTTTTTATCCGAAGCCAGTTCAACTGCGATATAGTCGGTATCTGAAGTAATCGTCGCCTGAATGCGTTTTTGATAGCGGCCATAGCCAAGCTGGATCAGGCTGTATTCATTGAGCCTTAGCCAAGGGATATCACGCTCAAGCCCGGCTTTAACCAGCGAGGCGGTTGACGGCCCCAATGCCCGGCGTTGTGCGGCGCGGATATAATTGTCGCGCTCGATGGCGAAATCAAAACCTTCGATCCGCTCGTCTTTGTCCAGCAGATCATCAGGCAGTAGGTGGCGAATTAATTCAAGCGCCAGTTGGCTTGCCCTGAGGCCGACCTGCTCTTCCTCGTATTGGAATACCATGTTGTAAACGCCAGTTTCGCCTGCCCCACGAGTCCGCCCGAAAGTCACCTCAGCCCCGGCCACGTTCTGCAATTCAATCGAAACATGCTCCCAGATATGTGCCATCCAGGTGCCCTCGTCCTCGCGCAGGCGTCGGATGAAACCGCCGGGTTCACGGTAGGAACACCCATGCTCCTGCAATCCCGGCAATGCGTCCAGAAGGGGTTCGATGAAATCTTCGCCCAGCTTGGCTGAGGGCCAGTCCTCGAGCACACCGATGTCAACAACATGGCGGATAACGGGAAATAGCGCATAAACATTCGGACCACGGAAGACAGTCGTCTCGAGTATTTTCATTGTTATTCTCCCCTTTATTACAAGTCGTTATGTGCCTTTTGGATAGGCCGTGTGGCTATGTAAATCATAGCGGTCACCAGCCAGAAGAATATGCAGCCGAACGCCCATTAAACTGACCGGCTGTCCCTTTCGGGCCTCTGCCATCGAAGAGTACTCCAGTTGCGATGTATCCAGTACCGTCAGACCTCCGCTGCCAAAAACCTCGATCACGTCGTCAGGACCGATGAAGGCGGCCGTGTCCTCATCCACACCGATCCCGGTGGCGAATGGGTTATAGGCAAGCGATGTCAGCAACCGCCCAATACGGTCACGCTCGCGGAAATGCTGGTCGATGATCACTTGGTTGGTCAGGCCCAGCCCTGGCGCCAGCGAAACCATGCCGCGTTTCGGCGTCGCCCCGGTTTTGCCGTCAGCAATCATGTGCTCGCAGATGAAAGCCGCCCCGGCGGAGGTTCCTGCCACGTGAACGCCATTGGCGTTGCGCTGCCGGATCAGTTTGGCGGCCGAGGTGCCACCTATTGTCGTTGACAGACGCAGCTGGTTGCCGCCGGTAAAGAAGATACCGGTTGCATTTCCAAGCCGTTCCAGAAGCTTAGGGTTTTCGCATTCGGTGCGGGTGGCCAGATCGACGATTTCGATATCAGAAACGCCCAGTTCCCGGAATACATCGCGCGTCCGTTCCCCCGCGGTGTCCAGTTCCGAGGCGGTGGGAATGATCACCATCCGCGCCTCATCCCCGCCGCTGAGCACAACCAGTTGTTGCAAGATTGTGGACGTATGGACCTTCCTTTCGCCGCCGCCAACGGGAACAATCCAGCCACGCTGCCCGTTCTCTGATACTCGTGCCGGACTCATCTGCCACTGCCCCTGTCTAAAACCCTGTCGGTCAAAATCCCGTGCTGACGAGGAAATGTCCAGCTAAAAATCATCCAATTCCGGGTGTGACCGCACTGTCGAGTTCAACATACCATGTTGATTGACTGCTCTTGGGAAACGACCATGCAATTTCGCGTCTGTACCGAATACCTGCTTTCAGCCATCTTCAGCGGACTCATTTGTCGTGATGGGCCGGATGCGGTCAATTGACCAGACTGGGTAGATGGCAAAAAAGTCGGCAATGCCGTCATTGATCGATTGTAAATGCTGCGCGGCGCACGAATGTCGGTTTTCGGGTGTCGCCCACTGTGACATTGAAGGTCAGCTCAGGACCGTGACTTTACCACCTGCTTTTGCGCGTCTTCATCATTGGGAATTCGGGCAAACACCTCGACCACCCGCAGCGCCAAGCAGCGTATAGGATTGATCTCCACGCCCAGCGCCAGGAGAATGGTTAGTCCATACGTCCAGAAAGGCGGTTCTTTCGCCATGATGTCAAGCGCGTAGTCAGCCACGAACAGCCCGGCGCAGGCAAAGATAAAAAGAACCCGCATCCCCAGCCTGGGACAACCATCAAACATCGGCAGGCATACATGCAACGATCCACGCCGCCAGCGCAGCTGCACTGCCACACAACCCCATCGGTGACACTAAGACGACCACAAAAACAGCCATCGCCACATGATGAATGCCGGCCTCGTTCTGGCGTAGGAACTCTTGCACGCGTATAGCTCTCAATTTCTTGCTCATTTCAATAGGCTCGCTCAACGGCATGACCAGTTTCTACAAATAGTTCACTTGGTGTGCTCCCACGATCTGTAGGTATGGGTAATCTCCAACCGATTTTCGTCCGTGTCTCAAAAGCACAGGCTGTTCTTAAGATGCATCCCAGCACAGTTTACCGAAAGGCTGAGAAGGGCGAAATCACCATTTACAAGCGCGGGGCCGCCTCGTTTTTTTTTGGGTTACTGAAATGATCGCTATATCGAGGGGGCCAGCAGCAACAAAAATTTTTTGAGGGACTAAATGGGGGACCAAGCAAGGGCGGGCAACCCACTAAGGTGTGTTATCAAAAACTTAGAGAGTGTAAGTGGTGCGGTCGGCGGGACTCGAACCCGCACGAGTGTTACCTCACAGCGACCTCAACGCTGCGCGTCTACCAATTCCGCCACGACCGCATGCCATAGGCTTGGTGTGGCGCTACATATCGAAGGGTTCTGAGGATGTGAAGAGGAAATGCGGGGGTTTGGTGCGAAAGTTGTGATGAGGAATTCACAAAAGTTTGTGCAGGCACCACTTGCCCAGACAGCGCGGTCTGAGCATGAACGCCGAATGAAATCCGAAGCCCACACACTGGTCTATGTCGATATCATGTAGGACATCATGTAGCCGTGCTGCGTCTTTGGGGTCCACCAGCTCTCGTGCGCATTGTCCCAAACCGGTGTCTACGCTGAAACGGTACGAATGACCCACCAGTTTTGGATCGAACGCGGCATCAGCGGTGTTCCAGCCATGGTGTCCCAGTCCCGGCATTTGCTGATCGGTGCGCGTGGCATCGATGCGTACAAGGCAGTTTTTCTACAAACAGCCCAGCGCACGTCCTGAAACCATTTGCATTTGCCTTTCCTCTTGCCAGACATGGCGATAAGTCGGGGTATGGTTGAATGGATCATCACCGAGGGGCTGACGGATTATCGCGAAGCCGAAGCCTTTATGGAGGCGCGCGCCGAGGCGATCGCACGTGGCGAGAAGGATGAGCTTATTTGGCTGGTCGAGCATCCGCCGCTTTACACCGCCGGCACCTCGGCCAAACTTGTCGATCTTGTGGATCCCGACCGCTTTCCGGTCTTCCCATCAAAACGCGGGGGGCAATACACCTACCATGGGCCGGGGCAGAGGGTGGCTTATACAATGCTGGACGTTGACAAGCGCGGGCGCGATGTGCGCGCGTTTGTGCGCCAACTTGAAAACTGGATCATTGCAACTCTGGCAGAGTTCAACGTTGTGGGAGAAATCCGCCCCGGGCGCGTTGGTGTCTGGGTTACCCGTCCCGACCTGACCCCCGGTCCGGACGGGGCTGTGCGCGAGGAAAAAATAGCCGCCATAGGCATCCGCCTGAGGAAATGGGTCAGCTT
>JAAEUB010000279.1 GCA_024227755.1 Paracoccaceae bacterium | reverse complement strand
CTGCCCCTTGTGCTTGACCAGCACCAATTCAACGCCCGGAGAGGTGACATATTCCCATCAGATGCTCGCCGCCGCCATTGTGCACCCGGATCTGGCGGAGGTTATCCCTGTCTTTCCCGAACCGATTACCAAGCCTGATGGGGAGACGAAGAACGATTGTGAACGCAACGCCGCCAAACGCTTTGTGGCGCAATTTCGTCAGGACCATCCTCATCTGAACGTCATCATCACGGAGGACGGGCTGCATTCCAATGCCCCGCATATCCGCACGTTACAGGCCCACAACATGCATTTCATTATCGGGGCCAAACAGGGCGATCATAGCTGGTTGTTCGACCGGCTTGATGAGGCGGTCACGGCTGGAACCGCCACCGAGTTCACGCTGACGGAAGGAACTGTCACCCATCGCTTCCGCTTTCTCAATGCGGTCGCCCTCAATGAATCGAATCAGGATCTGCTGGTCAATGTGCTGGAGTATTGGGAAACGAAGGCCAATGGCGATACCCAGCATTTTGCCTGGGTGACCGATATCACCATCACGCTTGATAATGCCTATGATCTTATGCGAGGCGGACGGG
>JAAEUB010000278.1 GCA_024227755.1 Paracoccaceae bacterium | reverse complement strand
GCATTCATACCAGGGTACTCCATTCTTGAATGACTCTTGTAACTCTGGAAAAGTTTTTAAAATAATCTTTCGAACCCTCTCGCATATTTCTTTTTGCGGTGATGGTAGATTTTCGAGATAGGATTTTACTTTCTTATCCATAACAGTAACTACTCACCCATATCAGCATAAAGCTGACCAGAAAGCGCCAACTGTATAGCGACCAGGGGATTGTATCCCTGATTCGCCATGGTCTGTAAGTAACTGGAGATGCGGCAATAAGCCTGGGCGTACTGGCTTGTTCTGAAACAGCCCGACACCTTCTGTTTGACCTTGCTCATTCTCAAGTCGCGCTCGGCCCGGTTATTGGTAAAGGATACATGGGGCAGTTTGGCAAACAGCAATACCGCGGTCTCATGCTGTTTTAACCGTTCCCACAGGTTATGGGCGTCCGATTTGGCGATTCGGCCTCGCTTGCCATTCTGTCTGGGCGGAATGGGCGGGAGTTCTTTTTCGCCCCGGGTCAGGATAGTGCGATAGCGTTTCTGCAGGTTCTTGTATTCGCCTCGGGTCAGTTTTTTCCTTTTCCGCATTGCCACCAGGCGGCAGGTCTCCTGAAGCAGACGCTTCATATTCGCCGCCCAGGCATAACCGTTGGAATCCACGATAAAGGTCAACTCCCGCAGCAGGTGCGAACCGCACAGGCCATGGCCGCAATGATCATAGGCGAGATAGGAAGCCCAGCAGTCGTGGATCGCCACCCCGCCATAGCGGGGGATGACGCCAATGGCGTCAATCGCCTCGCGCCCTCGCTTGGGGTGCAGGAATTTCAGGGTGATCTCGCCTGCCGAGCAGACATGGATCCAGTGATTTCGTTTATCGACCCGCAACGAGGTCTCGTCCACATGCATCGCGGGCATGGCCAGGATCTGTTCAATGGCGGATTGCTCCCAGGTTTCCAGGGCATGATGCAGCTGCATCACGTATTTCAGGATCGTCGCCTCGGAGATCGCCTGGCCGATCAGCGTCCGGATCGATTGTTGCACCCGCTTCAGCGAGAGCATCTGGGCGATCAGCAGGTTCATGACGTACGCCTTGATGCCTGCGCCATATTGCAGCGGGCCGGGCATGTCCGCTGGGAACGAACCTTTGGTCTGCGCCTGGCACCGGGGGCACTGTTTGATCTCGGCGTCAACGTGGCTGACCACCTTTTCAAAGACGATGTCGATCCGGGTGCGCCGTTCGTGTCCCGGGCAGGGCGTATCACTGAGGTCTTCACCGCAGCTTTCACAGACAGTGACTTCGGCGACCTGGACGGTCTCTACCGTCCGGGTGTTGCCGCAGCGGGCGTCGTTGGGCGACTTGCCCTTGCCGTTGGCGCCCGGGCGGGTCGCCGCGGTGTCGTCCTTGGGGGTCTGGGAGGAGGGAAGGCTTGAGTTGCTGCTGTCTTTGGCGGTGCGTCTTTCCATGAACACGGCCATCAGCACCTCGAACAGCATCAACAGGGCCTGGAACAGCGCGCGGCTTTCCTCGGCCATCTTGCCGTCGACGCAAAGGCGCTCGAAGCGCGCCTTTAACGTGTCGAACTCCTCCCGTAGGGATTGTTTGTTGACGCTGGCCATGATTAACGCCTCACCCAGGCGGCGCTATGCCGTCTCCTCAGTCTCGACCGCCATCATGGCCGAAAGCACCGCCAGGCGCTCGGCCCGCGGCAGCGCCTGGTAGCGCTTGGCCCAGTTCGCGGCCTTGCGCTTGATGCGTTGCCGGTCAGTGAAGTTCTTACCCGCAAAGCTTGCCCAGTGCACCCGGTCGACGGTGAAGTTGAACCAGAGCTTTTCGGTGCGCACGCCGCCCTGGTTCATGACCTGCAGTTCCAGGCTGCGCCACCCGCCAAGCAGGTCGTCGTACAGCGCCGAGGGATAGCCGGACAGGATGACGTGGCAGGGCAAGCTCTTGAGCAGCGCCAGCAGCTCGATGTGGTCGGCTTCCTCGTAGTCAAAGCGGTATCGACGGCCCGAAGTGCGGGTATGGGGGAGATAGGGCGGGTCGCTGTAGACCAGTTCGCGGCCGCGGTAGTCATACTCGGCCAGAAACCGGTGCGCGCAGCCGTTAAGCTTTTGCACCGGGTAGTCGCAGTCGAAGTCCGCAAGCGGCTTTGGGTCGATATCGATGCCGATATTGTGCAGCGCGGGCGGTTTGCGCTTCATGATGGCGCCACCGCCCAGGTGAGTCTCGATGTAGGTGTCGTGCGGCGGCATCAGGGTGATGATGGGTTGACACAACCCCGAGGTCGCCTTCGATCCAAAGTAGCTGCTCATCGCTGTTGATCCGTTTCGATGTACCGGATCAGCAGCATAGCGATGAGACCCTATGCTGTCAAGAAAAAATGTCGGTGATGATTCGTCGATGGGGCATTGGCAGGTGTTAGGGTGGGCCTGAATCGATCTTATATGTTTGGATGGGGTGAGTAGTTACAAATAAAGAAAACATCCAAAACAAGCTGAATATACAACTGCCAAGTTCATTTACAGACTACTTAAAAAGTGACAATACCAG
>JAAEUB010000277.1 GCA_024227755.1 Paracoccaceae bacterium | reverse complement strand
GGGTATTGTCATCCGCGCAACCTACCAAACCCGGACGGGCCGTTTAAGAGCCTGCCGCACCTGACCAACAGGGATCGATATGGGAAAGTTTATTCTGCGCCGGGTCGGCGTTATGCTTCTGACCGCGCTTTGCCTTACCTTCATAGTTTTCTTCCTGACCAATCTTTATCCAAACCTGGAAAAGCTGGCCAAAACCCAAGGTAACTTCCGCATGACCGATGAGGCCGTGCAAAGCTGGCTGGGGGATCGCGGATACATGCAGCCAATGCCGGTGAAATACGGCGAGTGGCTGGGCGTTTTACCGGGTTATGTTAATGCACCTGACGACGAGGGCGTGGTCCGCGGACGCTGTATCGCGGTAAATGTGGCGGCTGAAGATGCGCCGCGTTTTTGTGGCGTCATTCAAGGCTATTGGGGCAATTCCACCGTGTTCAAGGCACCTGTTTGGGACATTGTCACCAAACGCCTTGGCCTGACCGGCTGGATGATGCTGGCGGTTATGTGCGTTATGGTGCCAGGGGCTTTGATTATCGGGGTGCTGGCAGGGATGCGCGAAGGCTCTAAAATGGACCGCTCCCTTTCAACCTTTTCCATCCTTTCAACGGCGACACCGGAATACGTCTCAGGCGTGATCCTGATCACGGTCTTCGCCTCATCTGCGGTGGGTTTGAAATGGTTCAAGGGCACTGCAACAAGCGCCATGGACGATATCACCTGGGCCAACTTCACCTTGCCGGTGATTACCATCGCGCTTTACGGCATGGGTTATATCGCGCGCATGACACGCGCCTCGATGACCGAGGTGATGACGGCGCAATACATCCGTACCGCCCGCCTGAAAGGTGTGAAATTCAGCACCATCGTCCTGAAACACGCCCTTAGGAATGCACTGATCGCGCCGTTCACGGTGATCATGCTGCAATTTCCCTGGCTTTTGAACGGCGTGGTAATCGTTGAAACCCTGTTTAATTACAAGGGCTTTGGCTGGGTACTGGTGCAGGCGGCAGGCAATAATGACATCGAGCTTTTGCTTGGCGTCTCGGTCGTATCGGTCTTCGTGGTTCTGGTGACGCAGCTGATTTCAGATATCGGCTATGTCTACCTTAACCCACGCATCCGTATTACGTGAAGGGAAAGAGATCATGGAACATTTAACCTGGACCGGCTCGCTCGCCTTTCTCAATCCGGTATTGCTTGTGCTGGTGGTTGCCTTTGGCGCCGCAGTGGTGGCGCAGATAATACTGTCCTTCTTTGCCGCTGACGAAATTCGCGGCGTCAACCCGGACGGAACCTTGATGGCCCGCGGCGGCCCGCTGGGCCTTGCCGAAAAGGCGGTAAGCTGGAGCTTTCTGGCAATATTAGCAGCACTGGTGCTGTTTCTTGCAGCCGGTGTAATACTGGGCACGGGTGCTACCGGAATTCTTGGCGCTATTGCCAAGCAATTCACCCCGGTCTGGATCGCCCTGATCGTGACCTTCGTTCTGTCGATAAAATACAAAAGAAAGCTTGGCCTTTATGGCAAGTTGTTTGACAGCATGATTGGCATGATCGGTTACGGCATCGTCATGTTCTGGGTCTTTACCGCGGCTTTTTCCGGCATATTTGACATGATCTACACCCACGAGGCGCTCAGCCAGGTGTCGGGCATGAAAAACAAAGTGCCCGGAACACCGTTTCGCGGTGCCGAGGACGGGGATTTTGCCTGGTACCTTCTGGGCGGCGATAATCTGGCGCGTGATGTGTTTTCGCGGGTCGTTCTTGGCTCGGGCGTGGTGATGGTTGTCGCACCTCTGGCCACAGTGTTTGCCTTTATGGTCGGGATTACTCTGGGCCTGCCTGCGGGCTATTACGGCGGGCGGCTTGATACCCTCCTGTCATTTCTCGCAAACCTGATCCTCGCCTTCCCGGTGATCTTGCTGTTTTACCTGCTGGTAACGCCAGAGATCCGTGAAACCGGAGTGCCCAATTACATGGCAATGGTATTGTTCGTTTTCCCGATCATCTTCTTCGCGGTGCTTTTAAACTCGCGCTACTACATCAAACCGGGTTTTCGCAACATATTGCTGATCGTGGTTTTGGGGACGCTGACCTGGGCGTATCTTTCGACCATATCAAACTCAGGCACACCAATGAACTTCATGCCCTCAACACTTGACCTGTGGGAGTTTGATCCCGGCATGCTGGTGGTTTTCGTCTCGGTCGTGTTCGTCAATTCGCCAACCGTTTATCGTATTGTGCGAGGGCTGGCGATGGACATCAAAACCCGCGACTACGTCGCTGCGGCCCAGACCCGCGGCGAAGGCCCGTGGTATATCATGCTGTGGGAAATCCTGCCAAATGCGCGCGGACCGCTGATTGTCGATTTCTGCCTGCGTATCGGCTATACGACCATCCTTTTGGGAACGTTGGGTTTCTTTGGGCTTGGTCTGGACCCGGAAAGCCCGAACTGGGGTGCAACGATCAACGACGGGCGCAAGCTTTTGTCGATCTATCCGCACCCTGCCCTGCCGCCCTCATTCGCGCTGTTATCTCTAGTGCTGGGGCTGAACCTGCTGGCCGATGGCCTGCGTGAAGAATCTTTGAAAGATTAAGGGGAAGATCATGACAAAACGCGATTATGACGGCCCGGTTCTTGAGATCGACAAGCTCTCAATCAGCTTCTTCACCCGACTGCGCGAAATCCCTGCAGTTATGGATTTTTCGGTCGCCGTAGCACCAGGCGAGGCTGTTGGGCTGGTTGGTGAAAGTGGATGCGGTAAATCCACCGTCGCCCTTGGGGTCATGCGGGACCTTGGGGTCAACGGCGCCATTGTCGGCGGCACCATCAAGTTCAAGGGCCGCGACATGGCCGAGATGAACGAAACCGAGCTAAGGGACATTCGTGGCAACGAAATTGCCATGATATATCAGGAACCTATGGCGTCCCTGAACCCGGCCATGCGCATCGGCAACCAGTTGATGGAAGTGCCGATGCTGCACGAGGACGCCTCGAAAGAGGACGCATATGCCCTTGCCCTTCAGGTGGTTACCGACGTCAAACTGCCCGATCCCAAGCGCATCCTTGATAGCTACCCGCACCAGCTTTCAGGTGGCCAACAGCAACGCATCGTCATTGCCATGGCGCTGATGTCCAAGCCTGCGCTGCTGATCCTTGACGAACCCACGACCGCGCTTGACGTGACTGTCGAGGCCGGCATTGTCGAATTGGTCAAAGAGTTGGGGGTCAAATACGGCACCTCGATGCTGTTCATCTCGCACAACCTTGGCCTTATCCTTGATACATGTGACCGCATCTGCGTCATGTATTCCGGCGAAGCGGTCGAACGTGGTTCGATTGAAAAAGTATTTGACGAAATGCGCCATCCTTATACCGAAGCGTTGTTTCGCTCCATCCCGCTGCCCGGCGCAGACAAAAACACCCACCCGCTTGTCGCAATTCCCGGCAATTTTCCATTGCCGCATGAGCGCCCGCAAGGTTGCAACTTCGGTCCGCGCTGCGATTATTACGAGGAAGGCCGCTGTGACCAAAGCGAGGTTTTCATGGCCGCCGTCGGTGGCGACGAAGCCCATGTCTCACGTTGCCTGCGGGTAGACGAGATTGACTGGGATGCGCCAATAGAAGTCGGTAAGCAAACTGAAAAAGCCAAGCCCGGCAAGGTAGTCCTGAAAATGGATCACCTGAAAAAATACTATGAGGTTGCGGCCAATGCCCTTTTCGGTGGCGGCGAAACCCGGGTGGTTAAGGCCAATGAAACGCTGTCGTTTGAGGCGCGTGAAAGCGAAACTCTGGCCATTGTTGGCGAAAGCGGTTGTGGCAAATCAACCTTTGCCAAGGTGCTTATGGGGCTGGAGACGGCAACTGACGGAAAAATTTACCTTGGGGACGAGGAAATTCAGGATACCCCGATTGAAGAGCGTGAAACCGCCACGATTTCTTCGGTTCAGATGGTGTTCCAGAACCCGTTTGACACCCTCAACCCGTCAATGACAGTCGGGCGTCAGATCATTCGGGCGCTCGAGATATTCGGCATTGGCGGCACCGATGCCGAGCGTAAAGCGCGCATGCTGACGCTGCTCGATCTGGTCAAGTTGCCGCGCGCTTTCGCCGACCGCATGCCACGCCAATTGTCAGGTGGCCAAAAGCAACGCGTCGGCATCGCCCGCGCTTTTGCCGGTGATGCGCGCATCGTGGTCGCGGATGAACCGGTTTCGGCTTTGGACGTGTCAGTTCAGGCTGCCGTCACCGACCTTTTGATGGAAATTCAGCGCGAAAACAAAACCACGCTTTTGTTCATCAGCCACGACCTTTCGATTGTGCGCTATCTCTCAGATCGGGTGATGGTGATGTATCTGGGCCATGTTGTTGAACTGGGCACGACCGATCAGGTCTTCGCCCCGCCCTATCATCCCTATACCGAGGCGCTGTTGTCCGCGGTTCCCATTGCTGACACCTCGGTCGAGAAAAAGCACATCGTGCTCGAAGGCGACGTGCCCTCGGCGATGAACCCGCCGCCGGGTTGTCCTTTCCAGACCCGCTGTCGCTGGAAGGATCAGGTGCCAGGGGGGCTTTGTGACACCAAAGTGCCGCCGGTGCGAACACTTGAGGGCAACCACAAGGTCAAATGCCACCTCTCGGACGAAGCGCTCGCGACCATGGAACCAGTGATCAAAATCGCTGCGGAATAGTTTTGTAAGATTTGCAAATTCTAGTGATATGAAGATCAAGATTTGTAAATCCGGTCATTTTCGATGGACCGGTTTTACAAATTTGGGATATTGACTCTCGTGCGCAGTTTTCGTTGCATTCGCAACGATCCCCCCCTAGTCTCAGCCCGAAACATGGAGCGCGAAAATGAAAATCGAACAAATCCACCACGTCGCCTATCGCTGTAAAGATGCCAAGGAAACCGTTGAATGGTATGGTAAAATGCTGAACATGGACTTTGTTCTGGCAATTGCCGAAGACCATGTTCCCTCGACCCATGAACCATATCCCTACATGCACCTGTTTCTGGACGCTGGAAACGGCAACATCCTGGCCTTCTTTGAGCTGCCAACCAAGCCGGAAATGGGCCGTGACCCAAATACACCTAAATGGACACAGCACATCGCATTCAAGGTTAAGGACCGCGCGGAACTTATTGAATTTAAGGAACATCTTGAAGCGAACGGTGTTGATGTTCTGGGCGTAACCGATCATTCAATTTTTCATTCAATCTATTTCTTCGATCCCTCCGGCCACCGCCTGGAATTGGCCTGCCCGGACCCCGACGAAGCGGCACTTCTCAAGCGAATGGATGAAGTGAAATGGGACATGCTGGAAGAATGGTCGCGTACCAAGAAGGCCCCAAAACACGCTGAATGGCTTCACAAAAAAGAGCTGTCAGGGCTTTAACAAGGCCATTACTTTAGGGGGATGAACGACAGATTCGCCCCCCTTCCCGACCCCCCATATTATGCGGTGATCTTCACCAATCAACTGGCTGAGGACGCCGCGGGATATGGTGAAATGGCAGACAAGATGGTAATCCTTGCCACCCAGCAAGATGGTTATATCGGCGCAGAAAGCACACGTGATATCAATGGTTTAGGCATTACTGTCAGCTATTGGAAGGATCATAGCGCTCTGGTGGATTGGAAAAAACAGGTCGATCACCTTGGCGCGCAGGCATTGGGGAAATCACGCTGGTACAAGCATTACAATCTACGCATCGCCAAGGTTGAACGCAATTATTCTGGCCCCGAGGGGCGTTAGTTTCAACTTCCCAATATTGCCAGAACGTAGCCCTGAGTTTCGCTGTAGGGCGGAACACCTGCGTATTTCTCAACCGCCTCGGGTCCGGCATTATATGCCGCCAACGCCAGACGCCACGACCTGAACCGGTCATATTGACGGCGCAGATATCGCGCACCGCCGTCAAGGTTCTGACGTGGATCACTGGCGTCAACACCCAGCCTTTGAGCGGTATCAGGCATCAATTGTGCCAATCCCAATGCCCCTTTCGGGCTTTCCGCATTCGCGTTCCAGCCACTTTCCTGCTGTACAAGGCGCAGAAAAATGTTTTCTGGCACGCCATGTTTGCGCGCAGCTTCTTGCGCCATTGCCAAGTAAGCACCGCGATAACGTCCCGTATATGGCGGCGCACCGTCTTGCCCCGGTACAAGTATTGGGTTGGGTTGAAGGCGGATTGAATTTGCATATTGCTCGGCCGCGCGACCATCTAACACATTGAGTTGTTGTGTAAAAACAGCCTGCCCGCCTGAAGTCGAGAACAGGTCACCGCCGCTTAACTGCGTGGTAAGTCCAAATAATGCAAGCAAGAAACTCAGAAAAAACTTCATGTCAATTCCCCGTGGAACAAAGCGTTTATACGCAAGTCCCCAGGCCTTCACCAGTCCCTTCGGCACCATACCGCGCATCTTTCCCTTTGCCATCAGGTTGGAATTAACCTTTCCTTCACCGGCTTCGGATGATGTAACGATGTCTACAATTTGATAGATTCGGCAGGAGGTCCCATGGCGGGTTCAGTTAACAAGGTAATACTTATCGGCAATCTGGGCCGTGACCCGGAAGTGCGCACTTTCCAAAATGGCGGCAAGGTCTGCAATTTGCGCATAGCCACATCAGAGACGTGGAAAGACAAAAACACGGGCGAGCGTCGTGAAAAAACCGAATGGCATTCGGTAGCGATATTTTCAGACGGTCTGGTTCGCGTCGCCGAGCAATACTTGCGCAAAGGTTCAAAGATCTACATCGAAGGTCAGCTTCAGACCCGCAAATGGCAGGATCAATCCGGCGCTGACCGATATTCAACCGAGGTTGTCCTGCAAGGCTTTAACGGCACTTTGGTGATGCTTGATGGTCGCAGCACTGGCGGCGGCGATGATGGCTCGTATGGTGGCGATCAGGGTGGCTATAGCGGTGGCGGTGGCGGTGGCGGTGGTGGCGGCGACACTGGCCCGGCCCCGGCAGGTGGCGGCGGCGGTGGATTTGACGACGAAATTCCGTTCTAGGAAACCCATCCAAACGGTGCGCCTGCGGCGCGCATGTTAGTGTACCTGACGCCCGGTTAATCCCGGGCGTTTCTGTGTTCAGCGCTCCGCCAGCGCCTCATCCAGCACGCTGCGCACCACATCGGTATCGACGTCAGAAGTGACAAAAGCCTCACCAATCGCGCGCGCCAGAACAAAATGCAGCGCGCCGCCCTGAACCTTTTTATCCTGCCCCATCAAACGGATAAGCCCATCACTATCCGGTAATTCGCCTTGAATATCAGCCATATCCTTTTTCGTTCCCATCGCGGCAAGGTGGGCACGCAGGCGCGAGGGACTTTCCTGCGCCATCAGTCCTAACCGGGCCGAAACCTCAAACGCCAGCACACAGCCAATGGCCACCCCTTCCCCATGCAAAAGCCGATCTGAGTAACCGGTTGCGGCCTCAAGTGCATGACCGAAAGTGTGGCCAAGGTTCAGCAAAGCACGCTCGCCATGTTCCTTTTCGTCACGAGTGACAATGCCGGCCTTCATCTCGACCGAACGCCGTACAGCCTCGCCCCGCAAGGCTCTGTCACCTGCCGCCAACGCCGGGCCGTTCTTTTCAAGCCATGTAAAAAACTCAGCGTCGCCAAGGCAGCCGTATTTCACCACTTCGCCGTATCCCGCAAGAAAATCGCGCGTTGAGAGGGTGCCCAAAATGTCGATATCGGCCAAAACCAGCGAGGGCTGATGAAAAGCTCCGATAAGGTTTTTGCCTTGCGCTGCATTGATACCGGTCTTACCGCCGACCGAGCTGTCGACTTGCGCCAGAAGGGTTGTCGGGATCTGCACAAAACGCACGCCACGGCGTAATATTGCAGCTGCAAAACCGGCCAGGTCGCCAATGACCCCGCCGCCAAAGGCCACAATCATATCGCCACGCTCGACCTTTTGATCGAGCAGGAAATCCACGGCTTTCGACAGCCCGTCCCAGCTTTTGCTGGTCTCACCGGGGGTCAGTGCCATTGCAGACATTTCTACATCAGCCGCTGCCAACCCTGCCTGCAAATCCTTAAGATGCAGGTCCGCGACCCGCTGCTCGGTAAGGACAGCGACGCGCGGGCGATTGAGCAAAGGCGCAATTTCGAAACCGGCGCGCGCGATCAGGCCGCCGCCGATCAAAACGTCGTATTCACGACCTTCCAGTGGCACATGTACTTTTTGCATTACTCAACCTTTTCAATTACATCCGGGCGCGACCTCAGCGCCCTGATGACTTCTTTCGACATTCGCGTAATGGAGTATTCAGGGCGCGCCTCGACCACCATATCGGCCAGTGCGTAGACCGGCACGCGGTCATGATAAAGCTGACTGAGGGTGGCGAAGGGGTTTGATGTACGCAGCAATGGCCGCGTATCCTTGTGACGCACACGCTGCCATAAAAGATCAAGATCGGCGCGTAGCCACACCGAAACCCCGGCGCGTGATATTACCTCGCGGTTACGCTTGGTCAGAAAAGCTCCGCCCCCTGTTGAAAGCACGCAGCGCTCGGTTTCAAGCAGGCGCGTTATTACTTCGGTTTCGCGATCACGAAAAAACGCTTCGCCGTCGCGGGCGAAAATGTCGGCGATTTCCATATTGGCGGCTTTTCGGATCTCCTGATCTGAATCCAAAAAGGGCACAGACAAGGCATGCGCAACCGCCTGTCCAACAGCAGTTTTGCCTGCCCCCATCATCCCCACTAAGACAATGGTTTTTTTTACATTTTGTGCCAAACCGGCGCCGCCCCGCCAAAAAACAACTTTCGTCCATTCAATGGCGTGATCTTGGGTGAATTACCATATATAAATCCTTAAGACACTTTTTGCGGGTGCTGAAAAGGGCAGGAAATATGATACGAAGGTTGGTGAAAGCTCTGTTTTTTCTGGCGATACTGGGGCTGATCGGGCTGTCCGGGTACGCCTATCTGGGTGATTTGTCGCCCACCCCGACCGACAACAGCCTTACGGTGACGCTGGATGCAGATTAAAGTCGCCGTCGGCGCGTTTGCGGTTTCGTTGCTGTACGCCTTGCCCAGCATGACCCAGGACGGAGCAGGAAGCGCGCCTTTGTCGGCGATTGACTGGTTGTCAAATTCCGTCGCCACCCCGGCCCCTACGGCAATTGGCCCGGCCACGGTGCCTTTTAACCAATCTGACGTGACGCAGGATGCCTCGGTCGAGAATGTTACAGTCTCGCCGCTTGGTCGCCCGATGCCTGATGCGGTCGGTATCCTGCCTGCATCCGTTACCGGGCTGCCAAATGACCTGTGGGGCGATGCCCGGCCCGAAGATCTGGTGCATCATATTCGCGCAGAACGCGCCGATATGCTGCCCGCGTTACAGGAGCTACTTTATACCCTGCTGCTGGCCGAACTTAACCCGGCGCAAGGTGTCGTTTCTGGCGGGTACGAGGTATTTCTGGCGCGCGTTGACAAGCTGCTAGAATTGGGAGCCTTGGAACAGGCCGATGCTTTACTGGCGCGCGCCGGACCGGAAAATCCCGAGATATTCCGCCGTTGGTTCGACGTAGCCTTATTGCTGGGTAACGAGGCCGAGCTTTGCGCCATCATGCGCGCAACGCCTGAATTATCGCCCACCTTCACAGCCCGCGTCTTCTGTCTGGCACGGGGCGGCGACTGGAACGCGGCTGTTTTGACCCTTGGCACCGGTCGCGCGCTTGGCTTTATCAGCGCCGAAGAAGATGCACTTCTGGCGCGTTTCCTTGACCCTGATCTGTTTGAGGGCCAGCCAACGTTACCACGCCCAACACGGCCCTCACCCCTGACCTTTCGCATGCATGAGGCAATTGGCGAACCAATTGCCACCGCAGCGTTGCCATTGGCTTTTGCGCAATCGGATCTGCGCGCCAATATTGGCTGGAAGGCACGCCTGGAAGCAGGCGAGCGGCTGGCGCGTACCGGTGCAGTGCGTGAAAATCAGCTTTTGGGGCTTTATACCGAACGACGCCCCGCAGCTTCGGGCGGTGTCTGGCAACGTGTGGCGGCTGTGCAGGCTTTGGACAATGCACTAAAGACCGGCAACAAGGATGATATTGCCGCCACCCTTCCGCAAGCATGGAAATTCATCCAACAGGCCGAATTGGAAGTGCCGTTCGCGCGGGTTTACGGACAGGTTCTGGTCGGGCTTGAATTGGCGGACGCGGCAGCGCCGATTGCCCTGACACTAGGGCTGTTGTCAGACGAATACGAGGCGATAGCGGTGGCCGCGGGACCGACGCCGGGCTTTGATCTGCTTTTGGCTGTTGCGCGCGGGCAAACCTCTGGCATCAACAGCACCAACGCGCGCGAACAGGCGGTGCTGGCTGGTTTTGCCTCGAACGGTCCACCGGCACGTTTGGCATCCTTGATTGAAACCGCACGACTGGGCGAGGCCATTTTGCGGGCAATGACGCTTTTTACCGGCGGAACACGCGGCGATCTTGATGAGATTACCGACGCTTTGGCGCTGTTTCGCAGTGTCGGGTTGGAAAACACCGCGCGCCGGGCGGCATTGCAATACCTGATGCTTGAGCGGCGCGGGTGACCTACCCGCCGCCCAAGCTGGCCGCAGAAGACCTGCAACTGATCTCGGCGTTTCTGGAGGCGCGGGCGGCCGAGTTGGATGCGGCGGAAAATACGCTTTTGTCCTATGGGCGCGATCTGAAAAATTTTCTGCACTGGGCGTCACATAAAGGGCGGGGATTTCACCAAGCCAGTCGCGTGGACATCGAAACCTATCTGATTACCTGTGAGGCTGAAGGTCTGGCCCCCGCCACCCGCGCCCGCCGCCTGTCATCGCTCAAACAGCTGTTTCGGTTTGCCTGCGAAGAGGGTTTGCGGGTGGATAATCCGGCGATTGAGATCTCTGGCCCGGGGCGATCAAAAAAACTGCCAAAGGTGCTGGACGAGGCTGAGGTTGAGGCCCTTTTGGATACGGCACGCAGTTTTGGACGTGGCCCACCTGACAAGGCCCGCAATATCTGCTTGCTTGAACTGGCCTATGCCACCGGAATGCGGGTGAGCGAACTGGTTTCATTGCCCGCAGGCGCGGCGCGTGGTGATCCAAGGCTTTTACTGGTGCGCGGTAAGGGCGGCAAGGAACGGCTGGTTCCACTGACCGGTGCGGCACGGGCAACGCTTGCACAATGGCTGTCAATACGTGACGAGGCCGAGGATAAAGCAGTGTCAAACGGCAAACCTGCTTCGCGTTACCTTTTCCCTTCGCACGGGAAAAGCGGCCATCTGACCCGGCATCGGTTTTATGGGTTGATAAAAGAGATCGCCGTGAACGCAGGTATTGCGCCCGACAAAGTTACTCCGCACCGATTGCGCCACGCATTTGCCACCCACCTTCTGGCCCACGGTGCCGACCTGCGCGCCATTCAGACCTTGCTGGGTCACGCCGACATTTCCACCACCG
>JAAEUB010000276.1 GCA_024227755.1 Paracoccaceae bacterium | reverse complement strand
ACAAGCGCGGCAGCGGTCGAGGCCGCGGTTGCAGACTGCGTGGCGAAATTCGGCGGTATCGATGCAGCCGACGCCAATGCCGGTTACCTTGGTCAGTGGCAGAAAATCGGTGAATCCGATGTCGAGAGTTGGTGGCGAAACTGGGAAGTGAACATGCAAGGCGCCTATCACGTGATCCGCTACACGCTCCCCCATCTGATCACATCCGCGGAAAAGCGCGCCGCGGAGGGATCAAGTGGCGGGCACCTCATTCTGGTCTCATCGGTTGGTGCGCAACTGTTGATGCCCGGGGCGTCTGATTACCAGACCTCAAAACACGCCATCAACCGCCTTTGCGAATTTGTGCAAACCGACCACGGTGAGGACGGCATCAAGTGCTTCGCCATCCATCCCGGTGGCGTAGCAACCGATCTCGGACTGAAAATGCCGGAGCACCTGCATGAATACCTCGACGACGAACCTGAGCTGGCCGCCTGTTTTGCTGTCTGGCTTTGCTCTGGCAGGGCTGACTGGGCGAAAGGCCGGTATTTGAGCGCCACCTGGGATGTTGGGGAACTCACCGCGAGAAAAGACGAGATTCTAGAGGATGATCTGCTGGTGAATCGTCTGCGAGCCTAGACTTGACGGTTCGCTCGCGAACCACACCTTGATATGCCAACCGAAATACTGTGAACGGCGGAACAATACTCGGCCACGGTAGCGGCGGCGTTGTGTTGTCGCGGGCGACGTAAAAGTCGTCCACTTTAGCCCTTTCGATATTCCGGAGGGTTTGGGGATATTCACCCATTGCCGGCAGGCGAATGCAGGCATTCGCCGAGAGGGTGGATTTGTATTTGAATGTTCGTCACGCTCACTTTGAGGAAGGTTTGAGCGGGCGTCGGATTGCCCGGAGTTTTGGGATCAGCCGGGATTGCGTCGCAAAGATGTTGGCCTATTCTGAGCCGCCTGGTTATCGACGGACTGCGCCGATCAAGCGGCCGAAGCTTGATCCTTACATGGACCAGATGGATCAGTGGCTGACCGAGGACAAAACCCGTCCCCGCAAGCAACGCCACACGGCCAAGCGGATACTTGATCGACTTCGCAACGAGTGTGGATTTGAAAGCGGATACACGATTGTCAAAGACTTTGTGCGTGGAGCTAAGCGCGGCTCACGAGAGATGTTCGCCCCGCTTAGCCATCCACTGGGGCATGGCCAGGCGGATTTTGGCGAAGCGTTGGTTGTCATAGGCGGGATCGAACAGAAGGCACACTTCTTTGCTTTCGATCTGCCGCATAGCGATGCGTGCTATGATCGCACGTATCCTGCGGCCAACACCGAGGCCTGGCTTGATGGGCATATGCATGCCTTTGCCTTCTTCGTCGCGGTGCCACGCTCCGTTCTCTATGACAGTGACCGCTGCCTTGTGGTCAAGATCATGCCGGACGGCACCCATAATCGCACCCAACGGTTCAGCGCGATGCTGTCGCATTATATCATCAGGGACCGCTATGATCGCCCGGGCAAAGGCAACGACAAGGGCAAGGTCGAGGGTCTGGTCGGCTATTCCTGCCGCAACTTCATGGTACCGATGCCCCGGTTTGTCGGCTGGACCGCGTTCGACGGCTATCGAAACCGGTGCGTCTTTGGAACTTTGCAACACCAGTGATTTTGGTGCATGCTGCGCCCAAAGGCTTCGTCACCAAAAGGAAGGGATTGATGTCACCCGGTACTGATCTTGTAATTCACGACGGTCAGGTGGTTACTCCTGACGGGATTGTTGGGGGTGATCTGGCCATTGCCGATGGCAAAATTGTATCCGTCGGAAGACCCGTCACGGACGCGAAGACCCGTATCTCGGCCAAAGGCAAACTAGTGATGCCGGGCGGTGTCGATCCACACGCGCATATCGAACAGATGTCCGGCATGGGACAGTGGAATGCCGACACGTTCGAAACCGCAACCAAGTCGGCCGCCATGGGGGGAACAACCAGCGTCATTTCCTTTGCAGCGCAGGCCGGTGGACAAACGTTGGCCGACACAGTCTCGGATTATGCAGCCCGCGCCGCGCGCGGCGCAATGATCGATTATGCGTTTCACATCACGCTGACTGACATGTCCGCAGCCGGGTTTGATCGTGATCTGGCAACCCTGATCGATGCGGGCCACCGATCTTTGAAGGTGTTCACCACTTACAATATCCAACTGCACGACGCCGAGTTGCTGAAGATCTTCCATCAGGCTCGGCAAAGCGGCGCTTTGGTGTGCGTTCATGCGGAAAACGACGCGATCATTACACAGGCAAAAAAAACGTTGGTCGATGCTGGACACACCGCCCCACGCGATCACGCCAGATCCCGGCCCAGAATGGCCGAAATTGAAGCGGTGGAGCGGATTTGCCGCTTTTCTGAATATCTCGATCAGCCGGTGATGTTGTTTCACATCTCGACCAGCGAAGGCGCGCGCGCAATCCGGGCAGCACAGGACCGGGGCGCCCCGGTCTGGGCAGAGACCTGTCCGCATTACTTGTTCATGACGGAAGATGTGCTCGACAGGCCTGGGCTGGACGGCGCCAAATGGATGTGCTCTCCACCACAACGCTCAGCAAGGGATCAAGAAGCGTTGTGGCAAGCGCTGCACGAGGGAACACTTAGCCTCGTGTCCTCGGATCATGCCCCGTATCGCTTTGACGGCACAGGCAAGCTGGCGGCGGGCGATGATGCCGGGTTTCATCAAATTGCCAATGGTCTGCCGGGACTGGAAACGCGCTTGCCCCTGCTGTTCGACGCGATGGTGTCGCAGGGACGGGGAGGGCCTGAAGCCTTTGCCGAATTCACATCACATGCTCCAGCACGGCTTTACGGACTGCAATGCAAGGCGGGCATTGCTGAAGGGATGGACGGGGACGTTGTGATCTGGGATCCGGACAAGACGGTGACCTATGGCCCCGACGATCTGCACGACAACGTGGGATACAATCCTTGGGATGGATACAGCGTGACGGGCTGGCCCGAACAGGTCATTCTACGCGGGAAGACCATCATGAAAGACGGTGAGTTTTTTGGCAAACCTGGCAGCGGTCAGTGGATCGATCGACCAAGCCTGGCCACCCGCCCAACCAAAATGGCGATGCAGGCGGCAGCGACATGAAAAGACCGGACGCGGCCAACCAGCTGGTAATTACATTCTTCTATTACCGCGATCTGCCCGCCGCGATGCGGTTCTATAAGGATGTTCTGGGACTGTCCCTGGCCATTGATCAGGGTTGGTGCAAAATTTACGAGATTTGTCCCGGTGCCCATGTCGGGCTAGTAGACGAAACCAAGGGCATGAAAAAATGGGCTGCAACCAAGCCCGTGCAGCTATGCATCCGGGTGCCTGACGTGGATGAATGGTATGGGTATGCACGTTCCAGAGATCTGACCGGCTTATCAGACCTATTTATCAACGATGAGATCGGCATCCGCGCCTTCGTATTCAACGATCCTGAAGGCTATCAGATTGAGATTCAGTCAGCGATGCGGCCCAGTGCATGAACACGTTGATTGTCATTAACCCGAATTCCTCGCGGACGGTCACCGATGGTATTGACACGGCAATCGAACCCCTGCGCAGCTTTGGCATTCCGATCCGCTGTCTGACCTTGGCCGAGGGGCCGCCAAGCATCGAAAGCCAGCGGCAGGCGGACCGGACCATCGCCCCGATGCTGGACTTTGCGGAGGCGCAGAAAGATGCTGCCGGATATGTGATTGCGTGTTTCGGCGATCCGGGGCTGCACGCTTTGCGCGATCAGACAGGCCGGCCAGTGGTCGGAATTCAGGAAGCGGCGGTCATGACAGCGCTGACTCTGGGCCACCGGTTTGGTGTGATCTCCATCCTGCAGCCCTCCATACCACGCCATCTCAGGGCCTTTGGCGCGATGGGGGTGCTGGATCGGCTGGCAGGGGACCGCGCCCTGGGGCTAGGCGTAGCGGAACTGGCCGATCCCGGCAAAAGCCTCGATGCCATGATCGCGACCGGCAAGCGGCTGCGCGACGAGGACGGGGCGGATGTCCTAATCATGGGCTGCGCCGGTATGGCCAGCTATCGCGAACCGCTGCAAGAGGCGACGGGTCTGCCGGTTGTCGAACCCACACAAGCGGCCGTGAGTATGGCGCTGGGACAAATCCAACTGAACCTTTCACACAAACCGCAAAGAACTGATCATGCTTGATGAAACCACCAACGGCGTCTTCACCATCGCCGCCACCCCGTTCCTGCCCGATGGCGCGCTGGATTTCGACAGTATCGACCGGATGATCGACGCCTATATCGAAAAGGGTGCGAACGGCCTGACAATCCTGGGCATGATGGGCGAGGCGGGCAAGCTGTCAGCCGAGGAATCCGTGGCCGTCGTTCGGCGTGTCACATCGCGTTGCGCGGTGCCGGTTATCGTCGGGGTGTCGGCCTCTGGTTTTGCGGCGATGAGCGCACTGAGTAACGAGGCGATGGAGGTCGGAGCATCTGGGGTGATGGTCGCGCCACCGATGGGACTGAAGACCGACGCGCAGATCGTCAGCTATTTTCACAATACCGCCGATGCATTGGTCGAGATCCCATTTGTCCTGCAGGATTTTCCGCTGGCCACAGGCGTTCAGATCTCGCCTTCGGTAATCCTTCAGATCGTTGAGGACTGCCCCACATGCGTCATGCTCAAACACGAAGACTGGCCCGGCTTGGAAAAAATCACCGCGCTGCGCAAGGCCTCGGACGCAGGTGCGCGCCGCATTTCCATCCTGTGTGGGAACGGCGGGATGTTTTTACTGGAAGAAATGATGCGCGGCGCGGACGGCGCGATGACAGGGTTTGGATATCCCGAAATGATGCGCCGGTTCCTCGATGCCTTCCTTGCGGATGAAATTGACCGCGCACGTGACATTTTTGACGCCTACATGCCCATGATCCGGTATGAATCACAGCCTGGCATGGGGCTTGCCATCCGGAAATACTCGCTTGCACGCCAAGGGATCATTGCCCATCCAACGCTGCGAAGACCGGGGGCCGGTCTGACCGCTGCTGCTATTTCCGAGATTGATGCCCTTGCCGCTCGCCAGCAAAAACGCCTGGCCGAACTTGGGCTCTAGTGCAGAATTCGATCAAACTGTGGCACGGACGGCGCAGCCTTGGGATTTCGGCTTCCGCCTGCCAGCGCAATCTACTTCCATGAAGATCGTCCGTTTCGGGTTCTTTGCCGCCACGTGGTACCGCAGCAACGCAGGCCAAAGCCTCGCTCTGAAACCAGCCATTCGCGACAAAACTTTGTACCGGCAGAATACTGAGGCTTTGTGAGACCTTAGCAGAGGTTTCAGCGGTCACTCTCGGTCGTTCGCTTTTCAACACCGGTCATATTCCATGCGCATTACCAACGGCTGCTGCGAGCCCATAGCGGACATGGTCCGGCGCTGACGCTCGCAGATGCAGCAACCCCGGTGATCGAGACCATCAGCTGCGCCGCAGAAAGAAAAGCTGCCGTTTGTTACGGCCGCAGCGATTTTCATGCCCCCGATGTCCGAGTTGCGGGACTTTTCGGCCGTTCGACCAGACGCACTGAAAGACCGGTTCCTGCACATCGTGATTGTGCCCCATCATGATCAGAGTAAAGACTGTTCATGGGCGCCAATACAAACTTGACCAAAACGGATACTCAGAGCGGACTTGTGGCGGCGCGGCATATCGATCTGATCATCCGGAGTTACAACGACACGAGGGTCCTGAGCTGACCTCCGCTGCAATGACAAAAAAGGATCGGCTTTCCCACCGCTACTTTCGCAGTGCAGCCAAACCTTCACCGCAGCTTCACCATTTTAGTCGTTGTCAGAACCTTCGCACCAGCACTACGTGAGTATTTTTAGCGAAACAACTGGGCGAATAACCGGGTGCGCTGGCGCGCATTGCTCTCAAGACACAGTTGCTCGAAAAATCCGGACAGCTGCAAGCTAAGTCTCACATTATCAGTGAACGAATGTGAGGCATTATTGATTGGAATCACAAATGAGAGTTCTTCTACTAACTTCCGCTGCGTTTTTGACATACGCAACTGCTTCTTACTCCGGCACACTCGATGCTCCTGTAATACCAGTTGCACCTGTTGTCACCAGTGCCGAAACTGACTGGAATGGTTTCTACATCGGCGGTGTGGCGTCGGCAGCAGAAGGCCAGCAGACCTATGTCTTTGATGGGGGTGGTGGCAACGGCCCGTGGCCACATTCGGGAACCCAGTATGGCGGTTTCGCGGGCTATAACTTCCAGAACGGCGCAATGGTATACGGTGCCGAGATTTCTTACCAGGTAGGTCAACTGATTGCGCCGGTATTCAACAATGTGCATGGCGTACAGGACATGCTCGATGTCAAAGGCAGGGTTGGTTACGTGTCCGGTAACGCTTTGTTTTACGGCTCCGTCGGCTGGTCTTCAGGAACGTTTAATGAAACAACCGGTGCTTCTGAAGTTATACCGGCACAGGGTATTAACTATGGCTTTGGCGCTGATGTAATGGTGACCGATACTT
>JAAEUB010000275.1 GCA_024227755.1 Paracoccaceae bacterium | reverse complement strand
TTGGCCGATCATATCACTTTACGTTTTCCCGATACCTGCCGCGATTTGCCGATGATATCTTCGTCCGCGGCGGCGACCACCTTGGCGATCTCTGCCACCTGATCCTGGTCCGGCAGCCCCGCGGGCAGATCGGCGGCGATCAGGGCCAAAGCCTTGTCGCGCGCGGCTTCCCACGCCCCTGCCCTGTCTGCCTGCTCAAAATCGTCACGCCCCTGGCGCTGAAACACTTCTGGCCGGTACTGGCTGCGGCATCCGGCAAGGGTGTGGGGCGAATCAAGGAAATGCGCGCCTGTCCCGACCTGGCTGACCTCGTCCCAGTTCATTGTGGTGTCGGTTATTTCGGGGGTCTGGATCAGAGTGCGCAGATAGCCACCGATTTCGTTGTCCAGCACCGCCTGCACCGGGCAAAAGACGGTGGCGGTTTCCAACTGACCAACGCCGCCCATGATATCGACCCCGGCCATGGTCACCGCCTGCCCCAGCGCCATACGCTCGGCCATGCTTTGGCGGTCGCTGTCGGGCGTGTCGGCACCCATTCCGTATGTATGGGTGACCAGACCTAACCCCTGACGCCCCAGAACCTCGACCGCCAGCGCCTTGGCCTGCAGGCTTTCCGGGCAAGATTGCAGCGCCTGCCCGGTGGCCATATCCAGCGTAAACATCAAAGGCGTGGCGATGACCCGCGTCCCCGGCACCAATACATGCGCCAACGTCACCATCGCCATGATCTCAGCCACAGCCATCAGCACGTTGCCTGCCACCGACAATGGTGCTGTGCCGCCCGCTGAAGGTAATGAACAGGCATGCACCGGCAGACCGGCGCGACCGGATTGAATAAGCGCTTCGATGTCCATCACCTTGAACTCGAGCGGTGAAAACGAACACATGATGGTTGATGAGATCGGGCGGGCACGCAAAGCATCCTCGCCGCCTGCAGCAATGGTGGCAATGCGGATCAGGTATTCAACGTTTTCAACGTTATAGGGCTGTATCCAGTTATGCTTGTCGGTATGGGTGATCAGCCTGGCAACGCCGTGGATATCCGAAGTAAGCTCGTGCACGCCATAAGCGAACGGATGGGCGATAAAGCCGACCTGATCCAGGCCATTTGACAGCCGCGCAATGGTTTCCACATCCGCAATGTCCATATTGCGATAAGCGCGGCTTTCGGGTTCGATGTAGCCGTGTCCGCCAGTGCCTGTACGCATGACAAAGCCATTATCTGCGCGCGGCAGGTGGATGTCACGCGCCGGCGTCTTGCCACACAAGGTGACCTCTTTGGGCGCTGCTTTCAAAGCTTCGCGAACCATTTGGCGAGGCAGGCAAAGTCGGTCTGCCTTGCTGCCTTCCTTGGCGCCCGATTCTAATAACGCCGTGTAGGCGCCTTCATGCACCACCGCGACACCGTGTTCGGCTAAAAGGTCAAAGGCGCGGGACAAAATGTGTTCACGCGCTGCCTGACCACCCATCTCAAATCGCGGTCGGGGGCGCGTGTTTTCGGTCTGGATAAAGGCGGTGGCGGGTTTGGGGGCTTCAAGTTGCTTGCGCGCTCTGCGGGCCATGGTTGTATCCTCGTGTTATCTTACACGGCGCACACCATTTTTGCTCACTGCGGGCCCACTTGAGCACCGCCAGCATGGCCCAGCCGGTTGTCGACAGTCAACCCCGCGCTTATTCAAGATGCCTGCAAATGCGGGGTGTCACACAGGCAGTGACAATGTGGCCTGTAATCCACCCATCTTTTGACTGTCGCCCAAAAGTAGCTGCCCACCATGGGCGCGCGCAATGTCGGCGGCAATGGCCAGACCCAGCCCGACACCGCTGCCGCTGTCCTGGTTGCGTGCGTCATCCAGGCGGGTGAATGGTTTCAGGGCCTCGTCTCGGTCCCCCGGCGCAATTCCGGGTCCGTCATCCTCGACCACAAACGAAATATTTCCCGAATGAAGCTCAAGCGAAATAGTTGCGCGCTTGGCATAGCGTGCCGCATTTGCCAGCAGATTTTCAAGCGCCCGGGTCACAGGCACGGGGCGCATCCATACATCGCCGGTTTGGGCCAGATCGCCAAGGGTCACATCCTGGCCCGCGCGTTTGGCGTTTTTTATCAGTTTGCCAAGCAATCGGGCCGGGTCCACCGCCACAGGCTCACCGTCATGGGCATCCGAGCGGGCAAAACTAAGAAATTCATCCACCAGGCGCTCCATATCGGCCACGTCGCGAAGAAGTGCTTCACCGTCATCACTTGTCTCAAGCATCGACAGGCCCAGTTTCAGGCGGGTAAGCGGGGTGCGCAGGTCATGGCTGACCCCTGACAGCATCAGGGTGCGCTGTTCAATCTGGCGTTCGATGCGTGCACGCATGTCCAGAAATGCCTGACCGGCCGCGCGCACCTCGTTTGAGCCAGCCAGATGATAGGGCAATACCTGCCCCTTGCCAAACGCCTCGGCCGCGTGGGAAAGACGTTTGATCGGGCGCAGCTGATTGCGCAGGAAAAAATATGCAATGATGGTCATCAATATGCTGAAAAACACCATTAATACCAACAATTGGTGGGGATTAGTTGCCGACATACGGCCCCGGCTGAACGACAGGCTCATAAGGCCATGCACCGTCTCGATCGTTAGCAATACCCGCCCGCGGGAAGATGCAAGGTCAACTCCAACCAGCCCGGGGACGCCCTGATAAAGTACCCGCGTGACCCGCGCGCCGGTCAGATCATCAAAGCGTTTGGCTTCTACGACCGCCGTCTCAGAGGGAAGCTCAGCAACCAGTGCCAAAGCCGGTGCCAGGTCTGCCAGAATATCGGTGGCCGCCGCCAGATCCCCGGCCTGCCCGACCCTGGTACTGAGATACGCCAGCTCGCTCGCAACTGCGCCGGTCATCTGTTCGGTAATACTGTTAAAATGGCGCTGAATGAAGACCACCGATACCAGCAGCTGGATTGACACAACCGGAACCAAAAGGATCAGTGCCGCCCGGCCATAAAGCGAACGCGGCAGAAAATTTTTAAGCCATTGAAAGAACATGCCCCAGCCTAGCGTTATTCGCCAAATGTGGATACGGATAAATCAACCGCAGCGTCGTGAACGAGAGCAGAATGATGATTTCACACCAAAAGGCACCTCCAACCGGTCAGCCCGAGCTGATCGCGCCTGACATCAGGCGATTGCTGGCCCCAAATCCGTCGCCAATGACCCATTGGGGGACCAACACCTATCTGATTGGTAAAACCGACATAGCGGTGATTGATCCGGGACCGCAAAATAGCGCGCATCTGCGTGCCATTCTGGCGGCCCTTACCCCCGCTCAGCGCATCACACACGTCTTTGTCACTCATGCCCATCTGGACCATTCCCCCCTTGCCCGCCCGCTGGCCGACGCGACCGGGGCGAAGGTGCTGGCATATGGCAATGCCCAAGCCGGACGCAGCGAAGTGATGCAGGACCTGGTGGCAGGTGGCCTGACGGATGGCGGCGAAGGGGTGGATCATGACTTCACCCCCGATATCTACCTTGAGGACGCAGAGGTAATTCATGGTGAAAGCTGGAGCCTGACTGCGCTCTGGACCCCGGGACATATGGCAAACCACATGTGCTTTGACGCGCAAGGACTTGTTTTTACAGGGGATCACGTGATGGGCTGGGCCAGTTCTCTGGTTTCGCCACCCGATGGGGATCTGGCTGCGTTCATGGCATCCTGTGCCCGGCTGGCAAGGCGTCAGGACAAGGCCTATCTGCCCGGGCATGGCGCGGTTGTCACCGACCCGGTCGCGCGCATAGAATGGCTGATCCGGCATCGTCAGGAACGTGAGGCAGCGATTATTTCAAAGCTAAAGCGCGAACCCGCCACCGTAACTCGGCTAACGCGGCAGATTTACACCGACATCCCACCAGCCCTGCTGCCTGCAGCCAATCGCAACGTCTTTGCCCATCTGATCGACCTACAGACGCGCGGACAGGTCGCCGCAAACCCATGCCTTGAATTTGGTGCCACCTTCACGCTGAATTAAGCCAGAAAAAATCCAACAAAACCTCTGGACGTCCCCCCACCCCCTTGCTATATCGCCCCTCAGTTCCGGCGTAGCTCAGCGGTAGAGCAGTTGACTGTTAATCAATTGGTCGTAGGTTCGATCCCTACCGCCGGAGCCAAAATACCAAGCAATATCAGGTAGATATGCGAAACTTCAGTTTCGTGTACTGGCCTGATTCACGCTTTCACATATCTTACACATATTCCACACTTCTGGGGATAACGCTGGTATGGCTGAAAAACACACGATTCTAGGCGGAAAGGTTCG
>JAAEUB010000274.1 GCA_024227755.1 Paracoccaceae bacterium | reverse complement strand
TCCGGATCTTGTGGCCGTCGATGATGATTTCACGCATCTTCTGAGATCGTGGTTCAATCGCGGATTTCTGGAACTCCGGGTTATTGACTGGTCGTCACCTGCCGAAATCCTTGACAAGATCATTCAATACGATGGCGTGCACGAAATCGTGGACTGGGATGAACTGCGGCGAAGGTTGCACCCAAAGGACCGGCGCTGTTTTGCTTTCTTTCACCCGCAGATGCCAAATGTGCCGCTGGTGTTTGTGGAGGTGGCCCTGACCAGAGGTATCCCAGCGCATATCGGTGCATTGCTGACCGAGGATCGCAATCCGATCGATACAGGCAAAGCCGATACCGCCGTCTTTTATTCGATATCCAATACGCAGGTTGGTCTGAAAGGCGTGTCCTTTGGTAACTTCTTGATCAAACAGGTGGTGGAAGAACTGGTTCGCGAATTACCCAATCTCAGCACTTTTGTCACCCTGTCGCCTGTTCCGGGCTTTGCCCGCTGGATGTCAAAACAGGAAAGTCTGATGTCCGGAAGCAATTCCAGTGCCCTTGATCCTGCTGTGTTTGAGACACTCAAGGTCTCCGATTGGCAGGAAGATGAGGAACAACAAGCGACAATACGTCCGGCCATGGAAAAGGCAGTCGCGATCTATCTGCTTGAAGCCAAGGGGCGCGACAATGCGCCCGCCGATCCTGTCGCTCGATTCCATCTGAATAATGGCGCTATGCTTGAGCGCATCAATTTCTGTGGTGATATCTCGGCGAAAGGCATGCTACAGGCCTACGGTTTTATGGTCAATTATCTTTATGACCTGAATGCGATAGAGCGCAATCACGAGCTTTACGCAAACGGCGGCAAAATCGCAGCTTCGCCCGGCATCAATAAACTTTTAGACCGGTAGCACTTTGTTGCTACCAGAAATATCAACCTGCCACCAACGGTGCTGTCGGGTCTATCCAAAAGAAGTCGAAACCGAAATTGACGCCATTCCCGGCGTGAACGAATCCGCACTTATAGCAGAACACCTTTATTTTGATTCAGTACCGATTCTTTTTACTCACGGCTATTCGGGCTTACGCCCGGCCTCCGCGAGGGCGGCGCACCGGCGCCGGTCGCTTTTCGCGTGCGCCAGGCATGGCGCACTGGCGCGCAAGCGCCAATCACCGGGCTGAGGTGGCCTGGTGGTGACTTGGAGGTGCGCGCGCGGTTTTTTTGAGCGTTAGTCCTCTACGGACCCTGAGGACGGGCACCGTTAGCTGACCAGCAAGGGTGTCCGGGGTGCCCCGTGCATCTGGAGGCGGCTGTGGCCAACGCTCCGCCCCGACGAACAGGCTC
>JAAEUB010000273.1 GCA_024227755.1 Paracoccaceae bacterium | reverse complement strand
TCAACCGTGCTTTTCGGCACTGGCATCGGTACTGCGTTTCAGATGGTCTGGGCATGGCGCACCGGGCGGGTTGAAACCATCCACTCGGTCTCGTCTGGAGTTGTCGTCGCCGATTGGATATTCACCACGCCTGCCGGTCTGATCCAACCGGCAACCGGGCTGTGGCTGGTCTGGCTGGCGGGCTATTCGTGGTCTGAGCCGTGGCTTTTGCTGACATACGGCGCCTATATTCTGGCCTTCATCTGCTGGGCCCCGGTGGTGCGCTTGCAGATCCGTATCCGCGACATGGCAGCCACGGCACTGGCGGCAGGCACCCCCCTGCCCGCAAGCGCCCACAAAGCCTTTCGCCTTTGGTTCGTCCTTGGCTGGCCCGCCTTCATTGCCCTGACCGGTGTGTTCTGGCTTATGGTCACAAAACCATCACTTTGGAGCTGACCCATGCGACTTACCGGCCTTGATATCGCCCGCTTCCTTGCCTTTGTGGGCATGGTTTTGGTCAATTTCCGCCTTGCAGCCCAGGTTGCGCCGGGTGCGGACTGGACCTCAACCTTGACCAATGCGCTTGAGGGTCGCGCGGCGGCGCTTTTTGTTGTGCTGGCAGGTCTGGGCTTCGCGCTCGCCCAAATGCCCACGTTAACGATCCTAAAACGCGCGGCATTTCTGATGGCAATTGGCTTACTCAACCAGACAATATTTGAGGCCGATATTCTGCATTTCTATGCCCTATATTTTGTGGTCGCCGCATTTTTCGCAAGGCGCAGTCAGGCTGTTTTGCTCATGGGAGCCATCGCGTTCCCACTGCTCTGGCTGATACTCGCGGGCGTCTTCGACTATGAAACCGGCTGGAACTGGGAAACTCTGGACTACGCGGATTTCTGGACATTTCAGGGTTTCTTGCGCCACTCCCTTTTCAACGGCTGGCACCCGGTTGTGCCCTGGGCCGGATTTTTCCTGATTGGCATGTGGGCGGGCAGACTAAAGCTGTCTGAACAGCGCATCCAGATCCGGCTGGCTATTGGCGGCGCGGCGCTTTCAGTTGCGACAGGGTTGGCCGCATCTTACATCGGCAGCATTGATCCCTCACTGGTTGAACTTACGCGGGTCTCGCCGATCCCCCCAGGCCCCTTTTACATGCTGGCGGCGGCGGCTTCTTCCCTATCGGCCATCGGCCTGATCTTGCTGATCACACCTGCCCTCACGAACCTGCACCTGACCCCATGGCTGGCCGCGGCAGGGCGACAAAGCCTGACCCTCTACATTGCCCATATCCTGATCGGGATGGGAATACTGGAGGCTCTTGGCTGGCTTGACGGTCGCCTGACCCAGATACAAATTTTTTCCCTATCCATCGGTTTTTGTCTGATTGCCGCCTTGTATGCGCGCCTGTGGTCGTCTAGCTTCCGGCGCGGCCCGCTTGAAAGCCTGATGCGCCGACTTGCCGGGTAACAAAGGAAAAGAAAATGCAGTTTGACCTCTGGCTGACATTCGTCGCCGCCTCGACCGC
>JAAEUB010000272.1 GCA_024227755.1 Paracoccaceae bacterium | reverse complement strand
GCCGGATTCGCCAACGGACCGAGTATATTAAACAGGGTACGGGTTTTCATTTCAGCCCGAACCGGGGCCGCAAAACGCATGCCTGCGTGATAGACAGGTGCAAACAAGAAGCAGAAGTTAGTGTCGTCTAAACAAGTTCGCGCAATGTCAGGGGTAATATCGAGTTTAATACCGCATTCGCGGAAAAAGTCAGCTGAGCCTGATTTACTCGACACACTTCGGTTGCCGTGTTTGGCGACCTTGATGCCGCAACTTGCAGCGACCAGCGCCGCGGCACTGGAAATATTAATGGTGTGATGACCGTCGCCGCCGGTGCCAACAATATCGCCAAAGGCGTAGTCTGGTGTAGGGAATGGCCGCGCATTCGACACCATGGCACTGGCTGCGCCGGCAATTTCATTCGGCGACTCGCCATTCATTTTCAGCGCCGTAAGCAAGGTGGCCAGCTTCACTTCTGACAACTCACCGTGCATCACCTGATTAAATACTGAGAAGGCTTCAGCCTGAGCCAGATGCTGGCCGTCAAACAGCTTCTCAATGATATCCGTATAGTCAGCCATGGGATTCGGCCCCTTTGGTCAAATAGTGAATACTTTGCAACAGTAACTGGCTGCCCTGGGC
>JAAEUB010000271.1 GCA_024227755.1 Paracoccaceae bacterium | reverse complement strand
TTCAGCAGCGACAGTCGGGTAAGTAGCTCGGCCACAATGGGCTCGGCCACCGGTTTGTCATGGGCGTTGAATTTCAGTTTTTTGATGATCTCATAGACCTGGCGGGCCGGTTTTTGCACCAGATCCCAAATGGCATATTGGTTGACTTTGACTGCCAGGGCCTGGGACTTCAACCGGCTGCCGCCACATTGCCGGCAGATCTTGACAGCGGTATTTTCTTCATCCCCCGGTTCGCCGATGGTTCCCAGCCCGCTGCACTGCTCGCAGGCCCCCTGCTTGCTGTTAAACGAAAACAGGCGGGGATCGAGGCTCTCAAGACCGATGCCGCAGGTGGAACAAATGCCGTGCAAACTAAACACGTCTTCCTTGCCGCGACGGTCTAAAATCACCAGGCTGCCGGCGCCCTCCTCCAGAGCCCGGTCTGCCAGAGCTTCCAAATTCCCGTCTGAAAGACGTCCGATGACCAGGTCGATGTTGTGCTCGTGATAGCGGCTCAAGGCCATGCCCTGCTTCAATGGCGTTATTTTGCCGTCAATGCGGGCCTTTTTGAATCCTTTTTTCAGGGCCCGGGCAAACACCTCCTTGTGAAAGCCTTTACGGCCGAATACCTTGGGCGACAGCACCGTGGCTGGGGTATCGGGGTAACGGCGACGGATCTGATCGACGATGGCGGTCCGGGTCTGGGCGGTCAAGCGGCG
>JAAEUB010000270.1 GCA_024227755.1 Paracoccaceae bacterium | reverse complement strand
TAGCTGCCAGCCTGGAGCACACCGAAAGCGGCGCGCCCAATTTTGCCCCGGAACCCCATGAGGCCAACGCCCGCAAGCGTTTCAACAAGATCAAGCCGGTGATCGATCAGTGGCCGGCCGCCGAGCTGGATGGCGTTGAAGGTGAAGCCGATGTTGGCATCATCACCTGGGGCAGCACCATCGGTGTTGCACGTGAGGCGGTTGCCCGTCTGCAGGCTGAAGGCAAAAAGGTCAAGGCCATGTACCCGAAACTGATGTCGCCAATGCCCGTTGATCAGTACGAGGCGTTTGCCGCAACCTGCAAGCAGATCCTGGTTCCCGAGGTTAACTACCAGGGCCAGCTTGCACATTTCATCCGGGCCGAGACATCCATCAAGCCCGTGTCCTACACCATCTGCGGTGGTCTCCCGTTCACCCCCGCTCAGATCGTAAACAAGGTTAAGGAGATCAGCTAATGGTTAGTGCAACTTTCAATAAGATTGAGATGAAGCCCAAGGAGTACAAGTCTGAG
>JAAEUB010000269.1 GCA_024227755.1 Paracoccaceae bacterium | reverse complement strand
GCAGATTTGCCATCTTGCGGATGTCCTTGCCCATTATGTCCCCGGCGACGCCGCCCAAAACGGTGGAATTTGCGACGCCATTACCGCCCAGCCGGTTTGACCCATGCGCGCCGCCAGCATCTTCGCCGGCAACATACAGCCCTTGCATCTCGGTTCTGGTGTCTGTGTCAACGATGACCCCGCCCATGAAATAATGCGCGGTCGGAACAACCTCGACCAATCCGGCCGCTAGATCAAAACCGCTGTCAGCACAGCGCTTAACCATGCCGTTGAATTTCTGCCGTACATTGTCTGGTCCGAGATGCGCCATTGAAATGAACATGCCAACCTGATCGAGGTCGTTGTTTTTACCCATCTCGGCGTAAATGCCACGGCTGACAACGTCGCGCGTCGCGCGCTCACCCCGGCCATCATAATCAAACATGAACCGGTGGCCTGCGGCATTCAAAAGATACCCGCCCGCGCCGCGCAAACCTTCCTCAAGCACTGTGCCGGTCATACGGGTGTGGTCGCCCGCCAGCAGGCCGGTTGGATGAAACTGCACCATTTCCATATCACGCAAAGGCAACCCGGCGCGCAAGGCCATCGCCAGCCCGTCCATGGTTTTGTCACCCGAAGGGGTGTTGTATTTGTACATTGTCGGGCCACCGCCGGTGCCCATCATCACACATTTGGCGCGCACGAAATGAAACTTGCCACTGCGCATGTCGATAAACAAAACCCCCGCCAGCGCGGTGCCTTCCTTCGTTGGGATCAGCCCTATTGCGCGATGTTCCTGCAACTTTTCAATCGGGCGGCTTAATACCTGTTCCATCAGGCGGTTGATAATCTCAATCCCGGTCAGGTCACCTTTGTGTACTGTGCGATCCGCTGTTTGCCCGGCAAATGCCTTTTGGTGCACTGAGCCATCCGGATTTCGATCAAAGAAACACCCGATTTCGTTTTCCAGTTCGCGCACCCTGACCACGGCCTGTTCGCACAGTTTCCACGCCATATCCTGATTGGGCAGCCACTTGCCGCCTTCGATGGTGTCCATGAAATGCCGCTCAACACTGTCGCCCCCTCCCAAAGCTACATTATAGCCGCCCTGAACCATGCGTGTGCAGCCGCACTTGCCGATCAGTCCCTTGACGGCGATCGTGATCCTGGTGCCCTCGGGGGCGCTTTGCTGGGCGTGAAGGGCTGCAAACATGCCAGCCCCGCCGCTGCCAAGGATCAGGATGTCGGTGTCATGGCGATCAATTTCCATGGTTCAAATCGCCCTTAGAAGGAAGGTTACGGATATCAGGAACCCTGCGGCAACCGCCCCCGCAGCCAACGTCTTGCGCGGGCCTGACCACGGCAGGAATTCCAGCGCCAGCAGGCGCAGCCCACCGAAAATGTGGACCGCCAACAAGAAAACCAAACCGAATTCTGCCAGCTTGACCAAAGGGCTTTCAGCCCAGTGCAAAAAGCCATCAAGTGCTGCAGGATTGGTAACAGCCTTTGACAATACAAAGAAATGCACGGGCACAAACAGCGCCAAGGCCAGCCCTGACAGGCGGTGCAGTATATGGGCAAACCAAAGCGGGTGTTTACGGTGCGGTTGGATCATGGGGCGACCACCGCCCAAACCGCGTGCCCACCCAGAAGAAGGGTCGCAAGACAAAACCCCCATGTGAAAACTCCAAGGGCAGGGCCCTTCAGGCCGGTCGTTTCCGCAAGTATCACTCGCAGACCGATTGCAGCGTGCAAGGAAACCACCGCAACAAATACACCGTAATATGTAGCCCAGAACACGCTACCTTGCGTGCGGCCAAGAATTTCGCCGGTACTCAGCCCCCCGCGATTTGCATAGATCATCACCACGATATGCCCCAAAACCAGCGGGGCCATAATCATAGCACTCATGCGTTGCACCAGATACAGACGCAAATTCAGCACTACCCGACCTCCTTTTTGAATGCGGCCGCTATGGTCGCGCGCTTGAGACCGGCAATTGCCCCCATCGGATCAAGGTCATTGGGGCAGTAAAGCGTGCAACTGCCCTGAGTATGGCAATTGTGACACCCGTCACGGCCGGACACTGCGGCAAGCACCGCCCTTTTTCCCGCGTCTTTGACGTCGTTGTAAACGGTCCACGCCCGTTGCAACGCCGCCGGTCCAAGATAATTTGGGTTGCCCCGCACCGTATCACATGCCGCATAACACACAGCGCAATTGATACATTCAATCCCCGCATTGGCCTTGGCACGTTCGATGTTGTCACCGGTTATCGGCTCTATCACATCCTCGCGGGTTTTTGAGGGGTGATGCACCCCCTCAGCCTTAACCCACTTGTCAAAAAAGACATCCATATCTGTTGCCAGATCCTTGATCACCGGCATATTTCGCAAAGGTGCCACTTCAAGCCGGTTACCCTTCATGGCCTTGTTCACGTGGGTTCGGCATGTCCAGCGTGGCACACCGTTTACCATCATCGCACACGAGCCACACATACCGACGCGACAGGCATAACGATAACTCAAAGTCGCATCCTCGTTCTGCTGTATCCAGGACACCACATCAAGAATGGTCTGGTTTTTCTGTGCCGGAACCTGAAAATCCTCAAAGTACCCACCCGCGCTGTCGCCGCGCCAGATCGATACTTCAAGGTGCTTCGGTACAGAACGCATCAGCGGATTCCGATTTCAGTTTTGCCTATGCGAACGAACATAATTGAGCGGCGGCGGAACCAAAAGTCACCATTTCTTACTTCACTCAAAAGCCCAGCTAATGCATTCTTCTGTTCGCCCCGGCTTTTCGTCCCACCCAGCCTTTTCACAGCCCTGTTGGGGAAGTCGCGAGCGATTCGCTTTCAGGCAGACAAAGCACCTTCGAGGCTGATTCGAGCTATCTCTAAAGGCGAGTCTGGCATAGTTGGCTGCCGCCATGCCCATATGACCACTAAGAGGTTAAGGAATCCGGGGTTAGCCCATGCTGACCATTCAGAGTTCATCTATATTGGCGTTTCGTTGACATTTGTTAAGAAGTAGATTCGCGATTTTGTATATCCTCTAGGCACCTCAAACGCCGAACAGCTACTACTCAAACTAGAGAGGAAACAATGTTGATAGTAAACACTCATAAAAAGGCCCGGGCCACGTTGGCAGCTGGGCTTGCTTTGGTGCTAGGCAGTATTTCTTTGCCTGCTTTTGCCGAAGCACCGACGATGAGCGATGAGGCCTTTGACGCCTCAAAGCAGCTGTATTTTGAGCAATGCGCGGGCTGCCACGGTGTGCTTCGTGCAGGCGCAACCGGTAAGAACCTGCAACCGCATTGGTCGAAAACTGCGGCTGACGGCACCGTGACCGAAGGTGGTACACTGGCGCTGGGTCATGACCGTTTGGCCAAGATTATTGCTTACGGTACCGAAGGCGGCATGAACAACTTTGACGGCATCCTGACGGAAGAGCAGATCAGTGATCTGGCGACCTATATCATGATGGAACCGCCAAAGCCGCCAGAGATGTCGCTTGCGCAAATGGCCGAGACCCGCAAGATCTATGTCGAACCTGCCGATTACCCAACCGCACCCCTGCATGATCGCAACTGGGAAAACTTCTTCGTCGTGATCGAACGTGATGTGGGTAAGGTGGCTGTCATCGACGGCGACACACACGAAGTTCTGGCTCACATCCCGACCGGTTATGCCGTGCATGTGATGAAGGCTTCCGAACACCACAACCTGGCCGAGCCGGAAAATCCCGGTCGTTTCTGGTTCACCATGGGCCGCGACGGCAAGATGACCAAAATCGACCTGTGGCAAACGCCGGAAAACATGTTGGTTGCTGAGGTTAAAATCGCATACGACGCGCGTGACGTGGCCGTATCCGGTGATGGCCGTTACGTAATCGGCGGTGCCTATTGGCCGCCACACTTCGCCATCGTTGACGCCGAAACCATGGAGCCCCTGAAGGTCGTATCGACCCGTGGTGTGAACGTGGACGGGGAATATGTGGAAGAAGCCCGCGTTGCAGCTATCTACACCACTCCGAACCAGAACACCTGGTGGGTTGCTGTGAAGGAACTGGGTCAGATGTGGCAGGTCGATTATACCGACCTCGACAATCTGCGTATCGACCATGTTGATACGGCCAAATTCCTGCATGACGGTTTCTTTGATCCAACCGGTCGTTACTTCCAGATCGCTGCTAATGCCTCGAACAAGATCGTTGTTGTTGACAGTGAAACTCGTGAACTGGAAGCGATGATTGATACGGATGCGAAACCGCATCCCGGCCCTGGTGCCAACTGGATTGACCCGAAATGTGGTCCTGTAGGTGGCACGACCCACCTTGGTGCTCCGACAATTACTGTTTGGGGTAATGACCCCGAAGGGCACCCGGATAACGCATGGCAGGTATGCTACGAAGTTGAAACCGATGGACCCGGCCTGTTTGTTCGGACACATCCGACTTCGGATTATGTCTGGGCTGACCAGACCCTGCACCCCGATCCCGATGTGCAGCAATCAATTCAGGTTATCTCGAAAGAGACCGGTGAGATTGTGAAAACGATCCGCATCACCGAAACACCTGGCAACGTTGCAGTTCACTTCGAGTTCAACGCAGACGGTACCGAAGTTTGGGTATCGAACTGGAACCGTTCAGACT
>JAAEUB010000268.1 GCA_024227755.1 Paracoccaceae bacterium | reverse complement strand
GCAGATTTGGTGACAAAATGCTTTACTTCCCAGTGCTTCCCGCAGGTTCGAGCAACTTTTGCGTCACCGTATTATGGATTTGCGCAGGTCGGCGGGGCCGCGCGCCGTGTGGCGAGAGATTTTGACATGGTTTGACAATATATGGCGTGAGCGAGGCGCGGATGTCATGCTGCGTGCCTCGTTGTGTCAGGTGGTGCTCTGGGCTGGCGTTCTGGCGCGAAAGCCTCAATGATGATCAGTCGCCCACCGCAGCACGGGCAGGCTAATGCGAGAACACGGAGATGTTTATCCGCGCCCTGGGTGGGATCGCTATCATTATGATCTGCATCTGGAGCCTTGGCCCTGAGCAATTCCCTGATTCTGGTGATATTGGCTGCACGGTTGCCATTGCCGTAGAACCCGTAGTGGCGGATGCGATGCTGGCCTTTTGGCAGCACATGGATGAGGAATCGACGGATGAACTCAGTCGTTTCCAACGTCATGGTCTTGTGCCGGCGGGAGCCTTTGACACGGTAATCCTTGACGCGGAAAGTGACGCTACGCTGGTCCACCCGGATCAGGCGGCTGTTAGAGATCGCGACCCTATGGGTATAGCGAGACAGATACGCCAGCACGGCTTTGGGTCCGGCAAAGGGTTCGTTGGCATAGACCATGACGTTGGAAACGGCTGAGTTCATCCGTCGGTTCATGATCCATGTCCTGCCAAAAGGCCAGCACCGCATCCGTCACTACGGGTTCTTTGGAAATGGCAACCGTGCAGCCAATATCGCCAGTATCAGGGATTTACTCAGGACCAAAGCGTCAGATGCAGAGCGCCGTGACGAAGATTGCGCCGGGAGCGCCGATGAACACCTCCGTATACTCGCATTACCCTGTCCTTGCTGCGGCGGGCGAATGATCATCTTTGAGACTTTTGCGCCACAACGCCAACCCAGAGCACCACCTGTCAGGACGAGGGCCGCCGCATGACAACCCCGCGCACCTCACGGTGTAACACCGCCAATTCCTGTCTCACCCTCACGTCATAAGGCGCGCGGCCCAACCAAACCGCGCAAATCCATAAATCCGTGGCGCAAACGTTGTTGAACCCATTGGAAAGAAACACATATCGCCACCAAGCTTGCAAAACTATGCTGAATCTAAACACAGGGGCTCCGTGAAGCCATCCTTCCCAACTAAATCCAAAGCACCCGCAACCCTCAAATCCCCATAGACCCGGCTGATTTGCCAAAAATCACCCCCGCGATTTCCTGCTTGAGCGCTTCTCCGACGCCAGGTAACGCCATGCCCAACTCAAAAATCGAGCGGGGCGTCCGAGAAACCTGCATCCAAGCAGTCATTCGCTCGCCGCCCGACTATCCATCCTTTTTGCAACGTATTTTCGTGCTCTATGATTTCAGTGGGTTAGCTGTCGCAAAACTTTGCAGTGAAATTACTGCGTGAAAACTGTATAAATGTCAGGGAAATGTCGTGGTCGTGTCGTGG
>JAAEUB010000267.1 GCA_024227755.1 Paracoccaceae bacterium | reverse complement strand
GGCGACCATGATGGCACGGTGCACCGGAAAAACACGTCTGCATAATCTGGAGCCTGAAGATCTGCGTACGATAACGCTGGCGACATGCGAAGCAACGGGGATCCCGCTGGCAGGGCGGGCCACCAAAAGCATTGAGGGTTCGACGGATAAAATGGCTTGACCTAGAGGGCTCCGGGCTCAGAAAGTTAAAATGACACGCGGTACCTCTGCCATCAGCGGTGCCGCTTTGAGGATGAAAACTCAGAATGGAGGAGTAAGAAATGCCGACAGACCTGAAAAAGGTAGCCAAAGAAAAGGGAATACGCTTTTTCCTTATCAGTTTTACAGATTTGTTCGGTGTGACTCGATCCAAACTGGTCCCGGCTGCGGCGATTGCAGATGCGCAGGCCGACGGCGCAGGTTTCGCAGGCTTTGCAGCGCATCTTGATATGTCGCCAGCCGACACGGATATGTTCGGCCTGCCGGACGCCGACTACATGATCCAGCTTCCCTGGAAACCTGAGGTCGCCTGGGTGCCCAGCGATCTGTTTCTCGGGCCTGACAGCGTTGGTCATTGCCCCCGCACAGTTCTGAAAAAAGTTCTCGCTGACGGCAAAGACAATGGCTACAGCGTGCTGACCGGCGTCGAGTGTGAATTCTTCTTGCTGAACCCCGACGGCACAGCGGTGGCGGATGAATTCGATACACGTCCCAAGCCCTGTTACGATCAGCAGGCGGTGATGCGCCGCTATGATTTCATTGCTGAACTCAGCGACCACATGGAAACGCTGGGCTGGGGGCCATATCAAAACGATCACGAGGATGCTAACGGCCAGTTTGAACAAAACTGGGGTCCTGCAGATGCCCTGACCACCGCCGACCGGCATGTGTTTTACAAATACATGGTCAAAACCCTGGCAGAGCAACACGGCCTGCGCGCAACTTTCATGCCCAAGCCACTGCCGGGGCTGACCGGAAACGGCACTCATTGCCACGTTTCGGTCTGGTCGAAAGACGGCAAAACGAACCTGATGAAAGGCGACAGCCAGCTTGGTCTGTCAGATCTCGCCCTGAATTTAGCGGGCGGCCTGTTGCAAAACGCTGCGGAGATGACGCTGATCCTTAACCCGATCCACAACAGCTACAAACGGATCAACGCACCGCGCACCACTTCGGGCGCGACCTGGGCACCAAATACTGTGACATGGTCTGGCAACAACCGCACTCATATGATCCGTGTGCCTGCCGATAACCGGATCGAATGTCGCCTGCCGGATGGCGCGGCCAATCCCTATTTGTTGCAAGCGGCAATCGCCGGTGCAGGGCTTCATGGGATTATGAACAAGACCGATCCCGGCAAACGCTACGATATCGACATGTATGCCGAAGGCCACACCGTCAAGGATGCGCCGAAACTACCACTAAACATGGTCGATGCGATGCACCTGTTTGAAGGATCAAGGACCGTACCGGAATTCCTGGGACAGGAGCTATGTGACGCCTACCTGAAGCTCAAACGGATCGAGTGGGCTGATTTCATGCACCATTTCTCAGATTGGGAGCGGCGCAACGGTCTGGATGTCTGAGAATCCCGGAAGGGTTTGTCCGAAACGGGCTGCTCCGCGATCAAGGAAGGTCAGCTTTTGTCGGCGTAACTGATGATCGCGAGAAACCGGATGGGCAGGACAATAAGATTGTCCGGGCCATGGATGGATTGCGGATCGAAAAACAAGCTGTCGCCTGGCTTCAGATTGTAAAGCTGATCGCCGTGGCGATAGTCCATCTCGCCTTCCAGAATATACAGAAATTCCACACCGCCGTGCTGGAACCACGGGAATGTATCGGATTTACTAGTCAGGGTTACAAGATAGGGTTCCATATCCACCTCGCCCCTGACACCGTGCCCCAACAGCCGGTAGTGATGGCCGGCCCGTGTACCGCGGCGTTCAATCTCCACCCCCTCACCAGAGCGGACATGGGAAACGCTCCGATGTTCTTCATACTGACTAAAAAGGGATGTGATCGTGACCCCGAGCCCGATTGCAATTCGTTGCAGAGTCGAAAGCGAGGGGGATGTCTGTCCATTTTCGATTTTCGATATCATTGCAACCGAAACCGATGACGCCTTTGAAAGGTCGGTTACGGTCAGGTTTTTTGCCTGTCTGAGTTTACGTATCTGGCGGCCAATGGAGATCTGCAACATGGAATTGTTGTCGGTATGAGAGAGTTCGTGTGCATCCTTTAAGCCCGAGTTCATGCTCAAATTCCTTTGTTGTTCATTATCCGCAAGACTAATCGTCTGGTGTATTATTACCAAGCCGATTTCCCTGATCTGTTTCAAAGCCGTGCAACCCATGAGTATTAGCGGTGGGTCAAAATCCTACCAATGTGACAGAGGGCATTTACAGCATGGATTTAAAACGCCAACTCTACTGAACCAAGACTTCGCGGCATAAATCGCCCGACAGCGCTGTCGATATCGAAGTTACTTGGGCGATGCGAGAAACGCGGATGTCATTTGGAAGAGTGAGAAAGAAAACGCGACGAACTTCGCGGGCCTGAATGCTTTGCACCACGACCCGACTGGTGCAGCGGCTCTTCTCACATCATGGGACTGCCACGAAAGGCGGCTTTACGCGCCAGACGGGGAGTCTCACCGTACTTGGTTTTGTAGCATCTCCTGAACATAGTGGTATTGGAAAAACCACAGGCCACTGAAATCTCGGTCAGGGGCAAAGAGGTTTGAGCTAGCAGAATCCGGGATCGTTCCAGCCTGAAATTAGTGTATACGCTCAACGGGCTCGTGTTCAGTAAAAGGCTGAATTTCCGTTCAAGCTGTCTTTGTGAAACCCCAAGTATGTCAGCAACCTCGCTCATCAGAATTGCCTCTTCGATATTATCGCGCATGATATCAAGCGCCCTGTTGACCACCGGGTTCCCTTGCGCCTGGCGCTTCATCCGCCAATGCTCGCCAGAGAAACCAGCAGAACCGGGGGGGTTCAGACCCAGACCACGGCGCAGAGCATATTCGGAATACTCCCCTTCAAGTGCGCCGATAATCTCGGCGATCATCTGCACCGCCGCAACCGGGCTGATCGCGGTGCTAAGGGCCGTGTCATGGCAAGTTGTGTTTTGTGAGAATTGTTGCCGGTAGCCGCTTTCCCTAAGCCCGAACCGGAAATCCGGGTGTACTGCCATTTTTCTGCTCTCTGACATGCCTGCCGCATATGGGATAAAAACCGCCGCAGAAACAAGGCAAAGGCGTGCAGCACTGCGGATGTGGGATCTGATTTCGGCCTGCAGATCGTGTGACACAAGCCATGGCGCATCGGTGCCGCCGACCAATACCAGTGTCTGCGACCGCCCGCAGATCGGGCCCGAGGCAATGCTGCTTTCACCGATATGGTGTTGCCAGGAATAGGCATTGCTGCCGATCAGCCGGTTCGCTCGGCGCAGGGCGTCAATGCAGGCTTCTGCAGCAAATGTGCTGGCCGCATTTTGCGATAGAAAAACAAAATCCCGTGTCAGGCTGCGGTTCAGCCCAAGCCCGGTTGTTGCGCATCCAGCAAAGGCTTCAGACTTGTTTTGGTACATATCAGGTCCTTCTGAAACGCAGATCAGGCTGGGGTTATGAGGTGTTACCGATGGATAATTCCACGGCGTGCAGGAACGAGCTTGCTGAAGAGCTGGCAGAAAGCAGCACGAAAGCATCATTTCCGGTTCGGATGATAATAGTGCCGAGGTGCTCCATCGAGGTGCGCGCGGCGGCGTCTATTGCGAAAACCTTCGGGTGCAGGTCGATGGGGCAGATGCGGGCAAGTGCCGTGCGCGCCTTTGGGCCGGAAAGTTCAAGCCCGATCCAGACATCGCTCTGGTCGGTGGTATAAACGGTGCCCTTGAGTTGCGCGGGTTTTGCGTCACTGCTTTGGCCCAGTAGAAATAGCTGATCTACCCCCAGCCGCACCAGTCGCATGGCCAGGTTTGCAGACGTTGTGCTGGCACCAATTTCGGGCATGAAAATGCCAAAGGCGGTATGTATCGCCGTTTTCGCAGCAGCCTCGCCACTTAGGGGCACGGCAATGGAAAGGATGGAGAGACCCGTCAACTCGCGCAACTTTATGCCGTCAAAATCGTGATTATATCCCGACAGCGCGCTGCTCGATTTTAAGGAATACTCAGCCACGTTGAATACCTCCATCGGGGTCAAAAAAATGTGGTGACGTGATTTCAACCTCGACCTCGCTGCCACGGGCCGGATTGACGGCGCGTACCACCTCGCCAGTGCGTTGGTGACCGCGTTTGATAAAACCCAGCCCGATTGAGTGACCAAAGGTTGGTGAGAAGGCGACCGAAGACATCCACCCCTGATCGTTCGCCATATTGGCCGTATCACCCTTGGTGATAAAATGCGCCCCAGCGGCCAGTTTTTGCGAATGATCCACTGGCTTGAAGCCCACCAGACGAATTGCGTCATCTCGGTTCATATCCGGGCGCTCTGATAGCACTTTGCCGATACAATCCTTGTTTTTGTTGATAAAACCAGCCATGCCAAGATTCAGTGCGGTGGTCTGACCATTCAGTTCGTTCCCTGCCGCGTGGCCTTTTTCGATCCGCATTACCCCCAGTGCCTCGGTGCCATAAGGCACGGCGTCAAACTCGCGGCCTGCCTCCATCAGTACCTCCATCAAAGAGTTGCCAAAACGCGTTGGCACAGCGATTTCATAGGCCATTTCGCCGGAAAACGAGATGCGGAACAGGCGCGCCTTGGTGCCGCCACAAACACTCAGCTCGGCGCAGGCCATGAAAGGAAATGCTTCGTTTGAGATATCAAAAGGTGCATCCACCAGCTTGGCCAGAAGGGCGCGTGCATTCGGTCCCGCCACCGCGTATTGCGCCCAGCCATCGGTGGTCGAAATCAGATGCACATCCAGATCAGGCCACAGGCACTGGCGGGCAAATTCCATGCGGCGGAACACCAGCACAGCGTTGGCAGTGGTGGTGGTCATCACATAGTGGTTTTCCCCTAGCCGCGCAGTGGTGCCATCATCGTAGGCAATGCCATCTTCACGCAGCATCAATCCATAGCGCACCTTGCCGACCGGCAATTTCAGCCAGGCGTTGGTATAGATACGGTTGAGAAACTCGGCAGCGTCACGCCCCTGAATATCGATCTTGCCCAGTGTGGTCACATCGCAGATGCCGACCGAGGCACGGGTCATCTTGACCTCACGGTCAACTGAATCGCGCCAACCTTTTTCGCCGGGCCGGGCAAACCACTGCGCCCGCAGCCAATTGCCGGTTTCAACAAATGTGGCACCATTGGCCTTGGCCCATTGATGGCTGGGTGTCAGGCGGTAGGGGCGGAAATCCTTGCCCCGCGCGCGCCCCGCCAGCGCGCCCATTGCAACCGGCGTATAGGGTGGTCGAAAAATCGTAGTCCCAGTTTCGGGAATGGTTTTGCCGTTGACCTCGGCCATGATCGCAAGCGCTGTGATGTTTGAAGTTTTGCCCTGGTCGGTGGCCATGCCCAGAGTTGTGTAGCGCTTCACCAGTTCGACTGAGGCCATGCCCTCAACGCAGGCCTGTTTGATATCCTTGGCAGTGACGTCGTTTTGAAGATCAACCCAGGCGCGCGCCCGACTTGCCCCGACATGCCAGAACGCAGCGCATTCATGTGCCTCGTCTTCGGCCTTCGGTGCGGGTTTGCGTGACGCATTGAAGCCCAGGTCTTTGGTCATTGCATTTGCCGCTCTGTGCCCTTCAGACAGGGCAGCGCCCAGCGTCAAAGTCCCGTTTGCAGCTCCAGCTACCGCCATGCCGGGCGGTAAGGCACCCCCCGGAACGAAGGCGTTGATCCCCTCGTGCCAGTCAGGCCGCCCGCGCTGATGGCAGGTCAGGTGCACGTTCGGGTTCCAGCCGCCGGACACGGCAAGGCAATCTGTAGGGATTGTATGGCCGCCCGAAAGGGTAATCGATTTCAGCCCCTTGCGTCCCTTCGTATCTACTACGCTTTGCCCCATGAATACCTGCGCACCGGGAATGGTGGCCGGGGCTGCCTGGTCACGCGCGTCAACAATTGCCGAAATGCTGACACCCTTTGCAGCCAGATCGCTGGCCGTACGCCAGCCGTCATCGTTATTGGTAAACAGTGCCACCTCTCGTCCTGGCGTTACCCCGAAACGGTTAACATAGGTCCGCACTGCGCCTGCCAACATCACCCCGGGACGGTCGTTATTGCCAAAGGCTATGGGCCGCTCGGTTGCCCCGGCAGTAAGCAGCGCGCGTTTTGAGTAAATCCGCCACAGAATCTGGCGCGGCTTGTCGCCCTTGACCGCCAAATGATCGGTGCAGCGTTCCAGTGCACCGTAAACCCCGTGATCATAGGCGCCATAAATTGTTGTTCGGGTAAGAATGTGCACATTGTCCATAGCGGCAAGTTCGGTCAAAGCCTGCGCTGTCCATTCGGCTCCGGCGATATCATCAACCACGAAAGTCTCGCCACTTAGCCGCCCGCCGGGTCGGAAATCTTCATCCGCAAGGATGACACGGGCGCCGCTGTGTCCAGCTGCAAGTGCTGCCGCCAGGCCGGCGGGACCGGCGCCGATTACCAGAAGGTCACAATGTAGGAAACCTTTGTCATAATGATCGGGGTCTTCTTTCATCGACAGGCTGCCAAGCCCGGCTGAGATGCGGATCATTGGCTCGTAAAGCTTTTCCCAAAACGCTTTTGGCCACATGAAAGTCTTGTAATAGAATCCGGCGGCCATGAACGGCGACAGAAGGTCGGTGACCGCCATCAGGTCGTGCTCCAGAGATCCGCGGTGGTTCTGGCTTCGTGCGCTCAGCCCATCATAGAGCTCGACGGTTGTGGCGCGGGTGTTTGGCTCAAGATGTGCACCTGATTCCAACTCGACCAGTGCGTTCGGTTCATGGCTTCCATCGGTGAAAATGCCGCGCGGACGGTGATACTTGAAGGAACGACCGACCAGGCGCTGACCATTTGCCAACAGTGCCGAGGCCAAAGTGTCGCCTGGATGGCCCTGCATTTTGCGGCCGTTAAAGGTGAAAGTGAGGCTGCGGTTAGTGTCGATCAACCCGCCTTTGATCCGGTTTACCTGGCTCATTGCCCGCCCCTTCGCGTCACAGCCACGTCACGGGCCAGTTCAACCTTGGAAATCTCATGGGTCAGGGTGTTTCGCGTCACCACCAGCCATGACCGGTCGCCCTGTTCGTGATACCAAAGCTCGCGGTGCTCACCTGCCGGGTTTTTACGCAAATATGCGTAATCATGGAAATTATCTGCCGCCTCCGGTCCTTGCGGGTCGGGTCGTTCCATCAGCGACGCATCCCCGAGATAGACAAACTCGGCAGCATCGCGGGGACCTAGAAGAGGGTGATTAATGATCATAAGAATGCCCTCTCAATGCAGGTTCGGCTGGGCACCAACGCCCTTTTCGTCGATCAGATGACCGCGCCGGAACCGATCCAGCCGGTACTCGGTCGCCACCGGATGGGGAGTGTCCTTTGCCAGCAAATGTGCGTAACAAAAGCCCGAAGCAGGGGTTGCCTTGAAGCCGCCGTAGCACCAGCCACCATTAAAATAGAGCCCGTCAATATGGGTCTTGTCGATAAAGGGCGAGCCGTCCATCGACATGTCCATCACCCCACCCCAGCTTCGCAACAGCCGCGTGCGCCCAATCATTGGCATGATCGCCATACCGCCCTCGGCCACATCTTCGACCACCGGTAGATTGCCGCGCTGTGCATATGTGTTGTAGCCATCGATATCACCACCAAAAACCAGCCCGCCCTTGTCGGATTGGCTGACATAGAAGTGGCCTGCCCCAAAGGTGATGACACCAGGCAACACCGGTTTCAATCCTTCGGTGACAAAGGCCTGCAACACGTGGCTTTCAATCGGTAGACGCATGCCCGCCAAGGACATTACCCGGCCTGAGGATCCGGCGACACAGACTGCGACTTTCTTTGCCCTGATCGGACCTCTTACGGTGTCCACGCCTGCGCAGACGCCGTTTTTGATCTGAAATCCGGTAACCTCGCAATTCTGGATAATATCCACGCCGCGCTGATCGGCACCGCGCGCATAACCCCAGGCAACCGCGTCATGGCGCACCGTGCCTCCGCGTCTCTGGTAGAGCCCGCCCTTGATCGGAAAACGTGCATTGTCGAAGTCAAGAAATGGTAATTCACGACGCAGCTGGGCTTCGTCTGCAAGCTCGGCATCGGCCCCCGCCAGCAGCATCGAATTAGCCCGGCGCACAAAGGCATCGCGCTGCGGGTCCGAGTGAAACAGGTTGAGGATCGAGCGCTGACTGACCATAGCATTGTAGTTGAAATCCTGCTCCAGCCCCTCCCACAATTTCATCGACATTTCATAAAACGGCTCATTGCCCAACAGCATGTAATTCGAACGGATGATGGTGGTATTGCGGCCAATATTGCCAGAACCCAGCCAGCCCTTTTCCAGCACTGCGATATTGGTCAGACCATATTCCTTTGCCAGGTAATATGCTGTTGCCAGACCGTGGCCGCCAGCGCCGACGATGACGATGTCGTATTCCGGTTTCGGCGTCGGATCACGCCAAAGCGGTTTCCAGCCTTTGTTGCCGGTAAGGCCCTGTCTGAGAATGTTTAAAGCAGAATAACGCATGCCTTTGTCCCGTTATGAAGCTCTATCCTCCGGGCTTTTTTCAATATCGACTTTCACAAAACAGCCGGATACATTCAAATAATGGACAAAACGACCGCCTTCAGACCAAAAAGACGGATTGGTATATTGCCGGTACCTGGCTTTGCCTTGATGTCCTATGCTGCCTGTGTCGAGCCCTTTCGCGCCGCTAATCTACTAAGTGGGCACACCCTTTATGACATCGTAAACATTTCCGCCGATGGGGCCCCGGTGCCAAGTTCCGGGGCTGCAAGTATTACACCTCGGGCGCAGGTAGGGGAGCATCTTGAGCTTAACACTCTCTTTGTCGTGGCGGGTGGTGATCCGGCTTCGTTCAATGACCGGAATGTGCTCAACTGGCTTGGGCGGATGGCACGGTTCGGAGTGCGGATGGGCGGCGTTTCCGGCGGACCGGTTATTCTGGCGCTTGCGGGCCTGATGCATGGCAGGCGCATGACAGTGCATTGGGAACATGCCGAAGCGCTTGCCGAAGTTTCGCCCGGCTTGTTGCTTGAAAGAACATTGTTCGTGATTGACCGTGACCGGGTAACTTGCGCCGGTGGAACAGCGGCGATGGATCTAATGCATGCCCTTATTGCCCAACACCACGGAACACCTTTTGCTCATCTGGTATCCGACTGGTTCCTGCATACTGAAATCCGCCCCCCGGTCGGCCCACAGCGCGGTGGGCTTGTTGAGCGGGTAGGGGTCACCAATGCGGCGATATTGAACGCGGTTGCATTGATGGAAAACCACATAGCAGATCCAAGGACGCTGAATCAGTTGGCGACGGCGGCGGGAATTTCAGCCCGTCAGTTGAACCGACTTTTTGCTGATAAACTCAGCTGCTCGGCAATGGAGTACTACCGTGAGATGCGGCTTAATAAAGCGCAAAACCTGCTCAGAAACTCGCCACTTTCCCTGACTGAGATTGCCCTTGCATCCGGCTTTTCCAGTTCATCGCATTTCTCGCACGCTCACACCAAGTATTTTGGCAAGCCACCATCACATTTAAGATGATCCTTGCCAAGGAGGGCTGGCTGCCCTTACCTTCCGTCTAAAAACAGGAGAGTCCGATGCACATTTTAGTTTTACAGCATGCAAGTGTCGAACATCCGGGAATTTTCCGACGGTTTCTGAAAGAGGACGGCCATAGCTGGGACGTCGTGGAACTGGATGAGGGCGAGAAGCTACCAGAGCTGGATGGCTATGATGGGTTGTGGATTTTGGGTGGCCCGATGGACGTTTGGCAGGAGGACGAATATCCGTGGCTTAGGGAAGAAAAAGCATTTATTTACAAAGCTGTTGTTGAAGTTGGCCTGCCTGTTTTGGGTCTTTGCCTGGGTCATCAGCTGCTGGCTGAGGTTTTGGGGGGCGAGGTGGGCGAAGCGCGAACGCCCGAAGTCGGTGTTTGCGAAGTGCAACTGACTGAAGGAGGGGCGTCGGGGGTGTTCTTCGACGGATTACCCGAACGCTTTAAGTGCTTGCAATGGCACTCCTCCGAGATCACGAAACTGCCTCCTGGGGCGCATGTTCTGGCAACTTCGCCCGATTGCGCAGTACAGGCAATGCGGTGGGCGACACGGGCATATTCGATGCAGTTTCACGTCGAGATTGAGGATGATACCGTCGAAACTTGGGCCACTATTCCCGCCTACAGGGAGGCGTTGAAAGAGGCGATGGGAGAGGGCGCGGTGGAGCGGATGAAGGCCGATTGTGCTACCGGGATGAATGGCTTCCACCAGATGGCCGAACGGCTTTACATCAATTGGCTGCAAACCGCTGCGCAGACCTGATCCGGTCCCCTTTCAGGTTTCCGCGGCGCGGGTCAGGGATAGGCGCGCGGTTTCCAGATGCTCCTTCATCAGATTAGCCGCGTGCTCTGGTTCGCGGGCGCGAATGGCGTCAAATATCTGCCGGTGTTGGTGGTTATATCGCGTTATGATGCCGTCTTCCAAGGTCAGATGCCGCATCCGCCTCCATTCGTCCTGTGAGCGCACCGAAGTGATCTGGTCGATGATCCAGATCAGCAATCCATTGTGGGTACACTTGGCCAGCCCCCGGTGAAATTCGGTATCAGCCTGAGCAAAGGCGGTGGGGTCGTGCAGTTTGTCTTCCATTCTTGCGCATAGTTTTTCAAGCTCATCAAATTCCGAGCGGCGCCCATGCAGGACGGCAAGGCGGCATATATGAGGCTCCAGCGCGAATCGCGCATCCATCATTTCCAGCGGGTTTGCATCCTCAATCGCAGAAGCAGACGCTTCGTGGGATTGGTAAATGACATAGGTTCCGCTCCCGGGCTGGATTTTGACAAGACCGTCCTGCTCTAACCTGTTCAGAGCCTCGCGGATTGTACCGCGCGCGACATTATAGGTCTCAGCCAGCTTGCGCTCGGGGCTTAACCGTTCGTGAAAGCTAAGGTTTCCCTTGACTATTTCCTGCCTAATGAGGGTCGCAATATCAGCGCTAGAGCGCCGTTGCTCGGAATGATTATTCATCTTGCTACCTTGCTTGTAGACCAATAATATACCAAAAAAGGGGCTTTGTCAGCAAAAAGCAAACTTCGGACCTAAAGTGGTTGACATTTGGTTCGATCTTGAAAAATACTAAACCATACGCGAATGAGGTGCATCCCAATAAATTGTCGCACGCTCGCAATAAGGGTCGAAGCTCTATGGCATTTCCAAACCATGCAGATTTTCTGATCGTCGGCGCAGGTATCCACGGGCTCTCTACCGCATGGCACCTTGCCGAGAGGCTGATCCAGGCTGGGCAAAAGGGCGAAGGGCGCATTCTGGTGCTGGACAAGTCCGGTATTGCCTCGGGTGCATCGGGGATAGCTTGTGGTGTGGTGCGTAATAACTACTTTCAACCTGCTATGCGCAAGCTCATGGCTCATTCGGTTGGGGTGTGGGAGAGCGACCCGGTGGCGTTGAGTTACCACCCGGTTGGCTACATGCAAATCTCATCTGAAAGCATGCGCGAGGATGTGGCGTCGATCTATGAGCAACAACTTGCGATCGGCTATGAGAGCACCTTTGTTGAGGGGGCTGACGCGTCAGATGCATATATGAAGGACCTGTTCAGTGACTGGCAGGCGCAGGGAATTACCAGCGTGTTGCATGAAAAGCGCGGAGGTTTTTCCAACAATACCAAGTCGATGTACGGCATCGCCAAAAAGGCCGAAGATCTCGGCGTGCGTATTCTGACAGGGGTCGAGGTGGTCGGGCTGGTTAGCGAAAGCGCCTCCTCCAGCATCAGCGCGGTGGAAACAAACCGGGGCGTAATCAGTTGTGAACACCTGATCGTCGCCCCTGGCCCGTGGGCACGTGATTTCTGGACCATGCTGGGCATGCCGGATCAGATTATCGTCAAGGGTCTTGATGGCCAGGTGCATGAAGGTGTCGACATGTGGCGTTTCTGGCAGTTAGAGGAAGGCGTGCTGCAGGTGCCGCCTGAAACTCTGAAGACCAACGATGGCAAAGTGCCGCCAGTGATCCATGTAGACACCGATGCGCCATTGATGTCCTGCGTTGATGGCTCGTTGGTAACAGATGAGATGTGGGGCATTTACTACAAACCCGATGCGCATTTTGGTGGCATCCAGGGCGGTGCCTCGCCCTACAAAGTAAAAACTCCGGTCAACAAGGTAGCGATTGATCCATACGGTCCGTCCAGCCCCGAATTTATCGCCTCGGACGATTTCGCTCATATGTGGGTCAGTGCTCTGGCTCATTGCCACAAGCGGTTTGAGGGTTTGATGGGAAAGTATCATCGCGAGGCTTCAGGGGGGATCGGTTGTTTTACTGCCGACAGTTTCCCGGTTTTTGATCATTTCCACGGCAATGTAACTCTGATTGCCGACAGCAATCACGGCTGGAAAATGCTCGGTGTTGGGCAGCTGATCGCAAACGAGGTGCTGGGTGAGAGCGAGGAATTACTGGAGCCGTTCCGGTTCGACCGGTTCGAAAAGGGCAATTTGCATCCAGTTTCCAACAGCCCCTATCCATGGAGCTAAATAAAAATAATCGAAACGGGGGGACGCCCCCGGACATACCAAAGGGAGAATAACAATGGCCGAAACCGACCTTGAAAGATTTGTAGAAGCACCCGGGCGGGACGAGAAAGTCAAAGAAGTTCGGAAGATGATCGATGCGTTAGGGATCGAGTATCTCTATTTGCAGTTTGTTTCGGTCACCGGCAAGATCATGGGCAAGGGCATCCCTTCAGATCACTGGGAAACGGTGGCCAAGAAGGGCTTTCAGCTGGTCTATGGCGCAACCGTCAACCTTTTCACAGACCGTTCCGGTAATTATCTGGGCTATGGTCCGGAATCGGCCGAGCTGGTTGGGATACCAGAACCGGAAACATTCATGCAGCTGCCCTGGGCCAAGGAAATCGGCCGTTTTTACTGCACGCTCTTCCGCAACCGTGAGGAAAAGGAAAATCCGGGTGGCTACCTGACTTCCGATTGTCGCGGCAATCTGCGCCGGATGCATGACGAGTTCAAAGCCAAACATGGCCGTTCTCTGCGCATCGGTACCGAGCCCGAGATGATGTGGCTGAAGTTTGGCGAGGATGGCAAGCCGCGCGATGGATATTCCAAGCCTTATTGCTATCACATCGACCAGTTCGAAAGCCTGCGCCCGGTATCCATGCAGGTGATCCGCTATGCCCGTCAGATGGGGCTGGATATGATCCAGGGCGACCACGAGGATGCGCCGGGGCAGCTTGAGCTGAACTGGATGTATGATGATGTGCTCAGGAATGCCGACCGTCTGACCACGTATCGTCAGATCTGTGCCCAAGTGGCGCGTGAAAATGGCATTTTTGCCTGCTTCATGTCAAAACCCTTCATGGGCGTGTCAGCCAATGGCTGTCACCACAACATGAGCCTGTGGCGCGGTGGCGACGATGAATTCGTGCGCTGTGGAAATGACGAGAAAAACCTGACGGGCATGCGCGACAATTACATGTATGTGAAGGGTGGCGAGAACACCTTCATGCCCGATGACGATGACCCGCAGATGCCGGGGGCCGAAGGGCTGGAGGCTATTGGCGGGGTTGTCCATCACCTGCAGGCGTTGACCGCAATTGGTTGTTCAACGGTGAACTCCTATCGCAGGCTCTGGGATACGGGCTTTTGGGCGCCGGTTTTTGCCGACTGGGGCTTTCAGAACCGGACCACAGGCCTGCGCGTTTCGGCGCCAGGGCGGTTTGAATACCGCTCGGTTGACAGCATGGTGAACCCTTACCTGATGGGTACGACACTGCTGGCGGCAATGGATGACGGCATCGACAACAAGCTTGATCCGGGCGAACCCGAAGAGCGCAATATTTACGAGGCGATCGAAGCCGGCAAGCAGGTCAAAAAACTGCCGATGTCGTTGGGCGAGGCTCTGGACCACCTGGACGCGAACGAGGTGGTCAAGCGTGGCATGCCGGGTGAAATGCATCGCTTGTTTGATGAGTACAAGCGCGACGAAGAAGCCCGTTTCATGTCCACCGTCACCGAATGGGACAACGAAACCTATATGGAATGCCTGCCATAGGGGTGGGAAACGATTTGGGGAGGGCTTCGACGGTCCGCCTCTGAGCCATGACAACAACAGGAGGCGTTTCAGCAAATGTGTGGAATCGCAGGACTAATTCACAAGGGCGCAAGTTCCAATGTCGGCGGCGAAATGACCGCGATGTTGCAGGCGCTGAAACACCGAGGGCCGGATTCGACCGGCTACGCGGTCTATGGCGAACCGACGCAGGGCGATTATGTCATGCGGGTGAAAGTTGCCGAGGCCGAGGATATGGCCACCGGGCGCGGTATTCATAAACTGATTGAGGATCGCATCGCCGAAGTGGAGACCATTCTGGCCGAACATGACGTGCGGATCAAATCGCGCGAGGCGCCAACCGAGTATTCGCTGCGCTACGTGCTGACCCATGGCGGCGACATCACCGAAATGGCGGCCCAGATCGAAGAGGCCGAGGGGGTTGAGATCTTGTCGATGGGTGCGGGCCTGGAGCTGATCAAGGACCTTGGTGACGCGGCAGATGTGGCCGGGCTGTATGGCCTGAACAATTTTCAGGGCACCCACGGTATCGGTCATACCCGCATGGCGACCGAAAGCGATGTCGACATCCGCTCGGCGCATCCTTACTGGGCCTTTCCCTACAGCGATGTGAGCGTCGTTCATAACGGCCAGATCACCAATTACTGGCTGATGCGGCGTGATCTTGAGCGCAAGGGCCACCGCTTCATGTCAGATTGCGACAGTGAACTTCTGGCGGTCTATACCGCGCATAACCTGTCAAATGGCATATCGCTTGAGGACAGTTTGCGCAGCTCAATCGAAGAGATTGATGGCGTATTCACCTATCTGGTGGCCACCAAGGATCAGCTTGGAATGGCCAAGGATACGATGGCGGCCAAACCTCTGGTACTTTACGAAAGCGACGATTTGATCGCAATGGCCAGCGAAGAGGTCGCGATCCGCGCCATCCTTCCACACGAAATTGACACCACTGATCCCTATGACGAGGAGGTTCGGGTATGGCAGGCGTGAGTGACGAAGAACTGAAGAATATGACCCAGGAAGAACGGGTCACCGCCCTTGGCATGCGCACCGATCAGCTTACTGGTCTGGCCATGCGGATCGAGTTTGATCCCGATGAGGTCGAGCGCTTTGAATATCCCTGGGCGCCGGAAGTGGATTTCAACAAACGAACCGAGTTGGACGTGGACGACATGACCTCGACCGAGGTCAACCAGAAAATCCGCGCCCTGATGCAGGAAGGCTATGGCACCATTGTGATTAAAAATCCGCGCGGTAAGCATTCGCTTGGCGTTGGTATCCTGACCCGGCTCAGACTGATTTTTGAAGGCTCTTTGGGCTATTTCGGGGTCGGGCTGATAGACGGGCCGAATGTGACCATCAACGGCCGCGTCGGCTGGTCCTGCGGCGAAAACATGCTTGCAGGCACTATCGTGGTCGAAAAGAATGCCGGGTCGACCTTCGGAGCAGCGATCCGTGGTGGCGATCTGGTTTCAAGGGGCTCGGTCGGCTCGCGCACCGGCATCGACCAGAAAGGCGGCACCATTCTGGTCGGCGGCGACACCGGGGCTCTGACCGGCTTCATGATGCAGCGCGGGCGTATGGTTATCTGCGGCAATGCCGGCAAGAACCTTGGCGACAGCATGTATGACGGTACCATTTATATCGGCGGTGAAATTCAGTCGCTTGGGGTTGACGCGGTGCCAGCAGAGCTGACGGACCTCGACAAAGCATGGCTTACCCGCAAGCTGACGCAATACGGGCTGATGCCGGATAAGGGCGTCGATCATTTCCAGAAAATCGTCGCTGGGCGGCAATTGTGGAACTACGACAATCTTGAGCCCTCTGAAAAGAAGATCATCCTGTAAAAGGCTGAAAGGAATAACAAAATGGCTGATGGAGACATCAAGGCGAAAGCGCCACTTGATCGTGACACTACAAGGATGGGGGACAGTTTCATTTTCCCACCGCGGGTGATGGACGACATTCATATCAAATCCGAACTGGGCCGCTACCGGATGCGCGGATTTTCCCTGTTTAAAAAAATCCCCCACTGGGATGACCTGACTTTCATGCCCGGCACCCTGACCCGGTTCGTGATCGAAGGGTACCGCGAGAAATGCGAGACCAGAACCATTATCGGCCCGCGTGCCAAGCGCCCGATTGAGCTTGATATCCCGATCTATGTCACTGGCATGAGCTTTGGCGCTTTGTCCTACGAGGCGAAGACGGCTTTGGCCCGTGGTGCGACCATGGCCGGGACCGCGACCTGCTCGGGTGAAGGCGGGATGATCCCGGATGAGCGGCGCTACAGCTCCAAATGGCTCTATCAGTGTATCCAGTCACGCTATGGTTTTAACCCCAACCATCTGGTTCTGGCGGATGGGGTCGAGTTTTTCATTGGTCAGGGCTGTAAAGTTGGTCTGGGTGGCCACCTTATGGGTCAGAAGGTGACAGATCAGGTGGCCGAGATGCGGTCTTTGCCAGCAGGTATCGACCAACGCTCGCCGGCCCGTCACCCGGACTGGCTGGGCCCAGATGATCTTGCACTAAAAATTCAGGAGATCCGAGAGGCTACTGACTGGCAAATCCCAATTCAGCTCAAACTGGGTGCGGCGCGGGTTTATGATGATGTGCGCATGGCAGTGAAATGCGACCCCGACAGCATCTATATTGACGGTATGGAAGGCTCGACCGGGGCAGGGCCGCATCTGGCGACCGAAGATACCGGCGTGCCGGGGATTGCCGCCATCCGTCAAGCCCGTAAAGCCATCGACGACCTTGGCAAGCGTGGCGAGATCACATTGATCTATGCTGGTGGCACCCGAAACGGTGCCGATGTCGCCAAGGCCATCGCGCTGGGGGCAGACGCCATAGCCATTGGCCATTCGGTAATGATGGCGCTGAACTGCAACAAGGACATCCCCGAGGCCAACTACCAGGAAGAAGTCGGCCAACCGCCCGGCTATTGCTACAATTGCCATACTGGGCGTTGTCCGGTGGGTGTGGCAACACAGGACCCTGTATTGCGTGCGCGCCTTGACCCGGACGAAGCCGCCGAGCGGGTATATAACTTCTTGCATACCCTGACTATCGAGGCGCAGCTTTTTGCCCGCGCCTGTGGCAAAACCCATGTTAGCAGCCTTGAGCCGGAGGATCTGGCGGCGCTGACCATGGAAGCAAGTGCGATGGCCGCGGTACCGTTGGCTGGTACTAATTACACCGTTGGCGTCAAAGACTATCACCATCTTTAAGGAGGCGAAACATGGCCGGAACACAATACAGAGGCTCAGAGCTTACAGATGTGGATCAGTTCCTGACCGACAAAGAAGGGCTGGAATCTGAGCGCGAGAAAGAGATAGGGCAACATATCGGTTACCGCTATGACGTTAATCTGGTGCCTGACTATGACCGTATCACCCCATTTCTAAAAAAGTATATGGAGGTGATGGGTTGGGATGACCTGAACTGGCTGGAAGACATCCATATGGGGTACGAGGACGGTGCGCCTGCGGTGTTTGACCGCAACAACAACGGCTGGGTGTCGATCCCCGACACGATTGAGTTGCCGGATAATCAGCAGGACCGGGATATGATTGCCCGTGAACTTCTGATAAAGTTCCAGATGTCTGATCGTCACCCGCTGGTCGCCTTGCGTAAGGCCTATATGAAGTTCTGAAACATGCCACGCCTGCTTGAAATCGCCTGTCTGCAAACCCGCCCGATGCCTGATTTTGCTGCGGCCTTGGACGAGGCAATGCCGCTGGCGGAAGCTGCGATAAAAGCTGGCGCGAAGTTTTTGTTACTGCCGGAGTATTGCAGCGGTCTGGCCAGCGAAGGGGCAGCACTTGCCCCACCTGTTGCACCAGAGGCTGCACATCCGTTTCTGAGTGCTTTTCTGGACTTTGCAGCCAAGCACAAGGTCTGGGTTCTGCTAGGATCTATTGCGGTAACCGGCGTCAATGGCATGATCATCAACCGTTCAGTGATGATCGATGATCAGGGCAGTATTCGTGCCCGCTATGACAAAATCCACATGTTCGACATTCAGGTTTCCGAATCCGAGGTCTACCGCGAAAGTGCGCGGGTTTCGCCGGGGGATCAGGCCGTTATCGTCGACACGCCTTTCGGGCGCATAGGTCTGACGGTCTGTTACGATCTGCGATTTCCCAATCTATATCGTGAACTGGCCCAGGCCGGGGCCGAGATCATCTGCGCCCCGGCGGCCTTCGTGCAAAAGACCGGCGAGGCGCATTGGCATGTGCTGAACAGATGCCGTGCCATCGAAAACGGTGCCTTCATCATCTCGCCCTGCGCTATCGGCAACATTCCCGGTGGTGGGGCCAGCTACGGACACAGCCTTGTGGTTGACCCATGGGGTAAGATACTGGCGGATGGTGGTGAACAGCCCGGTATGGTGCGTGCAAGTATCGACCTTGATCTGGTTGCCCAAACCCGTGCCCGCATTCCCAGCCTTGAACATGATCGCACCTACAAACTTGCAAAAAAGCCCAAAAACAGGAGCGTCGCATGACAACAGCAATTCTGGAAGCAGAGGACATCCAACTGGATCACCCCCTAAAAGCCAGTTTTCTGAAATGGCAATGCCACGTGCGCCAATTGATGATGCGTGACCGTCAGGGTCGTCCGGATGATGCAATTGCACCGCAATTGTTCTTGCAAGGTGCCGATACACCAATGATGGGCCACGTCATTACCGTAATGTGCAAAAGGCCGGAATACTCGGTAACGTCTGAGTTGCGGCACCTTGATTTAAAGACCCACGATCCAGCGCATAAACGTAGCCAGGGGCTGAACTTTTTTTCCGCCACCTATTATCAAAAGCACCGAGAGTTTTCCGATGTCCTTACCGCTACCTTCCAGCCGGGATCGAAAGGGGCGCTTAGCATCATGAATGCCGAGCGGGTCACCTTGGTTTTTGAAGCATACAGGCAGCGGTTCCGGCTTGCTTGTGATGTCCACGATCTGCCGCCAGATAATCAACTTTACCTAGCGACCATTGCGCAGAACCGGTTGTTTAATCAGGATTTATCCCCAAACACTATTGTGTTGGGGTTTGAGCCTGACTGGGATTTTTCAGCCTCTGAAAGGTACTGAGGCCTGATCTTTGCAGTTGGCTGCCAGGTGCGCTGGCCTTGCTTGGCGGCGTGCAAGCGGGGTTTAATGGTTCTTCATTTCTTTGCGCATTGGCCTCAATAAATATGGTCTCAGACCGTCAAATTTATGTGCAGAGATTTGCCTAACTTTTGGCAGATTACAGATAGTCCGGAGTAGATTCCAAGTGTGCGTATGCATCGTGCTCCTCGATCAGAATAGGAACGATAACCACCAGGGGTTATGAGGTTCAAAAAGCACCAGCTTGCGAACCGGAACTCCGCACAACAGGGAGAGAATAATGAAACGAATTACCAACAAGGTAGCTGCCGTCGCTTTGTCCGCCACATTCGCGGCAGTCACAGGTCAAGCTTTCGCCGAGGATTCGGCCGAGCCGATTGTTATCCCGACCCATAACTGGTCCAGCCAGGTCGTCATGGCCTATGTGATCGGTGGCATTTTTGAAAGCATTGGCAACAACGTCGAATATGTACCTGCAGACAGTCAGGCTGTTTATGAGGCTATTCGCATTGGCGACGTGACAATCTCGCACGAGGTTTGGCAATCCACCTTTGGTGCCTCCTTTTACAACGCGATGGCAAAAGGTGGCATCATCGACGCTGGTACGCATGCGGCGTCAACGCTGGAAGAAATGGGCGTCCCCCAATATGTGATCGACGACAATCTTTGCCCGGGCTTGCCAAACTGGGAAGCTTTGAAAGATTGCCCGGAAGTGTTTGCGACCGCTGATTCCGACGGCAAGGGGCGCTGGCTTGAAGGGCCGCAAAGCTGGCATGGCGATCTGATGCCAACGCGGCTTGAGGCACTCGGCCTGGGTGATCTATATACCGTTAAGTTCGCCGGTGGTGCCGATGCAATCTGGGCCGAACTGGCCTCGGCGAAGACTGAGGGCCGCGGTATCATCACCTTTAACTGGACACCTAACTTCACCGATGCCGAGGGCTTTGTCTTTATCGAGTTCCCGCCATACGAAGACGGATGCCGGGTTGCTGACGGTGGTGATGGTGCCTGTGGCTCGCCCAGTGGCTGGCTGAAGAAGGCGGCAAACTTCAAATTCCCAAAAACCCATCCGGCCGCGTATACAGCATTCTCAAAAATGTCCTTTACGTCACAGGATATCGGTCAGATGGCAGCACTTGTTGACATCGACGGGATGAGCCACCAGGACGCAGCCGTCGCCTGGCTTGCCGCTCACGAAGATGTTTGGAAGCCGTTTGTCGATTAGGCACCTTAAAAAATCGCTTTTTCCCGCGCTGGCTTTTGCGCGGGGGGGAGCACAGTTTTTCGCTTCCCACCGAAATTAGTGCTATGTTTTGAAGAAACGAAGGGCGCACAAAATCCGTGACCACCGGAAAACCTCAAGCCGTCAGCATGGGAACTAATATGACTGGACAAAATGCCACTACGCAATCTGAGCCTGTTATCAAGTGCAGTTCTGTCTATAAAATATTTGGTGAGAACGCAGGGAAAATGCTTCGGGAAAACCACGGCAATGTAGATGCAAAAGCGTTTCAGGAAGCGGGATGTGTCGTTGGGGTCAACGATGCCTCGTTTGAAGTTTACCGGGGTGAGATGTTGGTGGTGATGGGCCTGTCCGGGTCAGGCAAGTCCACATTGCTACGGTGCATATCGCGCCTGACGGAAACAACGTCTGGAAGTATTCTCATCGATGGTGAAGACCTGTTGGCGATGAGTAACAAACAGCTGATTGAGTTGCGCCGCAACAAGATGGGCATGGTTTTTCAAAGCTTTGCGCTGTTGCCCCACAAGACCGTGCTGGAAAACATCGCCTTTCCCTTGCAGCTCAAGGGCATAAAAACCGCGGTCAGCATGAAGCGGGCGATGGAAATGATCGAGCTAGTCAGCCTGGATGGTCGCGAAAACTATTTTCCGCGTCAATTGTCGGGCGGTCAGCAGCAGCGGGTCGGGATTGCGCGCTCATTGGCAGTGGAGCCGGATATTTGGTTTCTGGACGAACCTTTCTCAGCTCTCGACCCCTTGATCCGCAAGGAAATGCAGGACGAATTTCTTCGCCTGCAAGGGGCTTTGCACAAGACAATTTTGTTCGTCACCCATGATTTCTCAGAGGCATTGCGCCTGGCTGATCGTATCGCGATTATGAAAGATGGGGTGATTGAACAACTGGACACGCCAGCCAATATCGTTTTGCATCCAGCAACCGACTATGTGCATAAATTTACAGAAGAAGTGCCACGCGAAAAGGTGCTGAAAATCAAATCAGTCATGGACCCGGTGGATGACAAGGTCGAGTTCGCCGACCTGACAATCTCGCAAGATGCGATCATTGAAACGGTCGCCGAGGCGGTTCTTTCGCAAACAAAGCCCGTCGCCGTCATGGACAGCGCAAGCAACGTCGTGGGAAGTGTTGAAAGTGCCAAGATGATCCACATCCTGTTTGCCGAGGCTGACGCCGCCGCAACAGCTGGTGTTTGATATGAACGCGAAACTCCTGAAAAGACATCCGAAGCTTGCACTGTTTGTGGTTATTCTGATCGGGTTCGTTGTTTTAAACGCTTTGATCACGCCGGGCGACGAGAACTTTTTTTGGCGGTTACCTTCGGTCCTTGCCCCGCTGCCAGGAGCGATAAATGATTTTGCCGAGTTCCTGATGTTTGAGTGGTTGCCGGTCGATGTTTGGGATCCCGATCTGGAAGAATACGAACAATCCGCCCTCTTGCGCGAACTGACCCGGGGGTTTTCGGGTGCGGTGCTTTTTTTGATCGAGTTTATCCGCGAACTCCTTGTGGGCGGGGTCAAAACGATCGTGGCCTTTACCAGTTGGTCCTTTGTTCGCGAACATCCCTGGGCGATTTGGCCGGCATTGCCCTGGACGGCCGTTGCGGGCGGTGCGATTATTATGGGATATGCGTTGAGAGGAAAAGGGCTCGCACTTCTGGCGGGGCTGGCTTTAACCTATATTTCGGCATTCGGTCAGTGGGAACCGGCGATGCAGACCCTCTCGTTTGTTCTGGTGGCAGCCCCGGTCTCAATCCTGCTTGGGCTGTTGCTGGGCATTGTGTCCTATAAAAGCCGCGCGGTTGAGGCCGTGTTGTCACCGCTGCTCAATATTGCGCAAACCATGCCGCACTTTTCCTATCTCGTACCGGTGACGGTGTTTTTTGGCGTGGGGGATCATGCAGGCGCGATTGCCACAATTGTTTTTGCAACCCCGCCAATGATCCGCCTGACAATGCTGGGATTAAGGAAAGTTCCGATTGAAGTTGTCGAGGCGGGACTGATGAATGGCGGTAACAATCGTCAAATCCTCTGGAAGGTTCAGGTTCCCACCGCCCGCTACGACATTCTGATCGGTGTAAATCAGGTTATCATGCAATGCCTGGCCATGGCGGTCATTGCCTCGTTCATTGGCGCCAAGGGGCTTGGGTTCAATCTGTTGCTTGCCTTGAACGGTCTGAAAATCGGCTTGGCTTTGGAACTGGGGATTTGCATCGTCCTGATTGCGGTTGTGCTTGATAAGCTGTCGCTGGCCTGGGCAGAAAAGCAGACCGATTATTTCGCTGATCTCGACTTTGTTGGGCGCAACAAATACATGCTCATATTCGCGGCGGTGTTCGCGATGAGCATTGTGCTGGCGTTTTTGGGTGGCCTGATATTCAAAGACGGTATCAACTATCTTTATCTGATTCCGCATAACAAGGGCATCACAACCGAATGGTTCTGGCAATCGGGCGTCGACTGGATGGTTGAGAACTGGTATGCGGGCCTTCAGGGTTTTAACCGCGGGTTGATCATCAATGTGCTTCAGCCGATGAAAAACGCCTATCTTGGCATGCCGGTCAGCGCGACTTTCCTGTTGGTCATGGGGGTTGGATACCTTGTTGGTGGCGTAAGGTCAGCGCTGATAGTCGGTGGATTCCTACTGTTTATAGCATTGACCGAATGGTGGGATCGGGCCCTGATCACAGCATATCTGATGTCGTTTGCGGTGATCGTATCGGTGATGATTGGGGTGATAGTCGGCTCCGTTTGTGCCCAACACCCGCTTGCCTCAAAAACAATGTTGTTGATTTGCGATACCTTGCAGACCTTCCCCTCCTTCATCTACCTGATCCCCGTGATCATGTTGTTTGGTGTGACCGATACATCGGTTCTGGTTGCGGTCATCATTTATGCAACCATTCCCTCGACCCGTTACACGATTGAGGGCATCCGTAATGTTCCGCCTTCGCTACGTGACGCAGGCCTAATGTCCGGGGCGACCGCATTGCAAAGATGGGTCAAAATTGACCTGCCTCTGGCGTTTCCTCATATTATGCTTGGCGTCAACCAAACGGTCATATTCGCCCTGTTTATGGTAATCATCGGGGCGATGATCGGAACAGACGATCTTGGGCAGTTTATTCTCAAGGCATTGTCCGACAAGCAGGGGATTGGTAATGGGCTTATGTTGGGTCTGTGCGTGGCGTTTATTGGCCTTGCTGTGGACCATTTGATTAACACTTGGGCAAAAAAGCGCAAAGTAGCTTTAGGACTTAACTGAAGCGCTTCGGCATATTGTTGGATCACAACAATGAGGCTAAACGCTTAAAACCAACCAATGTTATAGGCGCTTCGAGATCAAGTTGCATACCAACTTAATCTCGAAACACTTTTAAGCGGTTGTTACCCACGATACCGTGTACGTTCGGCGCTGATGCTCATCAGCCAGTCTTCAACCGCCTGACATTCGTCGAAACTTTCTGCGTGCGTAGAGCGCAACAGGTAATAGCCGTGATCGGTGCGAACTTTTTCCTTGATAGGACGCACAAGCTTACCCTGCTTTAACAATGGGTCGGTCAGATGCTTCCAACCCAGCGCAATTCCCAGCCCGTCAACAGCGGATTGCACGGCTAAGGGATAGGTATTGAACTGGCAATGGGCATCAAGGTCTTCCTTCGGTTGGCTAAAATGAGCCAGCCAGCTACGCCAATCCATCCATTCCTTATGGGTTGACGAAACCTCGATAAGGTCGAGATCAACAATTGTCTTGAGGTCGGCGGCTGTCGGGTTTTTCTCCAGATAATCCGGTGAGCAAACAGGAAAAACCGTTTCGCCAAACAAAAGTTCTGAGTGGTATCCCGCCCAATCTCCGTCTCCACGCAATATGGTCAGATCCACATTGTCGGACAGGCATTCCGCATCATTGTCTGAAGAAACCAGAATGATCTTGTGATGCTTGTTTGCCTTGTTGAACTTTTGCAGCCTCGGCATCAACCACAACGTCGCAACTGAGTTTGTCGCTGCCAAAGTTATGGGTCTGCCCTGCTCTTGCGAAAACATTTTGCGAGAGGTGGCGCGCAAGCTTTGAATGGCCGGGCGAATACGTTTCAAAAACAATTCACCCTGAGGTGTAAGGCTGATTGACCGGTGACTGCGTAAAAACAAGGCAACACCATAATGCTGTTCCAGCAGGCGAACCTTGCGACTGATCGCAGTTTCGCTGGTGTTTAGTTTTTCAGAAGCACCGACAAAACTCTGGAATTCCGCAGCAGCCTCAAAAGCCAACAGATAGTCGAGCGGCGGGAGAAGTGCGCGTCCATATTTCATATCATCCTCACTAACCTTTGAAAGTATGGGGCGTCAAATACAAGTTACCAAAAACCTTTTGGCTCTAATAATTTCAGCCATAGAGTATCAAGAATATATGCAACGATTTCCGGAATAGTGAGCAATATGAGGTGAGCACTTGCAGTTGATTCTTTAGTCACTTACGGGACCAATGCACGTTTAAACGCTGAGTAGGCCGGGTACCCCAATGAACGAATTACGTATATACGATACCATTGTTGACCCCGGTGAATGCATTCTGAGCCGAGGGGCTTTGGATGTTTGGCGGCCCGGTTTCCCAATAAAGAACCGGATCACTGACCATGACGACTAATCCGGTTTTTCCAACGCCGTTTGAGCGTTCCGGTGTCGTCACGCCCGGTCTGCCTATTCTACCCTATGGTGTCGAAAGGTATCCTGTCCAAGGGGGCGGCAGCCGCGCTGTGGCAATCCGCAAGGGGGATGAAATCACGGTTCAGGATCGCGAAGGGTTGCAACCTGTCGAACTGGTTTTTTTTGCGCCGGATGGAATGTCGGATGCCGGTATGATTGGCGCGATTGGCGGGCGCGATCCCAAAGGGCTTAAGGCTGCTTTAGTGGCGGATATTTCGGGTGTAAAGGTGGTGAACGCTCTTGAGAAATCCGGTTTTGATATTGGCAAGGCGGACGGCATTTTGGTGTTTCCCGAGGGTTCGCGTGCAGGGGATTACACCAGTTTCACAGCATCCTGCGATGGGTTGCTTATTGTCTGTGCTGCTGGTGGCGAAATGGACCCACATGAACAATGGGCCCCAACCAAAATTGTGCTGTATATTCGCCGGGCTGATCCTAAGGCAGCAAAGGGCATTGTTTCGCCACCTGAACCAATGGCGAAGACCCTGGCGGATTTCAATATCCAGCCAGGGGAAGCAATACCATACGAGGTCAAGGCCGGGCAGTTTATTCAGGTTCTGGATGTTCAGGGCCGGGAATGTTCTGATTTTCAGGCCTTTTCACTAAGCGCTCTGGACAAGGGTCTGGAAAGAGAAATCGACCCGACTACAACCCGCGCGTTGATGGGATCGCTTTATCCTGCACCCGGCATCTTCTCCAAATACTTTTCGTCCGATCAGGAACCGCTGGTGCAGATTATTCAGGACAGTGTTGGGCGCCACGATACCTTTGGGCTGGCTTGCACGGCACGCTATTACGAGGATATGGGGTATCCCGGGCATGTAAACTGCTCCGATAACATGAACAGCGCACTGACAGGTTTTGGCATTAAGCCGCGCGGAGGCTGGCATGCGATCAACTTCTTTTTTAATACCCTACTGGATGAAACAAACGCGATCAGTATGGATGATCCCTTTTCGCGCCCTGGTGATTATGTCCTGCTGCGTGCGCTGACCGATCTGGTTTGTATCTCGACCGCATGCCCCTGCGATGTCGATCCCGCAAATGGTTGGAACCCAACCGATATCCAGGTTCGGGTTTATGGTGAAACCGAAGACTTTAAGCCCTCAATCGGGTGGCGCAAAACTCCGGAGGCGGATTTGGAAGAAACAAAGAAAACTGGATTTCACGACTGCTTTGCCCGTCATACACGTGATTTCGTAGAATATGCAGGATATTGGCTTCCAAACCAGATGACCAATCACGGTGCGATAGCCGAGTATTGGGCGGCCCGTGAAAAAGCGGTGGTGATGGATCTGTCCCCGCTTCGCAAATACGAAGTTACCGGGCCTGACGCCGAAAAGCTGATGCAGCTTTGTGTGACGCGGGACATGAAAAAGCTAGCCGTGGGCGGCGTTGTTTATACCGCCATGTGCTATGAACATGGCGGCATGATCGACGACGGAACTGTTTACCGGCTGGGCGGAGAAAACTTCCGCTGGATTGGCGGAAATGATCAATCGGGTATCTGGCTGGGCAAGCAGGCGCAAGAACACCGGCTAAATGCGTGGGTGCGTAACTCAACCGATCACCATTGCAACATCGCCATCCAGGGGCCGCTTTCGCGCGACATCCTGAAAGGGGTGATCTGGACCCCACCGCAGCAACCCAGCATTGAAGAACTACCCTGGTTCCGGCTGACGCTCGCCCGTATTGGCGATTTTCATGGCCCCGCTGTTGTCGTCAGCCGTACGGGATATTCCGGTGAACTGGGTTACGAAGTATTTTGTCACCCAAAAGACGCAAAAGAGGTATTTGATGCGATCTGGGAGGCCGGTGAACCAATGGGCATGATTCCCCTTGGACTTAGCGCACTGGATATGCTGCGCATTGAGGCCGGACTGATTTTTGCCGGGTCCGAATTTGACGACCAAACCGACCCGATGGAGGCTGGGATTGGGTTTACCGTGCCATTAAAATCAAAAACCGATAATTTCATCGGTCGCAAAGCATTGGAGCGGCGTAAGGAACATCCGCAAAGAAAGCTAATTGGGCTTGAACTGGAAGGCGGAATTGTCCCCTCTCCTGGTGATTGTATTCACATCGGGAAACCACAAATTGGCGAGGTTACCTCGGCGGTAAGATCACCAATTTTGGGAAAGGTTATTGCATTGGCGCGTGTCGATATTACCCATGCTGAAGCTGGCACTGAACTTGAAGTAGGACGACTTGATGGCGACCAAAAACGCCTGAAAGCAACAATTGTCAGAATCCCACATTTTGATCCGACGAAAGAACGCGTTAAGGGAAATTACCCGTAAGGAAATAATGACTATTTCTGTCATTTGGCAACATGCAGATCACAAGGGCGTTCCGGACGTGGAATTGTCAGGTAATAATGCTGGTTTCGGCGCTTTGCGACAGAATGTGTGTGGTTTGGCATTGGTAATACTGGGCTCACTCCTATCCTGTCCGAAAAAGGCTGCTTTCCGCCTTTCATGAAAGCCGCTCCAAAGCGACCTTTTTCCTCAGACGAAGATCGGAAAACCGGTTTGCGCCCAGTCTGCCATTTTCCTCGGGGATTGAGGTGGCCAAAACCCCCTCGCCCAAATCGGTGGAAATTCTTCGGCCTCATCCTTTTTATGTCCAAGCCTCGCATGGCTTTTGGCATTTCAGGTTTGATTTTTCTGCCTCCACGGGTTCCTGTAGCTGTTGACCTCGCTAGCACGGTGGCGCGCTGTTTTGCCGGTTGGGGCCAGCGTGTCTTCATAGAAAAACTCAGGCAATTCGTCATCCGCCTCGGTGAAACCTGCCGCTTTGTTGAAGGCTGCTTCCATTTCCAGGGTTTCCCGACCGATCCGCGTCATGAATTCTGCATCCAGCTGGGTGCCGTGAATACTGTTGATAGCACCTACGATGAGGTCGGGATCAGAATCGGCGGCCACACGTCCAAAGATGCAAACACCAAGATTGTCCGAAGCCGCAAACGAGACCTGCGCATTAAAGCTCGCCTCGGCCAATTCCTCGGTTGACTTGCCCGCGCATTCGTAAACTGCCAGGTTTCCGGCCGTGTGATCGGCCCCTTGTGCTGTGGTCATCATCGAAATGCCGGTCACTTCGATCACCCGGGGATCATAGGCGCTAAGGGCCTGCTTCTTGATGACCGGCACTTTCTTGACGCCATAGTGTTCCCCCACCCGGGCGGTCCCTTGGGCATAGAGGCGACCCTGCTCATTGCCGCTGCGAATGTCGTCAAGAACCCCTTCCATGAAGGAAAGATCGCCAAAAGATCCGACCCCAGCTTCCATCAGCACACCGATCATCGCGCCAAGCTCGATGGAATCGACGCCAAGGTCATTGGCGGTGTGGTTAAGCCGTGCCACGTCATCGGGTTCGCTGAGACCGCAGTTTGTTCCCATCAGCCCGATGGTTTCATATTCCAGCGGCGAGACCACTTCCTTGCCGGCCTCGTCCATGTAGACGTTGCTGCACTTGATCTGACATCCCGGCATGCAGGGGTGCGACGGGTCACCACCGCGTTCGATGGTCAGATCCCGGATATACTCACCGCCCATTTTCAGAGGTGCGCCTCCTGGTTCGACCTGTTGGCCGGAAGAAAAGTTGTTGACCGGGAGGGCACCGATCAGATTGGTAATATCCGCCATGAACGCGGTCCCGCGTTCCTTGAGGTTTTTCACACCGGGCTGACCATCAAGGATTTTGGTGTATTCGCGCATTCCCTTCATGAACGACTTGCGGTCGACCATCGGTTGCGCCTTGTCGAGGTCAATGACAATGGCCTTGACCTTCTTGGCGCCCATGACCGCACCCACTCCGCCTCGCGCGGCCATCCGGGTTGGCCGCCCGTCGGGATCGGTGACGGCGATGCCCGCCAGCAGGCCCTGGTATTCCCCAACAGGTCCGCAAAGCGCGATACTGACTTTCTCGCCGTATTTTTTACAGAGAAGCTCTGCAGCCTTGGTATTTCCCCGGCCCATATAAGGAGCGGCGGACGCGAAGCTGATGTCGCCCTCTTTGGTGATACGGATCACCGTCCAGTCCGGCGACGCGCCGTGCAACGTGAATCCGGCAAGGGCAAGATGCCCCATGGCAAGGGCGAAAGTGCCGCCAGCATTGGATTCCTTGATGCCCCCCGTAAGCGGGCTTTTGCAGCCAACGCTAAGGCGGTTGGCGTTTGACATGTTGGTGCCGGCAAACGGGCCCGCCGAAAAGATCAGCGGGTTTTTATCCGACAGCGGGTCAACGGTGGCGACGTTCGCCTCAATCAGGATTTTCGCGATATGATAGCGGCCTGTCAGGGCGATCTCTTCGCCGACCAGTTCTCTGGTTTGGACATGTTGGTCTGCCAAATTTATATTCAGGTACTTGCGCATGAAAACGTTCCTTTCTTAGTGGTGTCTGAGACAAGCGTATCTGCACACCCCGATGAAGAAGTGCTTGCGCACCTTGGTGAGGGATTCCCAAATACCGTCAAAGCCCGGTTTTATCATCACTGCGTGGCCCGGGCCAAAGGTCTCGGAATTACTGTGTTTGTCGGGAAGCCTGACAAGGCCGTCCCGGTTGAAGAAGTACCCGACCATCGCTGGGCGGCCCTGCGGTATCTTGAACGCCTCGGATTCCCAGATGCCCGATATGAGCGATGTCGCGAGGCCGCTGAATGTCGTCCACATTGTGGTATCGGGGTCGCCCGAGATCATGTCCTCGGCAGAAAACCCGGTGATGGCCCCTTCGACGCCGAGGTTCCCGGCAAATTCAGTGACGCATTCAGGGGCCATGTTCTGTTGTCCTTTTCAAGCTGTTGGCGCAGATGGTCACGCATCCGCCGCGCTTTGTTTGTCCTTTGTCATGGTGATGGCGCCAAACGGGCAGACACTGTGGCACAATTCACAGCCGATGCAGTTGTCGGCGGTGAAGGCCACCCGTTCATCCCCTTCGTTGAGCGCGTCATAAAAGCATGTGCGGATGCACAGGTCGCATTTCGGAAATTTGCATTTCTCGTGGTCGATCAGGCAGTAATCCTTCGGGGCCTCGAACATCTGGGCCGGGGTCTGCGCCTGTTTGGAGGCGATGCCGTGGATTTCGTTGATGCTGGCGTAGCCGTTGTCATCCAGAAACTTCTCCATGCCGTCGATGATGGTCTCGATGAACTGAATGCCCTTGAGCATCAGGACCGAGCACACCTGCATGATGTCCGCGCCAGTCATGAAATACTCGATCGCGTCGCGCCCGTCATAGATGCCGTTGGAGGCCGACATCGGGATGCCGGTCTTGGTATAGATATCGTGGATCCAGCGCAGAGTGATGTATTTCACCCAAGGGCCACCTATGCCCGCAACGCCGCCGATGTAGGGCTTGGCATTGTCGATATCGACCGCGAACCCGACAAAGCGGCTGTTGGCAGCAACCGACTCGGCGCCCGCGTTTCTTGCGGCCTGAGCGATTTCGGTCAGATTATGCGCCTCTGGGGTCAGCTTGACCATAAGCGGGATGTCGACGACCTCCTTGATGCGGCGCACCACCTCGGCGGTCACATTGGGATCCTGAGCGATCCAGGGGCCGACGGTTTCCCCGTCGTAATCGGTCGGATGCGGGCACTGGAAATTGATTTCCATCATCGGAATGCCACAATCTTCGACCATTCTCGCCAGCTCGACCCAGCCCTTGATGGTTCCGCCGGTGATGTTGCCGATCACATGGCTGCCATTGGCGGCGGCGTAGTCCTGGGTTTCCTTGAGGATCGGGATCCAGTCGCTGTAATGTTCCGAGACATAGCCCGAGCGGCTGTAAAAGAAGAACGACCGCGGCACGCGCTTGTCGATGATCTTGCCCTTGTCATCCAGAATGGCGTATTTCGAATTCCTGGTCAGCGCCTGCATCGCGGGAATGTCACCGATCGTCTTGGTGATGATGCCACCGGCCCCGTGGTCGATGCATTTCTTCATGTTTTCGACGCTGTTGGTCGGTTCGGCCGACGCAACCACGATCGGGTTCTTGAAGTCCAGACCGCAGAACTTGGTTGTCAGATCCGCCATGGCAAAACGCTCCGATTCGAGGTTGTGGGTATTTCTGCCGATAGTTGAGATCAGATCGGGTTATTTGAGAAATTCAAAAACGTATGGGATTGATGATGTTTTTGCTTAATCGGACGAACCCCGCATCACATCACCGGTGCGATCCGGCGTGGGGGATGCCGCACAAGCTTCTATGCGGAAAAGAGAATAATCCGAAAAATTTTTGAATTTGTGTCATCTATTGATTTACGCCTTAACAGAGCTGACCCGAGGTCCCACTCGGTGGCGGAACTTCTCTGGAGGAAAAAAAATGGCAGGAAGAATTGATGCGCGCCTAGCGGAACTGGGAATCGACATTCCCGTACCCCCAATCCCGGTCGCCAGCTACTTGCCCTACGTTGTCACAGGCAATCTGGTTGTTGTTGCCG
>JAAEUB010000266.1 GCA_024227755.1 Paracoccaceae bacterium | reverse complement strand
GTTTGTTCCGTAAGCCGGCATTCCTTCACCGGAGACTGGATGTTTTTTCAGACTTGCGACAAATTCCTTGTTGGCCGCTTTGAATTTTTCGGGGTCCGCGGGTTCTCTGCGCTCACAACCACTGTCATCCAGCACAATCGCTTTGATCTGTTTGGCTCCCATCACAGCGCCTACACCGCCGCGTCCGGCATGTCGGGTGGGGCGAAGCTCCATATCGCTAAAAGCAATCGAAGCACCCGCCAGTTTCATCTCGCCGGCCTGGCCGATGGAAATGGTGGCGATCTTGTCACCGCATTCTTCCGTCATCTTTGCGACTGTATCATAGTTGCCAAGCATTTTAAGGCTGTTATCGGCTGCAACTTTAACGCCGTCTTTATTGATGCACACCTTATAAAGGGTGTCATCTGCGGGTTTGCCCTCAAGCACGATAGCCGCGTACCCCAGCCTGGCAAGCACCTGAGACGCCTGGCCACCCGAATTGGCTTCTTTGATACCTCCGGTCAGCGGGCTTTTACATCCCACCGATATGCGTCCGGACATGGCCGCGGCCGAACCGCTGAGTAATCCCGGTGCGATTACCAGTTTGTTGTCTTCGCCGAGAGGATGGCAAAGCGGCGGCACTTCTTTGGCAACAATGGCTGATGTCAAACCGCGGCCGGCAAATCCGGCATAATCTCCGATGGGTGTTACGTCAGCTTTGGGCCCTCCTTGGGCGCCTACATCAATTCTTAAAATTTTGTCCAT
>JAAEUB010000265.1 GCA_024227755.1 Paracoccaceae bacterium | reverse complement strand
TGCGCAGCGCGATGGTCGCCGAGGTGCCCCATCTGGAACGCATCGACGAGGTGGCCGAAAATGAATGGCAGGCTGAGAAGCTGAAAAAACCCGGAAAAGCCACATTCAGGAATACTGGCGGGGATTTTTATCTCTCCAACCCGATTGCACGTGCGTCTGAGGTGATGGCCGAGCTTTCTGCAAATGCCAAAGCGCGCGACAGCGCCAAAATGGCGGCGGAGTAATCTGATGCGGACCACCCTTTCCAGATCAGCCATAGGACTGGCCGCTTTTGGCGGGCTGGTGGCCTGTGAGCCGACGGACAGGCCCGTGGATGAGGCACCATTCTTGCCCGAATATTTGGGTGTGGAAACACGATTGCTGGACGGTGATCTGGTGTCGTTTCTTGTGACCATGAAAGGTGCGAGGGACAATCAGGATGTTGCCGATTACGGCGAATGCGCCGCTGCGCAATATGCGTTGATCCGCGGCTACGGATTTGCCCGTCATGTGCGAACAAATGTTGAGCAAGCGGGCGAGGTATGGCATGGCGAGGCGGGCTATGTCATCAGCGCGGCACTGCCTGAAGGGCTTCGTACAATCGACGCTGAAATAAGTGTGCAAAACTGCATAGAAAACGGGATACCCACGGTCTGAGGTCATGGCAAAATGATTGAGTTTTTCACAACGACGAATTTGGGGATAGCCCTGTTGATCCTTGGTCAGGGGCTGCTGATTGTGGTGCCCTTGCTGGTGGCGCTGGCATTCCTTTTGTGGGGCGATCGCAAGATCTGGGCCGCGGTCCAATTGCGCAAGGGGCCAAACGTGGTCGGGGCTTTTGGCCTGCTGCAATCATTTGCGGATTTTGTGAAATATATCCTCAAGGAAATCGTCATCCCCGATGGGGCTGACCGGGTGGTTTTCCTGCTGGCCCCGCTGGTAAGCTTTGTTCTGGCGTTGATGGCCTGGGCGGTTATCCCGTTCAATGACGGCTGGGTACTTGCTGACATTAACGTGGCGATCTTGTTCGTGTTCGCGGTTTCCTCACTTGAGGTTTACGGCGTGATCATGGGCGGTTGGGCGTCGAACTCGAAATATCCCTTCCTGGGGTCGCTTCGTTCGGCAGCACAGATGATTTCCTATGAAGTATCAATCGGTCTGATCATCATCGGCATCATCATCTCGACCGGAAGTATGAATTTTGGCGACATCGTGATGGCTCAGGAAGGATCAGGAGGTCTTCTGAACTGGTACTGGATACCGCATTTTCCTATGGTGTTCCTGTTTTTAATCTCGGCGCTCGCCGAAACCAACCGCCCACCGTTCGACCTGCCGGAAGCTGAAAGCGAACTGGTTGCGGGCTATCAGGTTGAGTATTCATCGACACCTTTCCTGCTTTACATGATTGGTGAATATGTCGCCATCGTGCTGATGTGCACCCTGATCTCGATCCTGTTCTTCGGTGGCTGGCTGTCGCCCGTACCGGGTTTGCCTGATGGTATCGTCTGGCTTCTGGGCAAGATCGTATTCTTCTTCTTCATCTTCTCGATGGTGAAAGCGTTCGTGCCGCGCTACCGCTATGACCAGTTGATGCGCATCGGTTGGAAAGTCTTCCTGCCAATGTCGCTTGCCTGGGTCGTTCTGGTCGCGTTTTTTGCCCAATACGGGGCGTTCTGGGGCACCTATGCCCGCTGGGCCGTAGGGGGGGGGCTGAACCAATGGCATTCGATTACGTCCGCGCAACCAAGTATTTCCTGCTGTGGGATTTCATTGTCGGCTTCAAGATCGGGATGAAGTATTTCTTCAAACCCAAGGCGACGCTGAATTACCCGCATGAAAAGGGCCATCTTAGCCCGCGTTTTCGCGGCGAGCACGCGTTGCGCCGCTATCCTAACGGTGAAGAACGCTGCATTGCCTGCAAGCTGTGCGAAGCGATCTGCCCGGCGCAGGCGATCACCATTGACGCCGAGCCTCGCGAAGATGGCAGCCGCCGCACCACGCGTTATGACCTTGATATGACCAAGTGCATCTATTGCGGCTTTTGTCAGGAGGCGTGTCCGGTCGACGCCATCGTCGAGGGTCCGAATTTCGAATATGCCACCGAAACCCGTGAAGAGCTGTTTTACGACAAGGCCAAGCTTTTGGATAATGGCGACCGCTGGGAAGTTGAGATTGCCCGCAACCTAGAACTGGATGCGCCGTACCGATGAACACGTATGCCGCAAATCGCCCCGCAAAGGAGAAGAACGCATGAGCGTTGCTGATTTCGCCTTTTATGTCTTTGGTCTGATCATCCTGATCTCGGGCCTTTTAACGGTGGTTTCAAAAAACCCCGTCCATTCGGTCCTGTGGTTGATCGCGGCCTTCATCGGCGCGACGGGCATCTTCGTGCTGCTCGGGGCTGAATTCATCGCCATGCTCTTGATGATCGTCTATGTCGGCGCGGTGGCTGTGTTGTTCCTGTTTGTGGTGATGATGCTGGATGTGGATTTCGCCGCCCTGAAGGCTCAGATGGCTGAATACGTGCCAATCGCGCTTTTGATCGGTGTGATCTTGCTGATGGAACTGGGCATGATTTTCGGCGTCTGGCAATTTTCAGACGGGGCTGAGGCGGCGCGTGCTGCGATCACCCCGGCATTAGGCGAGGTCGAAAATACCGCCGCTTTGGGCCAGATCATCTATGACGACTACATCCTGCTGTTTCAGCTTGCCGGCCTGATCTTGCTGGTGGCGATGATTGGCGCGATTGTATTGACCCTGCGCCACCGTCCGAACATCAAACGTCAGAATGTGATCGAACAGATGCACCGCGATCCGGCCAAGTCGATGGAGATGAAGGACATCAAACCGGGGCAGGGGCTGTGAACGGAATTTTCGAAAATTCCGGTCCGTTTTCTTCAAAGAAAACGGGTTCGGACGCAAAGCGAGGCAAAAATGGTAGGACTTGAACAATATCTAAGCCTTGCGGCTGGCCTGTTTGTTATCGGCATTCTGGGGCTGTTTCTCAATCGTAAGAACGTGATCATTTTGCTGATGTCGATCGAGCTCATGCTCTTGGCGGTCAATATCAACCTGATCGCGTTTTCGCATTATCTGGGTGACCTTGTGGGTCAGGTCTTCACGCTTTTCGTGCTGACCGTCGCTGCTGCTGAGGCCGCGATTGGCCTGGCTATATTGGTCAGCTTCTTCCGTAACCGCGGCACCATTGCCGTGGAAGACGTCAACGTGATGAAAGGCTAGGGGATATGGTTAGCATCATCCTTTTTGCGCCACTGATTGGCGCGATTATTGCAGGCTTTGGTCACAAGGTGATCGGCGACAAGGCGGCGCAATATCTGACGACAGGGCTTTTGTTCCTGTCGGCCGCGCTGAGCTGGGCGGTATTTCTGAACTTGCCCGAGGGTACGCAGCATATCCAGATTATGCGCTGGGTCGAAAGTGGAACTTTGTCAACTGACTGGTCGATCCGCCTGGATCGACTGACGGCGATCATGCTGATTGTGGTCACCACGGTTTCTTCGCTGGTTCACATGTATTCACTGGGCTATATGGCCGATGATCCGCAGTTCAAAGGCGAAAGCTATCGCCCACGGTTTTTTGCCTATCTCAGCTTTTTCACCTTTGCCATGCTGGCTCTGGTCACTGCTGACAACCTGTTGCAGATGTTCTTTGGTTGGGAGGGTGTGGGCGTTGCCTCGTACCTTCTGATCGGCTTTTACTATAAGAAACCCAGCGCCAATGCGGCGGCGATCAAGGCCTTCGTCGTCAATCGGATCGGTGACTTTGGCTTTGCTTTGGGCATCTTTGGGCTCTTTTACCTGACTGACTCTATCAAGCTGGACGATGTCTTTGCCGCCGCCCCTGCGCTGGCCGAGCAAGACCTGCATTTCCTTTGGCGTGACTGGAACGCGGCCAACCTTCTGGCATTCCTTCTGTTCGTTGGCGCGATGGGCAAATCGGCGCAATTATTCCTGCACACTTGGCTGCCCGATGCGATGGAAGGCCCGACGCCTGTTTCAGCCCTTATCCACGCCGCAACCATGGTAACGGCAGGGGTTTTCCTTGTCTGCCGCATGTCGCCCCTGATGGAATACGCGCCGCAGGCCACCACATTCATCGTCATTATCGGCGCGACAACGGCCTTTGTTGCCGCAACGGTCGGGTTGGTGCAAAACGACATCAAGCGCGTCATTGCGTATTCAACCATGTCACAGCTTGGATATATGTTCGTGGCCGCTGGGCTTGGCGTATATTCGGTCGCCATGTTCCACCTGCTGACGCATGCTTTCTTCAAGGCAATGCTGTTCCTTGGTGCCGGGTCGATCATCCACGGCATGCACCACGAACAAGACATGCGTAACTATGGCGGGCTACGTCAGAAACTGCCGATGACCTTCTGGGCGATGCTGATCGGCACGCTGGCGATTACCGGGGTCGGAATTCCGCTGACCGCCTATGGCTTTGCCGGGTTTCTTTCGAAAGACGCGATTATCGAAAGCGCTTATGCCGGTACCCAAGGCGGTTATGCGTTCTGGATGTTGGTAATTGCGGCGCTGTTCACATCGTTTTACAGCTGGCGGCTGATGTTCATGACCTTTTGGGGCAAGCCGCGCGGCGATAGCCACACCCATGAGCACGCCCATGAAAGCCCGATGTCGATGCTGATCCCGCTGGGCGTTCTGGCGATTGGCGCGATCTTCAGCGGCATGATCTGGTATGGCAGCTTTTTCGGCGACCACGACAAGCTGAACGCTTTCTTCGGTATCCCTGCCCATACGGAAGCCGCCGAGGGCCACGGCGAGGAAAGCCAAGGCGAGGAAAGCCAAGGCGACGAGGGAAGTACCGCGACGGATGATCACGCGACGCCGACAGCCGATACACATGCGGCAATACCGGGGGTCGCGCCCGAAGGGGCGATATTCATGGCCGCAGACAACCATGTCATTGACGACGCACACCACGCGCCGAACTGGGTCAAGATCAGCCCGTTCATCGCCATGCTGCTGGGATTTGTCACCGCCTATTGGTTCTACATCTTGAACCCGGCCACGCCAAAAAGGTTGGCAAAGGCATTGCCGCAACTGCACCTGTTCTTGCTGAACAAGTGGTATTTTGACGAAATCTATGACTACATTTTCGTCAACCCTGCCAAGGCCATCGGCCGTTTCCTGTGGAAGATGGGGGATGGCAAGGTGATAGACGGCTTCCTTAATGGGGTGGCGATGGGGTTGGTGCCCTGGTTCACACGCATGGCCGGTAAGGCTCAGTCGGGCTTTGTCTTTACCTACGCATTCGCGATGGTTTTGGGGATCGTGGTTCTGGTCACAATGATGACCATGTTCGGGGGCACACATTAATGGACAACCTGCTTTCTATTATCACCTTCCTGCCACTGGTAGCAGCCACCATTCTGGCGCTGTTTCTGCGTGGCGACGATCCGGCGGCGCAAAGGAATGCCAAGTGGCTGGCACTGGTTGCGACCAGCGTTACTTTCCTTTTTTCCCTGATCGCTTTGTTCCAGTTTGACCCTGTCGATACCGGTTTCCAGATGGTCGAAGAGGGCCAGTGGATCATGGGGATGAACTACAAGATGGGGGTTGACGGGATCAGCGTGCTTTTCGTCATGCTGACCACATTCCTGATGCCGATCACCATAGCCTCGTGCTGGGGTGTAACCACGCGCGTCAAGGAATACATGATCGCGTTCCTGCTTTTGGAAACCCTGATGCTGGGTGTGTTCATGGCGCTGGATCTGGTGCTGTTTTACCTTTTCTTCGAAGGCGGGTTGATCCCGATGTTCCTGATCATCGGCATCTGGGGCGGCAAGGACCGCATCTATGCTGCGTTCAAGTTCTTCCTTTATACCTTCCTCGGATCAGTCTTGATGCTGGTTGCGATGGTATTCATGTTCGTCGAGGCCGGGACCACGGACATTCCGGCGCTGATGAACCATTCGTTTGGCTCAGAGACATTCAGCCTTCTGGGCATTCAGATCGTTGGCGGCGCGCAGACACTGATGTTCCTGGCGTTTTTCGCCAGCTTTGCGGTGAAAATGCCGATGTGGCCGGTACATACCTGGCTTCCTGACGCGCACGTTCAGGCCCCTACCGCTGGTTCGGTGGTGCTGGCGGCGGTGCTTTTGAAGATGGGCGGCTACGGTTTCCTGCGCTTCAGCCTGCCGATGTTCCCCGTGGGTGTCGATGTAATGGCGACATTCGTCTTGTGGATGAGCGCGATTGCCATCGTCTATACCTCGCTTGTTGCGCTTGTGCAGGAAGATATGAAAAAGCTGATCGCTTATTCATCGGTCGCTCATATGGGTTATGTCACTGCCGGGATATTTTCGCTTAATCAACAAGGCGTTGATGGCGCGATCTTTCAGATGCTCAGCCACGGGTTTATCTCAGGCGCCTTGTTCCTGATTGTCGGTGTTATCTACGACCGGATGCATACACGCGAGATTGACGCATATGGCGGCCTTGTGAACCGGATGCCAGCCTATGCGCTGATCTTCATGCTGTTCACCATGGCCAATGTCGGCCTGCCGGGCACCTCCGGGTTTGTTGGTGAATTCCTGACCCTTGTGGGCATGTTCCAGGCAAATACCTGGGTGGCGATGGTTGCCACATCCGGTGTCATCCTATCGGCTGGCTATGCTTTGTGGCTTTACCGCCGGGTGGTCTTTGGCGAGCTCTTAAAGGAAAGCCTGAAGGGTATCACCGATATGACGGGTCGCGAAAAACTGATCTTTGCGCCGCTGATTGTCATGACCCTTTTGCTTGGTGTTTACCCGGCGCTGGTTACCGACCTTATCGGGCCGTCTGTTGCGGCCCTTCTTGAAACCTATCACGCCGCCATACCGGATACGGGTATGGCCATGGCCACGCATTAAGGGGGCGGATCAATGATTAACGCCGATATTCAAGTTGTGATGCCCGAACTGCTGCTGGCGGTTTTTGCGATGCTGGCGCTGATTGGTGCCGTTTACACGGGCAAGGACAAACTGGCGGGTTCCATTCTGTGGCTGACCTCGGCGGCGATGCTGGGGCTGGCCTTGTGGATCGGCATGGGTGACGCCGCTGCACACGACGCCTTTGGCGGGTCGTTCACTGACGATGCGTTTTCGCGCTTTGCCAAGGTCGCGGTGCTGATTGCCGGTGCCGCGGTCATGCTGTCGGGACAAGCGACGATGGAGAAGCGCGGGCTTTTGCGCTTTGAGTACCCAATCCTGATCGCTCTGGCATCGGTTGGCATGATGGTCATGGTTAGCGCCAGTGATCTGATGGTGCTTTACATGGGGTTAGAGCTGCAATCGCTTTCGCTTTATATCGTTGCCGCTTTGAACCGTGACAGCACAAAATCAACAGAAGCCGGGCTGAAATACTTCGTGCTTGGGGCTTTGTCCTCGGGGCTGCTTTTGTATGGTGTTTCGCTTGTCTACGGTTACGCCGGGAGGACGCTGTTTAGCGGTATCATCACGGCGGCTAATGTTGGGTATGTTGGTATGGGGCTGCTCATAGGT
>JAAEUB010000264.1 GCA_024227755.1 Paracoccaceae bacterium | reverse complement strand
TGGGACAGCGTGCGATGGTCGTAAGCGGCCGCAGCTCAGCCAGGTATGGCATTATACTGGAGCAGCTGGAAAAGCAGGGCATTACGTCAACTCACTTCAGCGTACAACAGGAACCGACGACGGAAACGGCCTTAGCGGGTGTTCAAAAAGCGCGCCAAGCGGCCTGCGATTGTGTGATTGGTATTGGCGGCGGCAGCGTTATCGATGTCGGCAAGGTCATTGCAGCCCTATTAACCAACAGGGGGGAGCTATCGGATTATCTGGAAGTTATCGGCAAGGGCCTGCCCTTGGAAAAGATGTCGGCTCCCTATATTGCCATTCCGACAACAGCTGGAACGGGAGCCGAGGTGACTCGCAATTCCGTGCTTGAATCTCCGGAACACCGGGTAAAAGTGAGCATGCGCAGCCCGCTGATGCTCCCCCGATGGGCGATAGTTGATCCTGAACTGACCTATTCCCTGCCACCCCATATCACCGCCAGCACCGGATTGGATGCCTTCACCCAACTTTTGGAAGCTTATGTCTCCCATGCGGCCAACCCCCTAACTGACGGAATTTGTCGTGAAGGTCTGGGACGTGCGGCGGGATCGTTGCTGCCTGCTTTTGAGGATAGCAGCGATACCGTCGCTCGCGAAGCGATGAGCCTTGCAAGTCTTTTCGGCGGATTGGCGCTGGCAAATGCCAAACTTGGTGCCGTCCATGGTATTGCCGGGCCCTTGGGCGGCATGTTCAAGGCCGCCCATGGTGCAATTTGCGGTCGACTTCTTCCTTTTGTAATGGCAATGAACATCTCCGCATTGCAACGCCGGGCGCCGGATTCGCCTTCATTGGCACGCTACGAAGAGGTGGCCCGAATTGTGACGGGGAAAGCTACGGCGACGGCCTCTGATGGTATCAACTGGGTTCAGAATACGTGCGCCGTGCTTAAATTGCCGCCCCTGTCTGATTATGGAATAACGGAAGCTGATTTTCAATCACTGATTGAAAAGGCCCAAAAGGCAAGTAGTATGAAAGGCAATCCCGTTCAGTTGACAGAGGCGGAGTTGGCGGAAATACTGCA
>JAAEUB010000263.1 GCA_024227755.1 Paracoccaceae bacterium | reverse complement strand
CGGTCAAAGCCCAGTTTGTACTGTTTGAACTGCGCCATATTGCAAAAGCAAAAATAAACCGGGTCGAACTTCTCATAGGCTTTCACGCTGGCCCGGCGATGCACCATCGAGGAATCCTTGCCGCTTTGCAGAATCTGCAGGTTATGGATCATTGGCGATACGAAACGATCCCAGCCCTTGGCGGTCAGAAATTCCGCAGCCCTGCGTGACCCGGCGTCGATCACGGCCAGAGCGGATTCATATTCCTGTGCCCCTTCCCGCAGGCTGTCATGGGCCGCGGCCATCATTGCTCCGGCGATCTGTCCGGCCTCTTTCATCACCCCGATCTCAAACGGGGTCTTGATCGTCCGCATCGCCCCCAGGACGGGTGAGATATCCTTCAGCGGCACACCGGGATAAGCATCATCCAGGTGATTTCGGACAATGGCCGGGATCGAACCTTTCTCCACCCGGATCTCTGACGGATTGTCGCCCAGCGCTCCGGCCAGGGCACGCCCCCAGGTGCGCTGCCCCATATCTTCCCAGATGCGGACATCCTCGACCCAGGTCATTTCTGCCACCATTTCGGATTCCATCAGCGGAGTGATGACGACCGGCGCCTCTTCGGCATCGACCACCAGCATGGTAGGGCGGCCAAATTCGATGCCAAGGTATCCCCAGAACCCGGCCAGATAGGCGATCGAACTTTCATCGGTAAAGACCGCTTTGCGGATGCCTTCCTCCTTCATCCGGGCCTGCAGCAAACGGGTACGAATTTTGGCTTCTGCCAACATGAGAACATCCTTTTCAAACTGTGAACCAAATCTCCGGGTCCAATGGGTG
>JAAEUB010000262.1 GCA_024227755.1 Paracoccaceae bacterium | reverse complement strand
TTTTGTTCTCGATCTGGGACAGGCTTGCACGCAGATCAATCTGTTCCTGGCTGCCTTCTGCCAGTTGCCCCAATTGGCGGGCCAGTGTCTGGCGTTGGGCCTGCAGGGCTTCAAGGGCATCTGATTGAAGCACTTGTGTGAGTGCATCCCAGTCCTGAGCCCCGAGGGCGCCTTCGGCCGCCTCGACTGCTATTTGTGCGCTAAGGCGGTTCGCTTCGATTTGTTGAAACGCCAGTCTGAGTTCTTCTACGCGCTGCGAGCCGCTTTCGCGCGCCAGGCGTTCGATATTATTGTCAATAAAATCCGACAATGCGGTTTCCGAGCGTGCGAGAGCCTGCTGTGCCGTGCTCAGCTGCCCTTGCAGCACGTCACGGGCGGCAAGGGACGAGGTCACTTTTGCCTCAATCTGACGGCGGATATAGGTTTTGGTAAGGATGTTGGCGAGGTCGGCGGCCCGTTGCGGGGACTGTGAGGTTGCGGAAACGGAAATAATGTATGTCAGGCCGCGCCGGCGCACCTCGATCGCGTCTTTAAGCTTGCTTAAGGTGGCGTTAACCAGGGCCTGGCCGTCCTGGGCTTGATCCGACCCGATGCCGACGGCCTGCAATATCTTGGCCAGCAGGCCCAGCCTGGGTCCGAACTCGGGATCGGCCAAAAGCTGTGCGGCCTCGATCGTTGCCAGGATTGTTGCGTCCGATTTCAGTATCTCCACTTCGCTTTCAATCAGCGCATTGGCAGAGCTGGCGTTTGGATTGAGCAGATCGTCAGATAAAAGAAGGTTTTTCTGCGCCGGATCGACAAGAACCAGGGCCGAAGATGTGTAAAGCGGGGTGGCGCGGACAAGAAAGATTGCAGCAAGGCCAAGGCCAATGGCGACGGTTATCACGATCAGGCGGAGCTGGCGGCGCAGGAGGGACACGATCTCTCTGAGATCGATTTCGTCCGTATTTTGCGAGGTCATTATCTACTCCAAACAATCAAACTAAAGCGCTTCGCGTTCAATTTGGGTCACAAATCGGATGCGAATCGCCCGCATCATTGATGCTTTCCGGACGCTTCGCCACATTCCCTGTAGCAAATGCAGGGCGAAACGCTTTATTTCCGCCGTTTCGGTAGCTTTTCAACCACAGCCTGTCCAGTTGGAAAAGCACACTACTTTCGGCACTGCAGGATACTGGGCTGTTGTGCATGTTGCAATCGAACCGCGGTAAGACAGCCGGTCGCATAGGCCCCTGTGTCCAGATTGATCCGGGGCTTGGTGATGAGGGGGGCGTCAAGTGCCACATGACCATGCACAATTGTCGGCAGATCTGCGTAGCCATCAACCCGGCTGGGATCGCCCCAAAGCAAGTCCTCGGGGTGCTGGGCGCTGACGTCGCGTTGCGGGTCGATCCCTGCATGGCACAAAAAGTATTCCCCGACCCGCAGCCCGAAGGGTGATTTTGCGAGAAAATCCAGATGCGCCTGCGGGATTGAAGAATGCAGCTTTTTGCTTAACTGCGCCGGGGGGAGGTCGAAACTGAGTTTCTCGTCCGGGCGGATGTTATATGACAAAAGCGTGTCGGTGCCGCCAAAATCCAGCCACTTGCGGTGCTTTCGCGGGTCTTTCACAAAATCCAGAAACAGCTGTTCGTGGTTGCCACGCAGCACCAGCCTTTGAAAGCCAGCCGGGGCAGGCGCGATCAGATGATCAATCAGGCTGGCAGATTGCGGCCCGCGATCAACCATGTCGCCCAGAATGACAATAAGCTTTTGCCCTTCGTAATGCTGACCGTCGGCGATGATCTGATTTTCCAACTGACGATAAAGATCATAGCAGCCGTGAATATCCCCTACCGCGTACAAAGCTGCCGGCATTTGCTGCAGGCTGAAAATCCGCGCATCTTCTGCGTCCTCAGACCTATCCGTCTTTGGGCCCTGATTTGGGCCCAGACGTTTTGCGAAGAGCTTGCGGGCGGCGCGGATCACCATGTGTCCTCCTTGCGCCTGAATTGCCCCAGGCCAAGGGCGACCAGCAGGATGAACATCAGTGTATTTGCTTCGATCTCGAGGCTGAAATCGGTCAGGGAATGAATGGCGGCGACGACAATCGCGCCAAGTGCGGCAACCGAAACAGCAAAGCTTGATCTGCGGCGGCGGATGATCTGTATCAGCTTTATCGCGGCAAGAAGCACGGCCAGGATCGGCAGGGACCCAATGATGACCCCCATTTCGACCCAGAGGGCAAGATAGGTGTTGTGGGTGAGGTTCCAGCTCAGGGCAACCGAAACAGGTGGCTGGTGATAAAGCTCGTATGCGGCGCGAAAGGTATCAAGGCCGTGGCCGCTCCAGGGGCGCTCAAAGATCATTCCCAGGACCTGTGCATAAAGATCAAGCCGCGTATCGGCAGCGCCTACCACAAAGATGCTGCGCTCGACCATGCCCTGTCCAAACAGGTAAACAAGGAATGCCGCCAATATTACAAAAACCAGGGTGACACGCAGCAATGCTGCTCCCGGGTGCCCGTTGATCTTCCAGCTCATCACGAAATAGACCACAAGTGCGCCGCTTAAACTGGCCGTAATTCCCATCCGCGATTGTGTCGCCAGAAGGGCTGCGGCGACAATGAAAAGCCCAAGCCACAGGGCGGCTGTTTCAAGGTTTTTCTCACTCAGAAGGGTTTTCCCCCTTGGTACCCGCTCATGTGGGCGCCGCGACCGGTTCATAATCAGAGCCAGCCCAAGGACAAGCCCCATTCCCAGAAATGTCGCGAATGAATTGCGGTTTATGAAGGTCCCGGTCGCCATGCCCTGATAAGCGTCTTTATCGCCCAGATATGCAATATCTCCCAGCAATGTCATCGCTGAAAGCCCCCAAAGGGCGTGTATTATAACGCCGAAAAAGATCCCCCAGGCCAGGGTTCTGACCCGCCCGGAATAGGTGGCAATCTCGGTGGCCAGTGCAAATAACAACGCGTAAGACAGCACCCGTACCACGCCAAGCAGGGTCGCCCCCGAAGACAATGTTATACCTGACGGCTGAAGCTCACCCGAAAGCCGCGCGATGGCAGGTGCGCCAAACGGCACGAGCTGAACCAGCCCGGCCATTGGAACCGCCAGCCCAAGGATCAAGATTGCCCGGATCCCTGGAACCCGCGAGCGACGCGCGGGGTGCATCCATGCCAAAAGGGCAAAGTAGACAGCACCAAGAAGCCCGATCAAAGCGGCCCAGATCATCCAGAAAACCGGGCGGTTTGAACCCACCGGAACAGGCGCAATCAGTATAAGTGCGACCAGAATACGCCCAACCCAGTCATTGAGGCGGCGAATAGCCTCGGGGCTTCGTCTTGGCTGCCCGGCGCTCTCCAGCGAAATCTCCTTAAAGGCGAGCTTCTCCTGATCACCTGTGTCGCCACCTGTGTCGTCACCTGTGTCGGGCGCATTCGCGTCATCTGGCCCGGATGGCCCGGATGGGCTGAGAGGGCTGGGGTCCTGGTGGTTCTTCATATGTCGTTTCGTGCCCGTACTTTTCTGCGCAAAGCCTCGACAAACCGCTTCTGATCTGGGTTCGGGGCCAATTCGATGACAGATACCAGCCATTCCTGATAATCCGGCCAAAGCCGGTAGATTGATACCAGATTATCGACCAGATGCGGCGCGCCAAGAAGCAGTATGATGTCTGGTTTGACAATTTCCAAAGCACCGGCCTCGCCCTCCCTGGCAAGGTTCAGCGCCAATGTCACCCGCAGCGTCGCAATCCAGCCCTCATTGGGCGCGGTCAGGGCGGCGCGCTCCAGGCCCTCGAATGCGCGGGCCAGTTCGCCGAGCTTAAACAGGGAAACCGCCTTGGCAAGATGTGCGATTGCAAGTGTCGGGGTTCGCTCAAGGATCGCATCGGCACGGGCATTACACGAGTGTGCAATGTTCTGGCGCGCAATCTGCGGGTAAAGTCCGGCAAGTATGGATTGCTGTAACCGGGTGCATTTTCCCATCTGGTTTATACGCGCATGCAGGCTTAATGCAGGGGCCAGTTCGACTTGCGCTTTGCCCGAAACCCTCAAAAACACGGCGTCTGACGCGCTGTCTTGCAAGAACGCCCGGTATTCTGCGGTGAAAAGCCAGGCAGAGATCGCAAAAAACGCGAAACAAACAGCGGCAAAGCTAACCCTAATCATGACGTCGTATATGCAATGACACCAGGAGGATTGTAAATATTATCTTTGGATCAAGTAAGCTCACTGAAGTCGCCACAATTTCCCCCTTTCTGCCCGGCCTTTTACGCCTCATAAAATACCGGTTCTCACCGGTTCTCACCGGTTCTCACTGTCTCTCCCGGGCTGCACACTGGCTTTCGGCTCATAGCGTAATACAACCACAGGTAGCTACCCGCTCTTGCGTCAGTGGTTCTTTATGAAGCTTCTTCCCCCAATTCCCAAATAACAGGGGCTTAACGGCAGGTCTGCCAGAATTGACAACTATCTATAGTAGAACTCCCTGCCGGTGGTAAACAGAGAAATACGTAGTGTTGGAGGCATTTAGCTTGCCAGCTCACACACCAACCGATAGAAGCATATCATAGGTTGTTGAGGAAGAGTTATGAACCGTTTTACTACCAGTCTTGTAGTTATTGCTGCGCCGTTTTTTGGATTTTCATCCATGGCGAGCGCCCAGGCAATCCCCGGCTTCAATCTTACCGCCGTCGCCGCTGCCTGCCAGCAGGCGACCACTGGCTGTGAGACACTGATTGCAAATGCAATCAGCGCACTTCAAAGCGCCGGCCTTGATGATACGGCATATGCAAGTGCCCTGGCGTCCCTGGCAGGGGCCGTATTGAGCGCCGCTCAGGACAATCCAGGCGCTGCAGCGGCCTATGCAGACCTGATGGGTGACGTTGCCGCGGCAGCCAGAGATCCCGACCAGGCCAGCGCAATTGAAGGTGTAGCACAACTTATTGAAGACGGTGACGCCGACGATGTCGACAGCGACATTTTCGACGCAAGCCCGGCTTAACCTCGCCAGGCTTAGTGCTGACGCGATCTATCGCAAATCCCGGCCCAAGTTCCGGCCCAAGTTCCGGTTTAAATCCCGGCCCAAATCCCGGGCCGCTGCGAATTGGCGCCCCGCCCGCGCCTGCACCCGACCTCGCCGCTCACGGCCGATCAGGCATCCGGGTTCTCAATCAAAACCGCCGACCCCTGACCCCCACCACAACACGCCGAGGCAATGCCCCAGCGCAAACCTCTCCGCCTCAGCTCGCGCCCACAAGTGATAGTACAACGCAATCCCGTCGCGGAAAGCGGATGACCCAAAGCCGTCGCCCCGCCATTGACGTTAACCTTGTCAGGGTCCAGCCCAAGCTCGCGCTCGACCGCAATGACCTGAGCCGAAAATGCCTCGTTAATCTCGAACCGGTCGATGTCACCAAGGGATAACCCAGTAATTTCCAGTAATTTGCGAATGGCTGGTGCCGGGCCGATCCCCATGATCTCGGGTGCGACACCAACCGCGGTGGCGGCTACGATCCGGGCCAGCGGATCGGCCCCCAACTGATCAACCATATCACCATCAGCCACGACCGCCGCGGCGGCACCATCAACGATGCCAGAGCTGTTGCCCGCAGTTTGTACACCGCCAAAAACGGGTCGTAATTTCGCTAAGGCCTGCGCATCAACGGGGCGGGCATGTTCGTCCTCAGAAAACTGTTCGACCCCGCGTGGCAGTCGCAATGAACGGGTTTGATAACCTTCCAGCTCAAACCGGGACGGGGTCAGCTTCAGTATCTCATCCTCAAAGTATCCCGCCTCTCTGGCCTTGGCAGCCAATGTGAAGCTGCGTAGGGCAAACGCATCCGCATCAGCGCGCGAAATGTCATATTTGATCGCAAGGTTTTCTGCCGTATTGCCCATGCCAATCCCCGGCGCAGTATCGCTTAGCGCTTCCCACAGGAAATCCTTGAAATCGACCTGCCCCATGCGAAAACCGCTGCGCGAGGTGAAGGACGCAACCGGATTGCGCGACATCGATTCAGCCCCGACGCACAGGGCTGATCTGGCCTTACCCAGCTTGATATAATCAGCCGCCTGCGCCAGCAAATCAAAGCCTGAACCGCAAAGCCGGTGCACGAAAATTGCCGGTACTTCCTGAGCAATTCCAGCGTAGAGTCCGATATGGCGTGGCAGGTAGTAGGCATCAAAGTCGGTATGGGCCAGGGATGACCCAATGACCATGTCCACACTCCTGGCCTGAACTTTCCCCCGCGCAAACAAGCCCTTAGCCGCAGCAATGCCAAGATCGGTGGCACTGACGTTTCTGAGCGTTCCGCTTAGTTCTGCAAAACCGGTACGGGTCCCGTCAACCAGAAAGGTATCTGAATAGGTGGTGCCGGATCCGGCAAGAGGTTGGGGTGTCATGGTTCTGACCCTTAATTGATAATGAGGACTTCACTGTCTTGCGAATAGAGTTTTTCAACCAGATCCGTGCGGTTTGCCAGCACAGCAATCTGATTGATATAGCCTTTGTCAGTGATTTCGTTTTTGTCCTGATCCGGCGGCTCTTGCATCATCAATACGCGCGCTATCCTTGTACTGGACGCAGGGTTGACTTTGTTGTGTTGTGCAAGACCGTTCCGAAGGGCATTGCGCACAGCTTTGTTTGCGAAAAGTCGGGGCAGGATTGTGTCACCCGGCAATCCTGCGATACGGCCAAGTGCTGGAATATTCGGAAAAACCAAAAGGCCGATTTCATTACGGTCATGTCCGGTGACCACCACATCCTGAATGATCGGGTCCCCCGCCGATATTGCTGCAACGCGAATGTTGCCAGCACTCACCCACGAGCCGGTCAAAAGCTTAAAATCCTCGGCCACGCGACCGTCGAAGATAACGCCTTGCGTCGGGTCCTGTGGGTCGGCCAGTTTAACCGCATCACCGATCAGGTAAAATCCATCCTCGTCAAAGGCTTTGCGGGTCAGTTCAGGCCTCCGGTAATACCCAGGCGTCACGTTAGGGCCACGCACCCGGATTTCCAGCTTGTCAGCGGCAGGGACTATCTTGAGCTCGCATTCCGGCACCGGCAATCCCATCACTCCGGCACGTTCAATCGGGAAATGCACTCCGGTTGCCAATGGTGCGGTTTCGGTTGATCCCCAGGCCGAGGTCATTGCAATTTTGCGTCCCAAGGCGGCCTGGCTGAGTTCTTCCAGCCGTTCCCACAGGTTTTGTGGCAAGGCGGCGGCGGCATAAAATAGTGAATCAAGGCGTGAAAAGAAGTGATCGCGAAATTCCACATCGGCCTCTAGATACGGGATCAACTGGTCATAGCCACGTGGAACATTGAAATAGATCGTAGGGGCAATATCCTTCAGGTTGGCCACAGTGGTCTCAATCAGTCCCGGCGCTGGCTTGCCGCCGTCAATATACATCGTTCCACCATTACGCAGCACCAGATTGAAATTATGATTTGAGCCAAAGGTGTGGCTCCAGGGCAGCCAATCCACCAGTACCGGTGGCTTTTCTTCTAAAAAAGGCCAGATCTGGGCCAGAGCTTGCTGGTTAGAGCATTGCATCCGGTGGGTATTAATAACGCCTTTTGGCATTCCGGTGGAGCCTGACGTGAACAGGATTTTCGAAATGGTTTCAGGGGTTAAGGTGGCTTGTACTTCATCAACCTGCACTGTTGCCGGGGTTTGCACAAGCGTTTCAAACGGTGTCATTTCCATCGTTTCAGAGGGGTTGCTTGTGCTAATCACCTCGATCCCATCAAGATCAAGCGCGGTCAATGCGCGCGCATAATTCACACCATTCGAGACATATATCATCGACGGATTAAGGCTTTCGAATACATGTATAAGCTTGCCATAATCGTGTGACATCAGAGCGTAGGGTGGCGAGATTGATGCGGTTGGAATGCCCGCGAAATAGCCTGCGAGCGCGATCAAGGCGTGCTCGATGCTGTTCTCGCTAAGCATCATCACCGGCCGGTCTGGCTGAATGTCCCGGTTGATCAGAGATTGAGCAATTGAACGTGTCTGAGTTAATGCGTCTGAATAACTAAGGCGACACCAATCACCGCTTGCTCCGCGCTGTGCGAGAAAAGTTCTGTCCGGACAGGTTTGTGCCCAATAAATCAGGTGTTCACACAATGTGTCGGGGTAGGGGGCAAGCCCGACCGGGGAACGCAGGATGAAGGCTCCGTCTGGCAAATCTTCACGTTCGACCAGCGGGGGGGCAAAATTCAATTCGGACATCATTTCCTTTCCGGGGCGCCCTTATTCGGCCTCTGCCGCGACATCGGCTATGGCCATCTTAGCGCATTCAGTTATCTCACTAATATGATCCTGCGTCATGATCGTGGAAAGCGCAATCATCCCGCGCGGAGCGATAAACAGCCCCCGGTTCATTGCTGCGATGTGAAACCGGCCAATCAATTCAGTGTCCTTGCGCACAATTGAAGATTGGGGCGGGTGATCGCTGAAATAGAGGTTCAGGCACGACGCGTGGTGGTTGGTTGAAAATGGCAGCCCCAACTCATGCGCGGCTTCGGTCAGAGCGGTTCTCAAAGTTGCCGCCTGCGTGTCCATGCGGGCGATCACATCTTTGGTCGTGTGTGCAAGTGATATGCCACCGGCCACCATGGTGACAGGATTGGCGTTGAATGTTCCGGTGTGAAAAAGTTTCAGGTCATCGGGGTCGAAGATTTTCAAAATCTCCCGGTTTCCACCGACCGCCCCAACCGGAAAACCGCCGCCAATAAGCTTGCCTAACATGGTCAGGTCCGGGGTTAGCCCAAGCGCGCCCTGCATGCCCGAGTAATGAAACCTGAGCGTCAACACTTCATCCAGCACAAAAAGCGCCCCGGCTTTTTGTGCCGCTCTCTGAACACCTTTCAAAAAATCCGCCTCGCCGGTAACAACACCGCCCGAGCCAAGCACGGGTTCCAGAAACACCGCTGCGATGTCATCACCATGTTCTGCCAACACCCGCTCAAAATTGGCCAGATCGTTGTAGGTGGCCAGCAATGTCACCGGGCCCTCATGGCCGAAGGATCCGGTTTCAAACTCCATTAGTGATCCGTGATAGCCAAAGCGCGCCATTAAAAGCTTCGGGCGTCCGGTAACTTTGCGCGCGATGTTGAAGGCAAGCGCGCCTGCTTCAGTACCCGAATTGGTGAAACGCACCTGATCAAGCGATGACATCCGATCTGTGATTTGTTCCGCCAGCTCAAGTTGGGCCAGATTGCTGCCTGCCCAGCCAGTACCAAGAGCGCTCTGCTTTCTAACCGCTTCGACGATGGGCGGATAGGAATGGCCATGCACCATGGCGGTATAATTGTTGATCAGGTCAAAGTATCGGTTGCCGTCAATGTCGGTAAGATGTGCCCCTTTTGCCGAGGCATAGGTCAGCGGATAGGGTGCCCAAAACCCAGCCTGGCGCGATGTCCCCCCGGGTAGCAGGTCGCGCGCCTTTGCATGGGCTTCACGACTTTTTTCCGTACGCTCGTGATAGGTGGCGCGAATGGGGGATTGTGGGCTGGTCACTGGCGGGCTCCTTACCAATCATAGGCCTTATTGCCTGCGGGCAACGCTGTCACAAACTCGCCCGTTCTAAACATTTCCGCAACCGTCTCGACATGATCGGTGGTCGGCTGGTCATGATCGTTAAACGGTACCTTGGTGCGTACGATTTCGTAAAGCCGTTTTGTTGCTGAGCTGGCCAGCCAGCAACCGGGCGAGGCAACCGCGCTTTCCGCTTCGCTATGCGCCCGGAGGCGGCGGCGAATGGAAAAGTTGGGAATTATCAAAAGTTACCGCGCCACCCTGTTGAAAAAGAAAGTTGGCCTTGGCATTTCATGTTTTATCCAGGTTTCACTGAACAATCACGGGCAAAAGGAAATTCAGGCCTTTGGAAGATTGTTGGAAAACAACCCGTCCATTCTGGAAGCCTGCAAGCTGACCGGTCCGATGGATTATCTTTTACGCGCAGCAACGGCAGATCTGGATGAGATGAACCAATTGATCAGCGACATTTTACTGCCAATCCCCGTAGTGTCGCATCTGCAATCTCACATTGTGCTGGAACGGCTGAAAGAGGACGGTGTTTTGGCGGTAAAAATGGGCCTGACTAACAAATTTCAGCCGTTACTTTTAGTCGGCGTAAGGCGTCTCAATATCGTTTCCCCCCCTTACACCTTTGTTGCAGACTTGTACTGGTGTGGGACATTGAGGGCAATTTCGCGGTGCAGTGCATCCGCTGCACTGTGGGCGGTTTCCAGACAATTGCTAACTGAGACTCCGCCCAGATAGTTTCCGGTCAGATAGAGCCCGGCAATGCGCCGGCTGCTGGCCTCGATTATTTCGCGTCTTTTTTGGTGGCCTATTGTGTATTGAGGCAGCCCTCGTGCCCACATTCTAAGGCGGGATGTGACCGGTTTCCCTTTAATCCCAAGCATAGTGCCAAGTTCCTTGTGAACTTCACTGAACAGGTCTTTTTGCTCCATTTTGGCCAAGTCGGGATTGCGCGCGCCACCAACATAGGCTGACAGCGAAACATGCCCGTCAGGTGCGCGTCCTTCAAACATTGTCGAGTTGAACTGCACACCGGAAATAACCTGGTCCGGTCCCTTGGTGGTCAGATAGCCCAGCCCGTCCAGTGGATGATCCACCTGATCGCGCCGGTAACCAAGAAACACCACAGAAACCGGTGGGGCGGCGATATCCGCCAACGCGCTGGTGCCATCAGGGTCAAGTTCCTCAAGCAGGCTTGCCGCCACATGCGGCTGAACCGCAAGAACCACGGCGTCGGCGTGGTGGTTCCCGTTATTGGCAGTCTGTACTTCAAACCGGTTGCGGTGACGCAGGATGCGGGTGACTGCAACTGATGTATACACCCGCGGGCCTAATCCGACCGAAATTGTCCGAGGTAAGGTGGCAATACCGCCTGGCCATGAAAACAACTGCCGCCCAGGCTCACCGCCACGTTTTGCCGCAAGCACTGCGCGGGTGATCGAACCGAACCTTTGCTCCATTTCTACCAATTTGGGAAAAGCCCCCGAGATCGAAAGCTCGCTTGCATCGCCCATGAAAATCCCGGCAGCCATCGGTTCGATGACTTTGTCGGCGAACTCGCCCCCGAAACGGCGGCTGACAAATGCGTGCACACTTTCCGTGTCCTCGCCCTGGCCTTTCCGGCGCAGAAGTTCGGTCAGGAAACGAATGCGCGCGCGTGGCGAAAGGTAGGGTGAGGTGAGAAGGCCCAGCCGGTGGGTGGAAATGCCATGAAGGGTTCCGCTGTTTTGCAGGTACCTCTTTTGCACACCGTCCCCCAACGGCTTGGCGGAATTAATTAGCCCAAGTGACTTAATACGCTCCATCGCATTGGGAACAGAGGCGTTGAGAGTGGTCGGCCCGTGCTCCATCAGATATCCATCGAAACGCTCGGAAATCGCGTTGCCACCGACGCGAACCTGACGCTCCAGCACGCTGACATTGCAGCCACGTGCGGCCAGTTCGCGCGCGGTTGCCAGCCCGGAGATACCGGCGCCTATGACCACCACATCCGTCATTGATTATCTACCTGATTGTCAGCCGCTGAACGGCGGTTTTTCAACACCATTTCAGGCGGTCCTGCATCGCCGAAACGACGCTTTTTCAGATGCGTGAGGTCGTCGACGGTGACCTTATCACGCCTCTTTTCGCGCACATATTCCTCGGCGCGTCTGCGGACCATTCGCCGGACAAAACCCGGCACGCGGGCCAGGTGCGCCTCGGCGTCAGTGGTCCAGGTAATTGAGCCGGATGGTGGCTCAAGCGGGGTGATCACCGCGCCGCCACCGGGTTGGTAATGGCACAAAAAGTCTTCGCCCATCAGATTGCCGTCGCGCGCCAGGGGCCGCGCCCGACAGCCACCGCAAAGCACCTGATATTCGCAAATGCCACAGCGCCCTTCAAGCTTGGGCGCACGAAGTTCCTGAAAATGCGCGGAATGGCTCCAGATCTCGGCAAAAGATTTTTCGCGCACGTCCCCAGCGGGTTTTCCCATAAAAGGACAAGCGGTTACAACGCCGTTGGGGGTGACTCGCGCGTAATGGGTGGCGGCGATGCAGCCGCCCGCGTCATAGCCGTGAGTTGCGGTGATCGGCCATTCAGGATCCATTTCAACCGCGATCCGTTTGAAGTGTGGCGCACATTTTGCGCGCACCATCAAGCGCTGTTCGTCCTTGGCCGCGCGCGCCACACGGCGCAGTACTTGTTCGTATTTTTGCGGCGAGATATCCGAGTACTTTTCGCCACGCCCGGTGCAAACCATGAAAAAGACATTGAGGACCAAAGCGCCGCTGTCTCGGGCAAAACTGACCATTGCGTCGATCTCATCCGCGGTTTCATCGGTAACAGAGAAGTGGATCTGAAACGGCATGTCCGCAGCTTTGGAGACATCAATCGCGTTCATGGTCTTGATCCACGCACCTTTGCGGCCGCGAAATCTGTCGTGACAATCGGGGTTCAGGCTGTCCAGCGACAGACCAATGCCAGCAACCCCCGCCGCCTGAAGGGCCGAAATGCGCTCAGGCGTGGCCATCAGGCCGTTTGAGCCGACCACCACCATCAGCCCAAGCCCACTTGCATGCGCCGCCAGAGTTTCGATATCCGGACGCAAAAGCGGCTCGCCACCGGTCAGCACGATCATTGTCTCGGGGCCAATCTGGGCAATGCTGTCGATGACACCCAGCAACTCACCGGTGCTCAGTTCATCAACAGCGCCCTTTTTCATTACTTTCGCGTCCAGATAGCAATGTGCGCAGCCAAGATTGCACCGCTCGGTCAGGTTCAGAGCAACGAGGTAAGGGGCTTCAACCTTGGCAGTCATTAACAATACTCCGGCCCTATTCAGGCCTATTCCTTATTGAAATCAACCGGGCACATACCTTTGCGGGCTTCGGTAAAAGCCGCTTCGGCCAGTTCACCTTCGATGATCGTGGCACCTTGTGCGCGGGCGTAATCTTCGATGTCTGCGCGCACCTGATCGCGAAAATCCTGCGGTATGCGGTTGAGGCGGGCCAGCGGTGCGGCGCGCCATTCAATCGCGGCCTCTTTAACCGGTATCTGATCCAAAAACGGCGACACATGGTCGGGTTCAACAATCGTCGCGGCATCGCGCAGGGCAGATTTTTCGGCCCTGAGAGTGATGTTTTCCCGCAACGCTGGGTCCAGTGAGGTCAAAAGTGCCGCGGCCTCATCGCTCCAATCCAGCCGGTCGAATTTTTGCGGTGCAGCAGCTTTATCACTGCCTCCGGCCCCCGGCATCATCGCTTTCATGACATCGTCGACAAAACGCGAGGTGATAAAGGTATGGCCTTTGGCTTGCGCCTGGCGGATTACTGAAGTACGGGCGATACCGCGCACGAAATCCGGCGCGCGACTAATTTTATCCTCGGCTTCCTCGCTCCACATGATGGTTTCCTCGGCGACGACGTCCATTGGGGGTGTGAACTCAGCCTGTCCGATCCAGATGTGGCATGGAACTTTGCGTAAAAGGTTTTCGGTATTGCCTCCGATATCCAGCCCGTCATCGGCATGAACACCTGTCTTACCAACCACCAGCAGGCTGGCACTGTGTTCTTCGACGTATTTGCAGATAGCCTGATAAGGCTTGCCGGCAACCAGTGCTGTGATCACTTTGAAACCGGCCTCGTCCGCAACATTTTCAGCGACGTTCAAATGCGCCTGATAGATCTTGGCAATGCCGTCATCAATCAGTTCTTCGTGCAGTTGTTCTTGTTCTTTGAAGCGAAAAACCTTGCCCGCCTCTTCATCCAGAACGGTCGAGATCTTGTTGAAGGCCACATAATGGTAATATGGGTCATACGCGGCGACTACGTGGACCGCGACATCCAGCCTCTGGCCAATGTCGATGGCGGTTTTCAACGCACCAAAGGATTTGTGCGACCCATCCATGCCGACCACAATCGGGCCGTCGCCAACCACTTTATGCCGGTCGCGGGCCACGAAAACATCAATCGGTGAGCGGCGCACAACGCGTTCGCATACTGTGCCCACGGTGCTTCCTGCTACAGCGCCCAACCCAAGTGCCCCCATCGCCAGAACATCGTAATCTCCGCTATCCAGCGCTTCGACCAGACAGGTGTAATTCTTGCCTTCCGGGCTAAGGCGCTTGAAGGGAACGCCGGCTGCGTCACTAATTGCGCCAGCGGCGTCATGGTAACTGTCCGAAATCAGCCCAAGCCCCATGCCGATCAGGTCTTCATGCACATCGCGTTGATGTTCCATCTCTTTTTCGCGGCGATATCGCTCGGGCAACCCGCCCTCCATCTGCTTGAAGCGCCGGTCATGCAGTCGGGCGGCATAGGCGTGAATTCCGGTAATAGTACCCTGAGCTGACTTGGCCAGGCGTGTCACCTCGTGCATTGCCCGGTTGGCGTAGTCGGATTGATCGAGAGCAACCAGAACCCGTTTCAGCTTCACTGGCGCAGTACTTGGCACGGTTTTGTTGTCGTGACTTTCAGTCACTGAAAGGATACCCAACGGCACTTTCTCCCATATTCATCTTCTCCATCGCACCTAAAGTGATTCTAGGGCCGTTAGGGAAAAGTGTTACCAAAACGTAACCCGATCAAGTTTGAAAATACAGCCCCGCTGACGGTGTGAACAAAAAATGGTCGCTGATCCTCTTCCTTTGGGGCCTGTTCTAGGTGGTCTGAACGGGACGATGTGCCAGCTGTAACCCTGTTGAAATCTAGGCAAAATGAAGTGCCAACGCGCCACTCTTTCTTCGTTATCCAACCACAGGAGAGATTTGAAGCATTGGCGTGGATGGGTTTTTCTTTTAGGCTTGCATCAAACGTGGGGGATTTCTGAATGACATTGGGATTGAATATCGTTGAATATTCTTCCGATCCTGCCTTCGCAGTCGATGACGAGATGCGGGTTATAGCATGGAATTCAGGGGCCGAGACTTTGCTAGGTTATTCGCCGTCTGACGCTGTCGGACAGTCCTGCCGGTCAATCCTGCGTGCCTTGTATCCGACCGGTGAAAACCTGTGCAGCGCGCTGTGTAAGGGTGGCGATTGTATCAAGAGCAACGAGAAATGGGGCATTGGAGATTGCCAAATCCGCCACAAAAACGGCGATATGATTCAGGCCGGAATAAGCTCGCTTATGTTGCCAGCCGATGGGGCCAAGGATGCCAACCGGCCAGCGGCGGTTTTCTTTTTACGCAAAGCTTATGGCGAAACGGTTGGAACCGCCCGCGAAAAGCGAATGCGGGTTTTTACCCTTGGGCGGTTCGGAATTACATTCAATGGCAAGGGATTGGGCGTCGAGAACTGGAAGCGCAAGAAAGCCGTTGAAGTTTTGAAAATCCTGATTTGCAACCTGGACATGCCACTTCATCGCGACAAGCTTATTGACTGGATCTGGCCGGGTGTTGATCCGCAAAGTGGCTGGCAACGGCTGAAAGTGGCGATATCTTCATTGCGTGGCGAATTACGTGATGGTGGGGTTCCCCCGGGGATCATAGAAACAATCGGCCAGTCCTATGTATTGAGGCAGGCCTCGGTGTTGGTTGATTCCACGATCTTTTGTGATCTGGTTGCCGAAGGTGCCGTGCACAGTGAGAAGGGCGATTTTGCCAAGGCCTTGAAGTGCTTTGAAGAAGCCGAGAGCCTTTATGGCGGTGGATTGTTCGAAGCAGATCCTTATGCCGAATGGTGCGGCGTAGAACGCGAGCGGCTGTGCGAAATTCATCTTGAGCTGATGGGAGGCTTAGCCAGATGCTATTCGGAAACCGGCCATTATCTTTCCGCCTCGCGGGTGTGCCGGCTGGCACTTGCGACCGATCCGTGCCGTGAAAGCTTTGTGCGAACTCTGATGCGAAGCTTTGCCAGCATCAACCGCCCTGACTGGGCCCGGGTGCATTTTCTTTCATGGCGCAAGATGCTTGAGAAGGAATACCAGCTTGAACCAACCGACGCGACGCTGGAAGTGTACCTCGAGGTTGTCGGCGAGCAATCGACAACCAAGCGTTGGACTGCTTGATTTTAGTATCAATATCGCTGGCGGTAGAACGGGCATAAGCAGCGAATGCGGCTTCCTCCAGTGCGCGGCACTTCCACTTTTGATCCCAAATGTGATTCCCTCGCAGAGGCGGGTACCAGTCGGCAAATTGCCTGGTTTGCCAATGTAACTGTCAAATTGCTTGAAAAATATTGACTAATTATCAGCCTCTTGCGCGTGTTACTGTTGTGTAACCGCGAGCGTTATGATTTCATCCAAGACAACGGATGCACAGCCATGCCCAAATTAGGCAGGCAACGACATCGGAGCGACAACGGGGATGACGGAAAAGGAATACAAAGATTCTTTCGTGGCGCGGATCTGGCTCGAAGACGCCGGTAGCGATCAGCACATTTGGCGTGGACATGTGCGCCACGTGCACTCGGAAGAAGAGTGTTATTTCCAAGACCTCCCAACGATGAAGAGATTTCTGGAGCGGATCAGTGGCGTAGAGCTGTCCGAGACGGAAAAAACGGCGACGGACAGACGGTGACGTAAAGATAGTGAGACCAGGCAGACGGTGGGAACCAGGGAGTGGCATAATGCTACTGGCGAAAGTACCACCTTTTTTGAGGATATCGCGATGAAAAAAAAGACCTCCTATTCAGTAACTCTGGGTGTGGTCGCGGCGTTAGGTGCGGCGATTGGCTCACCCATTCAGGCGCAGGAGTTCGGACCTGTACCAATAGCCGAGGTTGATGCGGCAAAGGCAGCGCTGGGTAAGCGCTTGTTTTTTGACCCACGCCTGTCAGGCGACGCGGCGATCAGTTGTTCGACCTGCCACAATCCAGAAAAGGGTTTTGCCGATGGCTTGCCGCTGGCCAAGGCCTATCCGGGAACCGATGGTTTTCGCAACACGCCAACGCTGATCAATACGGCGTTGAAGGCGGCGTGGTTCCACGACGGGCGTTTGGGCACCAACCTGAACGACGTCACGCGTGAATCGATCACCGAAACTTATACCATGAACATGGATATGCGCCTGATGCAGGAGCGGGTGAAGCAAGACCCGATCTATCTGGAGATGTTTGAGGCAGCGGGATACGGTGAACCCTCGAACGGTTCAATCCGCAAGGCGATCCCTGTGTATCTGGCAACACTGACCAGTCGCGGTTCGGATTTTGACGCTGGCACGATGTCAGAAGAAGCTGCCCGAGGCTTTGAATTGTTCACTGGCAAAGCGGGATGCGCAGCCTGCCATTCCGGTCCACGCTTCACTGATGACACGCCGCACAATACCGGCGCGCCGGAAAACCCGGACATCTGGAGCGATCCCAAACGCCACGTAACCTTCGTGAGTTTTGCCAGTTTCATGGGTATTTCGAATTACATGAACCTGCGTCGCGATCCCGGCGCAAGCATCCGTACCAATCTGGCGGACGGCTCAGATATTGGCGGTTTCATGACGCCGACCTTGCGCGAGCTACGCTATACTGCACCATATATGCACAACGGCATGCTGGAGACGCTGGGCGACGTGGTCGCCTTTTATAACGGCGGTGGAGGCGATGATCCGAACATGGACACGCGCATCCAGCCACTTGATTTGAACGCCGGTGAACAAGCTGATCTGGTAGCCTTCCTTGAAAGCCTGTCGGGTGATCCTCTGACCAGCGATGAACATGTCTGGCCCGATAAGATCAACGTCAACTACACGGCCTTTGATAACTGGCTGGAAGCACGGAATTAGGATGATGGTTATGAAAAAGGACAGAAATACATCTTTGATGGCACTCGCAGCCTCTGTCGGAATTGCAGTGGCCGGGTTTGGATCAGCTGCTTTTGCAGATGTGGGCAACCCGCCTCTGGCCGCTCTGGGGCTTCCACCGATCCCGCTGGATAACCCGCAGACCGAGGCGAAGATTGAACTGGGCAAGTTGCTTTATTTCGATCCGCGTATTGGCGGCGATGCCTCGGTTTCATGTGCGGATTGCCATGAGCAAAAGCAAGGCTGGGGGTTCAACGATTCAATTTCGCGCGGATATCCCGGCGTCATCCACTGGCGCAACAGCCAGACCGTGATCAACTCGGCCTATCTGGGCAAATTGTTCTGGACCGGTTCGGCCTCTTCGCTTGAAAGCCAGGCGCCGTCTGCGGCGCTGGGTGCAATCTCGGGCAATGGCGAACGCGACATGGTCGAAGCAAGGCTGGCGTTCATCCCTGATTATGTCGAGCGTTTCAACGATGTCTTTGGCGATGAATGGCCCAAGGTTAACAACGCTTTTCGCGCCATCGCAGCGTTCGAGCGTACCTTGATCCACAACGACACCCCGTTTGACCGCTATATGAACGGCGACACCAGCGCGCTAAGCGAGGAAGCGATCCGTGGCCTAGCGCTGTTTGAAGGCAAGGCCAATTGCATCGAGTGCCACAATGGTCCTTTGATGACAGATCAGGCCTACTACAACCTTGGTATAGAACGGGCCGAGGAGTGGGACTATAACGGCATGGCGCAGATCACCTTCCGGTATGAGCAATATGCCAAGGGTGTGACCGAGGAACTGTACCGGATCATCAAAGACGATGCCGGGCTCTATTACAGGACCAAAGAAGTGGTTGATATGGGCAAGTTCCGTACTCCGCCACTGCGCTATACGCTCTACACGGCGCCCTTCATGCATAACGGCAAGTTTTTCGACTTTGAAGAGGTGGTTGATTTTTACAACGACGGCGGCGGTGAGAATGAGTTTACCGACGGCACGTTGGCAAGCAACAAAACGCCGCTTCTTAAGCCACTTGGCCTGACCGATGACGAAAAGGAAGACCTTGTTGCCTTCCTGGAATCGCTCAGCGGTGAAGAGCTGAGAATTGAAACACCTCAATTGCCACCCTACGCGCCGCTTCCGGCAGCATATAATTAAGGGGAACGAAGAAATGACACATGATATTCACAACCCCGTAAGTCAGGGTGCCGGGATCAGAAAGGCAGCGGGCAAGAAATGCCTGATGTCGCGCCGGTCCTTCCTTCTGTCTTCGGGCACAGCGACTGCAACGGTGATGGTGACCATGAACCAGGCGGGGGCCGCGACAGAGATTCCGGACATGGTGGCGATATATCCAGGCACCACGTATGCG
>JAAEUB010000261.1 GCA_024227755.1 Paracoccaceae bacterium | reverse complement strand
CCGGTTGCCGGGCATTGATCGCCTTCAAAGATTGAAGGTGCATCGAGCGACCAGTTGGCCCCGGTGAGACCGGCAGCCAGCAATTCCACCATCAAGGCAATGTTGGCACCGCGCGCGCCGCCAAAAGCCAGCAAAGCTCCTTCAAACGCCGCCTTGGGGTCGCTGGTTGTCTGACCATCCTTATCGATGGCCCAGCCAGAGGGAATTGGATTGCCACTTCTGGCCGCTTCCCGGATATTGACGAAAGCCGTAGCGCTGGAGGACTGGTCGATCAGCAAAGGCGGGCCGGCGGCTTGCGGGGCGCAAAATGCCAGCGGGTTGGTGCAGAAAACCGGTTTGGTGGCACCCGAACCGGCAAGCAGGGGAGGGCCGTTGGTTGCCGCCAGAGCGACCAGACCGGCTTCAGCCAGCCGCAGGACAAAAGTGCCGAGCGAACCGCAAGTTGTGGTGTTTTTTTGCAAGAATGCGCATATTCCCAGATCGCGGGCACCCGTAACAAGCTCCCCAAAAGCCAGATCAAACCCGGTCTGCGGCAGGCCACCATTGCCGTCCACATGGATCATGGTTGGTGCGGGTCTGGAGACTGATGGTACCGCCTTGCCGTCGATACGGCCTTTGTCAAGGCCATCAATATAGTCGGATACATGGGCAATGCCGACACTTTGCTGTCCGAGTTCTTCTGAAAGTATTGTCTGGTGGGTCAGCGCAGTGGCTTGCTGGTGTGAAAATCCCTGAGCCGTCAGGGCATCGATCAAAAGACCATTCAGGGTATCGGTGGTAATCATTGTCATGATTCAGATCTCCAGTGCGATGCGCCGTCCGTCATAGAAGGCATATGGTGCCTGTCGCGCCGCCACGCTATCGCCAATTGCCCTGAAAGAAATCCCGCCTGCTTCCAGTTCCCACGCCAGTTGGTCAAACGCCACATTGGCAGTTGCCAGAACAAGGGTGTCGGCGCCGATCATCCGGGTGTCACCCGACAGCAGCGAGAAAATCAGTGCTCCTTTCGCCGACCATTGGGCGACGGCGCTTTCGACGATGAACTCAACGCCATATTGCACAAGGTTTCTGCGCAGCGGGAAATCGGCGGCGGTGCGCTGAAGTTCCTTGCCGATCAGTGCATCCGGGGTGACAATTGTCACCTGATGGCCTTCTTCCGCCAGCTTCCAGGCGGTGCCGCATCCCTTCCAGTTGCCGCCTTCATCCAGCACGATCACCCGTTTGCCGGGTCGTGCTTCGCCGGCCATCACCGCTTCAGCCGAATGTATATTGCCGTGCTCAAGACCAGGCAGTGTATCAAGATGTGGCAGTGCCTTTTGAAATCCTGTTTCCGGCGGTAGTGAACCGGTGGCAAGGATTACTTCGTCGGCGTTTTCAGCGATTATATCGGTCAATTCCATGTAAGCGTTAAGGCGCACTTCCACCTGCAGTTTCGCCAGTTG
>JAAEUB010000260.1 GCA_024227755.1 Paracoccaceae bacterium | reverse complement strand
TCTTAATTCACCTGATGCCGACTTTACCTCGGTTTTAGGGACGTTCCAGCTTAAAATCGCGAAAAAGGACACTGCCGACTGGCTAAACCCGCCCGGCACCGGCCCATATACACTCAAGGAGTTCATGCCGGGTGTGCGGGCTACCCATTTGCGCAATGAAAACTATTGGCGAGAGGGTCCCAATCTCGATCAAATTCAGACGACGGCCCTTACCGACCCGGTCGCCCGCGTGAACGCACTTCTTTCCGGCGATATGCAAATAATAACGCGCGTCGATCCCAAAGCCATCAAACAGGTGGAAGGTACGAAGGGCGTCAGCGTCTTATCGGTTCCCTGCGGTGCTTATCCAGCGATCCAGTGTATGAAGAACCAGGTGCCAGGCAACAATCATGACTTTGTCATGGCAATGAAATTGTTGCAGAGGCGCGAGAGAATCGTGAAATCTATCCTCAAAGGCCACGGCACGCTCGGTAACGACCAACCCATTAACAGTTCATACCCGGATCACTGTGACACGCTGCCACAGCGCAAATTCGACCCCGACAAGGCCAAGTTCCACCTGAAGAAGTCGGGCATCACCCAGGCCGAGATTTATACGGCCCCGGTTGGAACCGGGCTGACCGATATTGTGCTTATGCTTCAGCGCGAAGCCGGCAAAATCGGCCTTAAATTGAATGTCAAGCGAGTGCCCGCCGACGGCTACTGGGGTGCGGTGTGGATGAAAACGCCGATCAATGTGGTC
>JAAEUB010000259.1 GCA_024227755.1 Paracoccaceae bacterium | reverse complement strand
GTCTGGCTTTACCGCGAGAAGCTGGCGCAGGCGGGAATGGTGAAAACCCTGTTTGACAAGTTTGACGCCTATCTTCGCGATAATGGCTATCTGGCGATGGGCGGTCAGATTGTTGACGCTTCCATTGTGCCTGTGCCCAAACAGCGCAACACGCGCGAGGAGAACGAGGCAATCAAGGCGGGCAAGACGCCCAGGGGCTGGAACAAGAAGCCTCGCAAGAAGCGGCACAAGGATGTGGATGCGCGTTGGACGAAGAAGCATGGCAAGAGCCATTTTGGCTACAAGAACCATATCAATGTGGACAAGCGGCACAAGTTGATCCGTGATTATGAGGCGAGTTGCGCCAGCGTGCATGATAGCCAAAAGCTTGACGATTTGATCGATGCGGACAACACCGCCTCGGGCTTTTGGGGCGACAGCGCTTACCGCTCGGTTGAGACTGAAGACAGGCTTGCGGAAAAAGGCTATCGCAGCCACATCCATCACAAGGGCAAGCGGGGCAAACCGCTCTCCACCAGTCAGATCAAGGCCAACAAAACCCGCTCGAAGGTGCGGGTGCGCGTCGAGCATGTCTTCGGTTTTCAGGAACACTCCATGGGCGGCAAGCTCATCCGCACTGTTGGTATGGTGCGGGCCAAAACCAGGATCGGCATGATGAACCTTGTTTACAACATGAACCGGTTCATTCAGCTTGAAACCGGCGCTGCGGCCCCAGGCTGACCCGGCTTTCGCGGGACAAGTGCGCGCAAATTCCGGATAAACACCTTGAAAACGCCGGATATCCGGGTAAACACCAGCGTCAGCACGGCTGACGGGCGGTGAAAATCGCCGTTCCGGCTATGTCAGGCGTGAAATGGGGGATAATTAGAGGCTCCCTATAGCGAAGTTTTCGTGGCGTTGGATGTTGCCAAGCTGAAAAATGCAGTGGCTGTAGCGGAGGCAGGACGGGCCGGTGAGGTGCGATATCTTGGTGAGATAGCCAATACCGATGCCGCCACTTGCAAACTGGTGACAAAATTGACGACCAGGTACAAGCATCTGACTTTTTGTTATGAGGCCGGTCCCACGGGTTACGGTCTTTATCGATTGATCCAATCTCTTGGTCACGATTGTATGGTGGTCGCGCCATCGCTAATCCCAACAAAGCCAGGCGATCGGGTGAAGACAAACCGGCGAGACGCGGTGGCGATGGCAAAGCTTCTGCGAGCTGGTGAGCTTACGGCGGTCACCGTCCCGACGTTTCCGCAACGCTCACCACCATCGCTCTTAACGACAGCAGCTTGCGGTGGCTTGGGATCGATCCCTGACGACCGAACCCGAAGGGCCTCCCTTCATCTCTCGTACAGTTACGCACCACCAAAACTCAAAGTGGAACTCGTGACACACGGCCCATAGCGGAGGTCGGCTCCCAAAATTATCGCAGTCAGACTGGCATTATTTGATCACCGCAGTGTGGCTTTGACCTTTATGAGAGAAAACAGCATTGTCAGGGGAAAATCACGAATACTT
>JAAEUB010000258.1 GCA_024227755.1 Paracoccaceae bacterium | reverse complement strand
CGCTCAGCCGCGCAAAATCATCAGCTCGCCCACATGGTCGGGGATCGAAAGCGAAGAGGTCTGCTATAACGCTGGTTACACTAACGTTCACGAGCTGATCCCGTGGCGTACCCTTTCGGGCCGTCAACAGCTGTATCAAGATCACCTGTGGATGCGGGCATTTGGGGAAACTCTGTGTACCTACCGCCCACCTGTCGACACCAAGGCGATCACCGCCGCAGTGCACGATCCAAGCGAGCCACATGTTGTCTTGAACTGGATCACACCGCACCAAAAATGGGGTATCCACTCGACCTATTCGGATAACCTTCTGATGCTTACACTTAACCGTGGCGGACCTTGTGTCTGGATCTCGGAAGTGGACGCGAAGAAAGCCGGTATTGTCGACAACGACTGGATCGAGGCGTTCAATGTCAATGGTGCACTGACAGCACGTGCGGTGGTAAGCCAGCGTGTCAAAGAAGGCATGACCATGATGTATCACGCACAGGAAAAAATCGTGAACACACCCGGTTCGGAAAAAACCGGCAAACGCGGTGGCATTCATAACTCGGTGACACGTACGACAGTGAAGCCAACCCATATGATTGGCGCCTATGCGCAGCAATCATACGGCTTCAACTATTACGGTACGGTCGGTTCAAACCGGGACGAGTTCGTGGTGATACGCAAAATGAAGAAAGTTGACTGGCTCGATCGACCAGCCAAGGTGGAGGCAGCAGAATGAAAGTCCGCGCTCAAATAGGAATGGTGCTGAACCTCGATAAATGTATCGGGTGCCACACTTGCTCGGTAACGTGTAAAAACGTTTGGACCAGCCGCGACGGTGTCGAATACGCCTGGTTCAACAACGTCGAGACCAAACCTGGTATCGGCTATCCCAAGGATTGGGAAAACCAGAAACGTTGGAATGGCGGCTGGGAGCGGACCAAATCGGGCAAGCTCCAGCCCAAGCAGGGTGCGAAATGGCGCATCCTGGCCAACATCTTCGCCAACCCGGATCTGCCCGAGATCGACGATTTCTACGAACCGTTCGATTTCGACTATGATCATCTGAAATCTGCCCCCGAAATGGAGGCATTTCCCACCGCCCGCCCGCGTTCCAAGATATCCGGCGAACGGATGGAAAAGATTGAATGGGGTCCAAACTGGGAGGAAATCCTGGGCGGCGAGTTTGAAAAACGTTCGAAGGATTACAACTTCGAAGGCGTGCAAAAGGAAATCTACGGCGAATACGAAAATACATTCATGATGTATTTGCCGCGCCTTTGCGAACACTGCCTTAACCCTGCCTGTGCGGCTTCGTGCCCATCGGGTGCGATCTACAAGCGCGAAGAAGACGGCATTGTCCTGATTGATCAGGAAAAATGTCGTGGTTGGCGCATGTGCGTCTCGGGCTGTCCTTACAAAAAGATCTACTACAACTGGGAAAGCGGCAAATCCGAAAAATGCACCTTCTGCTACCCGCGTATCGAAAGCGGCATGCCGACCGTGTGTTCAGAAACCTGCGTTGGGCGCATCCGTTATCTGGGTGTGATGCTTTACGATGCCGACAAGATTTCCGAGGCTGCTTCGGTGGCAGGTGAAACTGATCTTTATGACGCGCAGCTGGGTATCTTCCTTGACCCCAATGATCCCGAGGTGATCGAAGCGGCCCGTGCCGAGGGCGTTCCAGAAGCCTGGATCGACAGCGCGCGTAACTCGCCTGTGTGGAAAATGGCGATGGAGTGGAAAATTGCTTTCCCACTGCATCCCGAATACCGCACCTTGCCAATGGTCTGGTACATCCCGCCACTTTCGCCGATCAAAAACGCGGCTGAAGCTGGTAAGATCGGTATCGACCGTGACATGCCCAATGTGGCAGATCTGCGCATCCCGGTGCGTTACCTTGCCAACATGCTGACTGCGGGCGACGAAGCTCCGGTGGTCACTGGGCTTGAACGTATGCTGGCCATGCGGGCCTATATGCGTGCAAAAACCGTGGACGGTGTGATCGATACAGAGATCGCTGAAAGGGCAGGCCTGACGGCACTCGAAATCGAAGACATGCACAAAATCATGTCGATCGCCAATTACGAGGATCGTTTCGTGGTTCCAACAACGCACCGTGAGCAGGTCGAAGACGCCTATGATCTTCGTGGCGGCTGCGGTTTCACCGACACTAATGGGTGCTCTACCGGCTCAGGTGGTGGCAAGCTGTTTGGCAGCCGCAAATTTGTGACCCCCACGGAGGCGATGTAATGGCGAAAACCTACAAAGCCCTGTCGGCGCTGCTGTCTTATCCCAGCGCCGACTTGAAGGCCGCGGCGGGTGAAATCGCCGAGGTGCTTGATGGGGAAGCCCTGCTTTCCCCCAAAGCTATCGCGGCCATCAAGCTACTGATCGCGGAAATGGCAGATTGGGACGTATATGATCTGCAAGAGCGCTATGTGCTCTTGTTCGACCGCTCGCGTACGCTCAGCCTCAACTTGTTTGAGCATGTTCACGGTGAAAGCCGCGAACGTGGTCCTGCAATGGTTGATCTGGTCGAAACATACCGTGCTGGCGGATATGACATGGCGGCAACCGAACTGCCCGATCATCTGCCGATCCTGCTTGAGTTCATGTCAACACGGCCCGAGGCCGAAGCGCTTGAGCTTTTAAAGGATGCCGGTCACATCATTGCCGCTTTGGCTGAGCGGCTGAACCGACGTGAAACGCCTTATGCCGCGATAATGGCGGCTCTTGCAGAAATGGCGGGCCTTTCAAAAGCTGATGAGCCGGTTAAGGAACTTCTGTGCGTCGCAGACGACGACCCCGAAGACCTTGAGGCGCTTGATGATATCTGGGAAGAGGCTGAAGTCACCTTCGGCCCCGATCCCAATGCAGGCTGCCCGGTAACCCGCGACATCCTGGCAAAAATGGACCCAAAAGCAACCACGCAGCTTGCCGCTGCGGCACGAAACTAGGAGGCGATCATGCATCAGTTTCTTTACGGAACCCTTCCCTACATCGCGCTGACAGTGCTCCTGCTCGGCTCCATCGCTCGCTTTGAGCGTGACCCATATACCTGGAAATCCAGCTCGTCCCAGCTTCTCAGACGCAAGCAGCTTGTCTGGGGATCAATCTTGTTTCATGTCGGTGTTCTGGTGATCTTTGCCGGTCACCTATTTGGCCTGCTGCTGCCGGTTGAATTCTATGATGCGCTTGGCGTGCCTCACAGTTGGAAACAGGGCCTCGCGGCTATCGGTGGCGGTGTTGCCGGGGTTATGGCACTGATCGGTGGTCTCATGCTGGCCACAAGGCGGCTGATGGACCCACGCGTTGCAGCTACGTCCAGCTTTGCCGATACCATGATCATTCTGATCCTGATCGTGCAGCTTTGTCTTGGGCTGGCCACTGTGCCGTTGTCTTTGGCGCATATGGACGGTCACGCCATGGTTAACCTGATGAACTGGGCCAACGGTATTTTCACCTTTGACGGTGCTGCGGCCAGCTATATTGCGGAAACCAATATCATCTTCAAGCTGCATATCTTGCTTGGACTGTTCATCTTCATCCTGTTCCCGTTCACTCGGCTTGTTCACATGCTGTCAGCGCCCGTGCGCTACCTGTGGCGTCCCGGTTACCAGATCGTGCGTTCGCGCAAGGACAAGGTGTAAGGGTTAAAGGATGACAAAGCCAAACCCGCTGTTTCCCGATGTTATCGTGAACGGCGAAACCATAGCTTCGGCGGACATTGCCGCCGAAGCGCAAAACCACAATGCCCCGGCAAATAAGCCGGGCCTTGCCTGGCGAGCAGCAGCGCGTGCACTAACGGTACGTGCACTGCTTTTGCAAGCGGCGGCAAAAGAAGGCCTGGAGCCTGCCCCCGAACCGCGGGGCAAAGGTCGCGAAGAAACCGCATCCGAGGCACTGATCCGTGCCTTTCTCGACAAGACCCTTTGCCCGCAACCAGTGACCGAGGTTGAGTGCCGCAAGATATATGATGCGCGCCCGGACAAGGCTGCCAAGCTTGGCTATGACGATGTTGTGCGCGACATCCACGAAGGGCTTGAGCGTGCTGCGTGGAAAAATGCCGCTCGCGACCTGATCGCCGAACTGGTCGCCGCGGCTGACATCACCGGTATCGATATGGAGCCTGAAGCGGCACCCCCTCAGTAACGCTCGCCGTAAAAGCCGAAACCTGCTAGCATGCCCTCATGGATCCGGTGGTTTTGACCTCCTATGCCGTAATTTGCGGTTTCCTCAGCGTGCTGGCCCCGTGGCTTGGGCGACCCCTCAGCCGTCTGGGCATTGGGGCCTTGGTTGGTATCGTCGGGGCGGCAGTTTTGCCAATGGTGCGCGCTGCCCTCGGCCTCTGATCGCTCTTCCTTTTGCTTCAAATATCCCCTCCGGAGGCATCGGGCCTTTCCACCACTGCAATGCTCGCCTATTCATGCGCCTGAACAGGAGAGCCTATGTCCCAAATCACCCTAATCCGCCACGGGCAGGCGCAAACCGGTGCCACCGACGAAGCCAGCTATGACAATCTGTCCGGGCTTGGCCGCCAGCAATCCGCATGGCTGGGCGCGCATTTTCGCGAAATAGGCGAGCAGTTCGATCGGGTCTACGCCGGCACCCTGATCCGCCACCAACAAACCGCTGAAGCGATGGGGGCCGCAGAGCACGGTGTGGTGATCACCGATCCAAGGCTGGACGAGGTCGCCTATTTCGACCTATCCAACAAGATGCATGCGCAATTCGGGTTGGCCCTACCCACCTGTCGGGATGAGTTCCTGACCCACTTGCCGCTGGTTTTCACCGCTTGGCAGGATGGGCAGATCGAGGGTGCGTCAGAAAGCTTCCATGATTTCCAGACCCGTGTAGATGCTGTTTTGCACGAGATTGCAGCGGGCGAGGGCAGGGCGCTGGTGGTAACTTCCGGCGGGCTTATTGGCATGGTCGTGCGTGTCGCCATGGGGCTTGAGCTTGGCGCTTTCGCCCGACTGTGTCTGACCATCATGAACACCTCTGTGCACCGTCTGCATCCGGTCGGCGCGGGCTTGACGTTGACCGGTTTCAACGCCATCCCTCATCTTGAAATACGCGACCGTCAGGACGCGCAGACATACATTTAGGGGGCCGTGATGACGCATTTGTGGGTACGGGCTGAACAGCGCGAAAATGAAGACCGGGTTGGGCTGACACCAGCGGGGGCAAAGGCTCTGCTTGACAAGGGCTTTGCGGTGACTGTTGAGGAAAGCCCAAGTCGCGCAATTGCAATTGATCGCTACCGCGATGCGGGCTGCGCGATTGCGCCTGTGAACTCCTGGCCCTCTGCCCCGCATGACGCAATCATCTTCGGTCTCAAGGAATTACCTGAAGACGGCACTGCGCTACGGCATCGCCACATCATGTTCGGTCATGCCTTCAAGGGGCAGTTTTCCGGCCTCGCTCTTCTAAGGCGGTTCAAGGCGGGGGGCGGTACACTTTATGACCTTGAATACCTGGTTGATGAGGATGGTCGCCGGGTTGCTGCTTTTGGCTATTGGGCAGGCTATGCCGGGGCGGCTGTGACGCTAAAAACATGGGCCGCGCAGCAACAGGGTCAGATCTGTGGCCCAGTTGGTACCTATGTGGGCAAAGACGCCTTGTTGGCCGATCTGGCAAAGGATCTTGGCGACATAAAACGTCCGCGCGCCATCGTCATCGGCGCGTTGGGCCGGGTCGGTACCGGGGCTTCGGATCTTTGTGAGGCGATGGGCATCACAGTTACAAAATGGGATATGGACGAAACAGCCTCGGGCGGACCCTTCCCGAAAATCCTTGAACACGAGATTTTTCTGAACTGCATCCTTGCGCGCCCCGGCACACCGGTTTTTGTACCCCCAGCAGCGCTTAACGCTGCGCGCGCGCTGAGCGCCATTGGCGATGTTGCCTGCGATCCGGACAGTGATTACAACCCGGTGCCGATCTACCAGGAAGCCACCACCTGGGCAGCGCCTGCGTTTCGCGCACATAATGATCCGGTGCTTGATGTCATGGCAATCGACAATTTGCCGTCGCTCTTACCTGCAGAAAGCAGTGAGGATTTTGCGGCTCAGCTATTGCCTTCACTTCTGACGCTCGACAATCTGCAAGCAGGCGTTTGGGGCCGGGCATCAGCAACGTTTGAAACACATGTGAAGGAAGTAAGCCTATGACAATCCACTGGTGCGGCACCGGCCTTTCGGCCATTCCTGGCCTGCGCAGGCTGATCGAAGCGGGCCATCCGGTTACGGTGTGGAACCGGACAATTGAAAAGGCGCGCGACGCTGTCGGGGACCTGACCGAGGATGTTCGCACCTTTGATATCGCCGACCTTGGCGCGGCGGTTGAAGCCGGTGACGTCGTTGTCTCGATGCTGCCTGGTGACTGGCATGTACGGCTGGCCGAGCTGGCAATTTCCAAAGGTGCGCACTTTGTTTCCTCAAGCTATATTGCACCTGAAATGCAAGCGCTTGATGGGGCATCAAAGGATGCAGGCGTGGCGTTGGTGAACGAGGTCGGGCTTGATCCCGGCATTGACCATGTCATGGCGCATGAGCTCATGGCTGATTACCGCGCCAGTGCGGCGTTTGACGCAAAAAACACCGTTTCGTTCACCTCCTATTGCGGTGGTGTTCCCAAACACACAAACGCGTTCAGGTACAAATTCAGCTGGTCACCTTTAGGGGTGTTAAAAGCACTGCGCTCACCGTCACGCTCGATCCGCGCCCACTCTGTTCTGGACGTGGCGCGGCCATGGGATGCGATCTCAAGCTACGATGCCCCCCTGCCGACACCTGAAACCTTTGAGGTATATCCAAATCGCGACAGTCTGCCTTTCATGGCGGAATATGGTTTTGAACAGGATTGGCCGGTGAAAGAATTTGTCCGTGGCACCCTCAGGCTTAATGGCTGGACCAATGCATGGGCGGACGTGTTTACCGAAATTGAGACGCTTGAAGGTGATGCCGGTGAGGCGCGGCTGAAAGAAATGTCCGGTCAGTTCTGGGATGAGCATGCCTACGATGAAGGTGAACCTGACCGGGTGGTATTGTTCGTCGGCCTTAAAGTGGAAAAAGACGGCGTGCCGGTCTGGCATAAAACCTACACCATGGATGCTTGGGGCGACGCGCGCGGCACAGCCATGGCGCGGCTGGTTTCGGTGCCGCTGTCACTTGCGGTCGAAGCGGTGATCAACCACGAGATCAAGCCGGGCATGTCCGCCGCCCCGAAAGATGCCAAACTGGTGGCACGCTGGATGGAAAATGTGGATCGACTGGCGCAACATCTGGAGATTGTTGATCACCTTGCGTGAGAGCCGGAAAATTCGAATTTTCCGGTCCGGGTTTTTCAAAAACCCGGGTTTGGCGCGCATACGTTACGTCCATGTTGGTTTCAGGCATGTGCCTTGAAGGCAAGGGATCAATCTGACCGCATCTTACGGGGGAGTCACACCAGGCCAGATAAGTCCCGAAAACCAACCTGGGACAGTTTTGAAAACGCGAGCGAGGAGGGCTTTTAAGCCCTCATGAAATATGGTCTTGCTGATCGCCTTCTGGACGCCATCCGTGATCTGGACGAGGAATGGAGAGCTTACCCACTGAACCGCTATCAACACTCGCTTCAGGCCGCCGGTCGAGCCTTTGATGCCGGCGAGGATGAGGAATATGTCATTGCAGCCTTGATCCATGATATCGGTGACACGCTGGCACCGTTCAATCACGGTGAACTCGCCGCTGCGATCGCCAAGCCCTACATGTCTGAAAAGACGCACTGGATCCTCAAACACCACTGCGTATTTCAGGGCTATTATTATAACCAGTATTTGGGTGGCGACCGCCAAGCGCGCGACAAATACCTTGATAGCCCCCATTATGACGCCTGCAAGAATTTCTTTCATGAATACGACCAAGCCGCATTTGATCTCGATTATCCAACCAAGCCGCTTGAGTTTTTTGAGCCAATGTTGCGCCGGATTTTTTCAAATGCCGGTGGGCATATGGAGCTGAATGAAGTCCATGAGGGCCAAAGGTTATAGAATGCCCTCGCCCGCCTCCTCCAGCGAAATACCAAGAGCCTCCAGACCAGATTCCAGATAATCGGACAAAAGCGGTATGCCCATCAGATAATCTTCGGTTGGGGTCGTTCGTTCGGCCCTGGCCGTGGCAACCGCCTCTTCCAGTTCGGCGGCATCGAAGGTGTCGCGGCCGATCCATGTGAGGGCAACAAGATTGGCCTGTTCATCGCGATTAAGGTCGGCAATGTAGGAACGCAATTCGGCCTCGGTCCCGTCGGATGAACGGCTTTCCAGAATGCTGTCTGCATCTGCGTCGTCTCCGGGCGTATCCCAACGCGCGACCTTGGTACCCAACTCGCGCGCGCGCAAGATTATGCGGGCGACTTTTCGGGGACTGATATCGAGCATAGGATTCTCCTTCACCGCCACCTTGCCACCCCCGCCGCTTCGAGAAAAGGCCTATTCCTCTTTTGGCTTCACCAAAGACACGACCTCGCCGCCGCTTTTCTCTTCAAGTTCTTCAAAATCAAATTCATCCAGACGCTTGGCCCGCCGTCCAGCTTTTTCGGCTGAAATCTTTATCTCGGTGACATCTTTTGATGCCTGGTGGAAGTGCCGGTCAAGGTTTTCAACCCGTGTGCCCAGCCGGTCAACATCGCCATGCAAAAGCGCCAGTTCCTTCCGGATCGCTCCCGCCTGTTCGCGCATCCGCGCGTCCTTGAGGATGGCGCGCATGGTGTTAAGGGTTGCCATGCAGGTCGTGGGTGAAACAATCCAGACGCGCGCGGCAAAACCATCGCGCACAACCTCGGGGAAATTGGCATGTAGCTCGGCGTAAACCGCTTCGCTGGGCAGAAACATCAGCGCCCCATCGGCGGTTTCACCCTCCAAAATATAGCGTTCACTGATGTCCTTGATATGTTTACGCACTGCGGCCCTCATTGCGCGCGCTGCCTCGGTCGCTTCTCGGTTGTTGCTTGCTGAACGCAAAAGTTCATAGGCCTCAAGCGGAAATTTGCTGTCGATCACAATCGGCCCTGGCGGGTTGGGCAGGTGGATCAGGCAATCGGCGCGTTTGCCGTTCGATAATGTTGCCTGCATTGCGTAACTGTCTTTTGGCAGTGCCTTTGAGACGATATCGTGCAACTGAATTTCGCCAAAGGCACCGCGTGTTTGCTTGTTTGACAGGATGTCCTGAAGGCCAAGGACATCGCCTGACAGCTTTTCGATATTGGTCTGCGCTTTGTCGATAACCGCCAGTCGTTCCTGCAATTTGGTCAGCGATTCGGTTGTCCTTACCGAGCTGCCCTGAAGCGTTTCCTTTGTACTTTCCTGCATTTCGGAAAGGGCACGCGCGGTTTTAAGCGCAGAATCATGCAACCGGTCGTGCATATCGCGTTGCACCGATGAAAGCTGTTGAAGCATCTGCGCCTGAGTTGTGGATTGGGCCTCTGAAACAATGCGCAGACTACCGGCAAGCTGGTCCTGACCGGCATTCAAACCCTGCACCACTTGCCCCAGCCCGCCCATCTGCCGCGCCAAATCTTGCGCCAAATCAGCCGAGCGTCCGGCCCGGCGCACGGAAAGAACCAGAAGTATCAGGACCAAAAACACAAATGTCGCGCCTACCAGCCCGGCAATGACCGCCGGATCGCCCCACGCATATTCCTGTCCGCCGATGGTGATCATGTGCGCCCAAACAACCTTTCGATGTCCTTCAGTTTCAGTTCAACATAAGTAGGACGACCATGATTGCATTGGCCACTATGAGGCGTGGCCTCCATTTCTCTTAGCAGGGCGTTCATCTCACTGGCGAGCATGCGACGCCCGGACCTGATCGAACCATGACAGGCAATCCTGCTTAGAACCGCTTCAATGCATGCCTGCAGGTTCAGGCTTTCACCCTGGTCGGTCAACTCGTCCAATATGTCCGTGATCATTGCTGCTGCATTGATTTGGCCCAAAATGGCGGGGGTCTCTCGCACCGCAACTGCGCTGCCACCAAAAGGTTCAATGGCAAGCCCCAACCGGGCAAGGTCATCTGCGACCTCCAGCAACCGTGCGGCGTCGCCGATGGAAAGCTCGACGATCTCGGGGATCAACAACGCCTGAGCCGCAACACCGTTTTCCTCCATCTGGCGTTTAAGTTTCTCGTAAACCAGCCGCTCATGTGCTGCGTGCTGATCGACAACGACCATGCCGGTTTCGGTCTGGGCAATGATGTAGTTTTCATGCACCTGCGCACGCGCCGCGCCCAACGGCAGGCGTTCGTCTGTCTGTTGAGCGTCTTCGCCGGGTGCTGCCTCAAACCGGGCAGAAGGCGCGGTAACCTCGGCGAAACCTGGGTTGGTGGCGTAAGTCTGACGCTCCATCTGATAGACCCGTGCGGGGCCGGCGGGCTCGGGTTGCATGGCACCCAATGTGGCATTTGATACCGTGGAGGATGCGCGGTGCCCAGCCTCGGCCAGAGCATGCCTCAGACCCGAGACAATCAGCCCACGGGCAACGCCAGGCTCGCGAAAGCGTACCTCGGATTTGGCGGGGTGTACGTTCACGTCAACCAAATGCGGATCACATGAAAGGAACAGGCAGGCCGCCGGATGGCGGTCGCGGCTGAGAAAGTCGAAATAGGCCGCCCTAAGCGCACCGGTCAGAAGTTTGTCCTTCACCGGGCGGCCATTCACGAACAGAAACTGCGCCACCGCCGCGCCGCGTGAATAGGTTGGAAGTGCGGCATACCCGGTCAGGCGCAGCCCCTCACGAGCAGCGTCTATTGCCAGGGCGTTTTCCGCGAACTCCCGACCCAGTATATTGCGCAGCCTGCCGCTAAGAGCGGTGAACATATCACCGGTTTCGGGCTCAGTGCGCAACATCACCCGTCCCTGACCACCGCTGGAAACATCGCGCAGGATAAAACCCACATTTGGTTCGGCCATGGCCAACCGGCGCACTACGTCGCGTATGGCCTGCGCCTCGGCCCGGTCGCTGCGCATGAATTTCAGCCTTGCAGGTGTGGCGTGAAACAGCTCGCGCAGTTCGACCATAGTACCGCGGCCAAGAGCTGCGGGTTTCACCGGGCCAGCCTGACCACCGGTAACGCGGATTTGCCTCGCTTCATGGCCACCCGCGCGGCTGGTAATTGTCAGGCGTCCGACCGCGCCCAGCGACGGCAAAGCCTCTCCACGAAATCCAAACGTGTGAATGTCCAAAAGGTCACTGCCATCGATCTTTGACGTCGCGTGCCGGGCCAGTGCTAAAGGAAGGTCTTCGCCCGATATACCGCATCCGTCATCTGTCACCCGGATCAGGCTTTTACCACCATTGCCATAGGCAATCTCGATACGGGACGCTCCGGCGTCCAGTGCATTTTCCACCAATTCCTTCACCGCCGAGGCTGGACGTTCGACCACCTCACCTGCCGCGATACGGTTGATTGCAGCATCGTCAAGCTGGCGAATCACCGGCTGTTGTGGGTCTATCTTGGGGTTGGCGTCAGACATGCCACAAGGATTAGCATGGCGCGCCCCGATTCGCCCATGGCAAAAGTATGGTAACCCGCGCGCATCTACTGGCTGCTTTCAACCCCGTCCGGCCTGCCGACAATGACGAAATGTAAATCCTCCGGCCGGTAGATACGTGCCGCGACCCGGTTTGCTTCTTCCAGTGTTACCGCATTGATATGGGCGTTACGGGTGGCGATATAGTCGATGGGCAGGCCAATAATCTGCATCCCGACCATGATCCGCGCAATCGGTCCGTTGCCGTCAAAGCGTAGTGGATAAGCCCCCGTCAGATAGGTCTGTGCCGCCTGCAACTCGTCGGCGGTAATCCCTTCGCCCGCCATGCTTTCCCATTCGGCACGCACCAATTCCATGCCTTCAGCCATCCGGTCGTTTGAGCTGGAGAAAAAACCAAGTATGCTCTCGCTCAGAAAACTCGGTATCAGATAGCTTCGCACCCCATAGGTCAGGCCACGTTTTTCGCGCAATTCGTCCATCAGACGAGAGTTGAAACCACTGCCGCCCATGATCTGGTTAACAATGTAGGCCGCGAAAAAGTCCGGATCGTCACGGGTTATCCCGATATGGCCAAACTGCGCCACCGATTGCGGCGTATCGAAATCCACCAATGTGACCCCGGCGCCAAGGCCAAATTCAACGCGTTTCGCTTGTGGTGCACCCATTTCTGGCAGACCCTCAAACAAAGTATCAAGCAGCGCGCCAAGTTCCCCGGCTGAGATGTCGCCAACCGCGCCAACATAGATACGATCACGCGCTATGGTGCGCCCGAAGGCATCAAGGACATCATCGCGGGTCAGCGCGGTGACACTTTCAATCGTCCCAGAATAGTACGAGCCGTAAGGGTGATCGCCGTAAGCCAGCCGGTCAAAGGTTGAACCAGAGATCGCATCGGGGTCGGTGGTTCGTGATCTCAGATGTGACAGGACCTGATCGCGCACCCGCTCGATCGCATCCGCGTCAAAACGTGGGGCGGTCAGGGCGCTGTGCAGCAGGTCGATTGCCTGATCTCGGTTTTCGCTTAGGAATTTGGCTGAAATGCTGAGCGTATCGTCATTGACATCAAATCGATACGAGGCCGCCAGGGCCTCTCGCGCTTCGGCAAAGCCGCGTGCATCCAGATCGCCTGCGCCTTCCTCAATCAATCCGGTCATCAGGTTAATGGCGCCGTGCCTGCCGGGTGCTTCAAGCGAGGCTCCACCACGAAAGCGAATCTCCAGCGCCATGAACGGCAGGCTGTGTTCCTCAACCAACCAAGCGGTGATACCACCAGGCGAGGTGACTTCCTGAATAGCAATCTCAGCGCGTAGGGGGCTGGAAACCGGGCTGGCGAGCAGCAGAAGAACAATGGTCAGAAACTGTTTCATTCTGCGACCTCCTCGGTTTCCTTCATCAGCCAGCCGGTCACGGCGCGGTCCCGGTCAAAGACTGCCTCGGCCGCTGCCATCACGTCTTCTGGCGTGACCGCTTGTAAAACGTCCGGCCAGGCCTGAACATCTTCGATGGTCAGCCCGGAGGTAAGTGCGCGCCCATATCGCTCGGCCAAATCGCTGACATCGTCCAAGGCGTAAATCTCAGAGGCGCGTATCTGCATTTTGATGCGCTCAAACTGCTTGATATCCACCCCGTCTTGCATAAACTGGGCAATTACTTCGTCCATAGCGCTTTCGGCCTCTTCAAGGCTGATGCCCCGGTTTGGCACAATCACCAGCGAGAACGCGTCGCTGTCCAAAGAGGTGCCGGAATACCCCGCACCGGTATAGACAGCGACCTGACGGTCGAACTGCAACGCCCGACCCAGTACCGATGTAGCACCACTGCCACCCAGAATCTCAGCCAGATACAGCAGTGCCGCCGCCTGTTCCTGCGCACCGCTATTGCGCTCAGGCGCCAGATAAACACGTCGTACATAGGGTTGGGACACCCTTGCATCGGTAAAAACCAATCGCCGCTCGGCAAGTTGCGGTGGCTCGCTTGGCCGCGCGCGCGTGGGCAGGTTGCCGGTCGGTCTTAACGCGCCATAATGTGCTTTTGCCAAAGCCAGAACCTCGTTTGGCACCACGTCGCCTGCCACAACAAGCACCGCGTTGTCGGGCGCATAATAGCGGCGATAAAACGTCAGGGCGTCTTCTTGCGAAAGCTGCTCCATTTCATGACGCCAGCCGATCACAGGAATGCCGTACGGGTGGTTCATGTATAAAGCAGCGTTCATCTGCTCGCGAAACAACGCGCCGGGTTCGTTGTCGGTCCGCTGATTGCGTTCCTCAAGGATCACGTCACGCTCGGTGCCAATATCGTCTTCGCTAAGCAAAAGATCGCGCATCCTGTCGGCCTCCATCGACATCATCAGGCCAAGGCGGTCGGCGGCAATGCGTTGAAAGTAGGCGGTATAGTCATGTGAGGTAAATGCGTTATCTGATCCGCCATTATCAGCGACGATTTGGCTGAACTCACCCGATGTAAGATCGTCGGTCGCCTTGAACAAGAGATGTTCAAGAAAATGGGCGATACCCGAACTGCCCGGCGGCTCATCGGCAGCACCCGCCCGGTACCAAACCATATGCATCACAACCGGGGCCCGGTGATCTTCGACCACCACAACCTGCATGCCGTTGTCCAGCCGAAAATCCGTTACCGGACCCGCAATTGCCAACGACGAAAAAAGTGGGATGAATGCCAGAAGGCCGAAAACTGAACGCATAAGGGTCTCCCTGAATTACCCACCCAATCTATGCAAGCAGGCGCGTGAGACAAGCCTTACCAACAAGGTTGTGAATGAAGTTAATCCGGCGTGCTTGGGTGAAACTCAGCGCGCACGGTTGGGCGGCACGGCTGGCGTCCATATACCCAACCCGCGCAAACGCGCCAATTCAAGGTATTGATCCAGCGACATTTTTTCATATGCCCGGAAATAGACACTTACGTTGAACATGCGTTGAAGCAGCCTGCCGTTGTGCTTACGGCGCCATTCCAGATCCGCTGCAGCCAGATCGGTTCGGATACCCTGCGAAACACCATAGCGGCTGGCAAAAGAAACAACCCCCTGCTCGCTGCTTCTCATGCTTGAATGGGTGGCCTGTGCGCCGCTCCCACCTAATGCCTCGACGGCATCGGCAACTGGTGTCGGATCGGTACGGTTACCGCCGCCTGGTGTGGGAGCGGGCAAGGCAGAAAAGTCATCGGGTGATTCGAGCGGCTTTGTGGGCACGATCAAAAACTCGTCCGGCCCACCACCGCCTGAACTCAGGTTCATCAATTGCGGTTCCTTTTGTGAACACGCCCCCAATGCCAGAAGCAGGGTCGTCACAAAAATAAATTTACCAAGAATGCTCTGCATTCAAGCCTCCGTCACCCAAATCTATCCCTGTATGTAACCTATCTTTTCAGGCGCGTCACGGGGTCTTTCAAGTCGTTTTCTTCTGTCCTGAAAATATGATCAGACCCGTCGCGCCGACGAACACACCGACATCGGCAATATTAAATGCGAAAGGATTTTCAATGCTGCAACATGACATGTTCAGAAAGTCAGCAACGGCGCCATATATTATCCGGTCAACCACGTTGCCCATGGCCCCACCAACCAGCAAACCGGCCGCAATCTGTGCGACGCTTCCCATGCTTTCGCGCGCGACCCAGATAATGACCCAAATTGAAATCAGCAGCGCCACCGCAATCAAAATCCAGCGCATCAGGTCGCCGTTGTCGCTCAGTAGGCCAAAGTTGATGCCTTTGTTCCACGCCATACGAAAAGTAAGGTATGGCGAGGCCACGTCGATCTCACCCAATTCACGCAAGTTCAAAAAGTGCACGACAAGGTACTTACTGGCCTGATCCAGCACGAAAACTATCAAAGCTGCGCGGGTCAACAGTTTCATATCTAGTGCCTGAAATGCCGCATGCCGGTCAAAACCATGGCCAGTCCGGCCTCGTCGGCGGCCGCAATTACTTCGTCATCACGCATCGACCCACCTGGTTGGATGACGCAAGCCGCGCCCGCTGCTGCTGCCTCTAACAACCCGTCAGCAAAGGGAAAAAACGCATCCGACGCAACTGCGGCACCCTTTGCCGGGCTTTCAGAAAGCCCCAAGGCCTTTGCCATACGCTCGGCCTTGGTGGCGGCGATGATGGCGCTGTCCACACGGCTCATCTGGCCAGCGCCAACGCCTACTGTGGCACCGTTTTTGGCGTAGACAATGGCGTTTGACTTCACATGTTTTGCGACCTTCCAGGCAAACAGCAAATCACGCACTTGCGCGTCGGTTGGGGTCAGTTTGGTTACAACTTGCAGGTTTTTCGGCCCGATCACGCCATTGTCTTTGTCTTGCAGTAAAAACCCGCCTGATACTTGCCGGTAAGTCAGCGCCACCGCCGCCGGGTCCGGCAGCCCACCGGTAACCAACAGGCGCAGGTTTTTCTTGGCGGCAAATACTTCTCGGGCTTCATCCGTTGCTCCTGGCGCAATTACAACCTCGGTGAAAATGCCCGCGATCTCGCGCGCTGTGTCGCCGTCCAGTTCCCGATTAAGCGCGACAATGCCGCCAAAAGCCGATGTCTGATCACAATTAAAGGCGGCTTTGTAAGCTTCCAAAACGCTTGCACCGCGGGCCACCCCACTGGGATTGGCGTGCTTGATTATGGCACAGGCCGGGCCATCCTCAGGGGGGAATTCTGCGACAAGCTCAAATGCCGCATCGGTATCGTT
>JAAEUB010000257.1 GCA_024227755.1 Paracoccaceae bacterium | reverse complement strand
TGCCGGAACTGGCTGCGTGCCTGACCCGCAAAAAGCCGCGTCCTACATACCCGCATACGGCATGATTGTTCTTACCCTTACCTTGCTTCTGCGTCCGACCGGCCTGTTGGGCCGCACCTATGCAAGCGCAACACACGGGCAGAACTGATGGGCAAACAGCACGTACCAACCCTTTTCGGGACGTTTCTCCTGCTGTTTTTCGCGGCCTTCCCGTTTTTGTATTCTGCCGGGGATTACGACTATGTCATGCATGTCATCATCATCGCGTTTTATTATGCGATACTGGCGTCAAGCTGGTCGCTGCTGGCGGGATATGCCGGGCAGTTTTCCTTCGGGCATATGGGATTTATGGGGATCGGTGCATATACCACAGCATTGCTGCTTCACTACATTCATTTCGCACCCGAACCGACGAACCTTTGTAGCGAATTCAATATTGGTGGCACATGGATGATATTCGACAACCCGGTCGGGGTGACATCCACATCGCTCGGCCAGAGCTGCTTTACCCAGGCCCTGGAAATCTGGAACGGATCGGTACCCGTCACCGGCGTGCCGGTATGGATAGGCATTATCCTCGGCACCATCATGGGAGGCATTGCCGGACTGTTGATCGGTCTTTTGGTTTTGAGATTGCGAGCTGCCTATCTGGCGCTGTTTACTTTGGGTTTCGCTGAAATCCTGAAAGCAACGATATCTGCGGAAATTGAGTTCACACGCGGACAGGCGGGCCTGGAAACACCGGCGCTGTTTGAAAACGGCATTACCCTGTTCGGCCACTTTTACTCCCGCACCGACAAACTGCCTCCCTATTTCGTCTTCTTCTTTCTGCTGTTGCTTTGCCTCGGGGTACTTTGGTGGCTGACGCGTTCCAAATTCGGCCTGTTCGTCCGGGCGCTGCGTGAGGATCAGGAGGCCGCTGCGGCTCTTGGGGTGAATACCACGCGCTACAAGGTACTGGTTTTTATGGTTACCACCATGATGGCTGCTGCCGCCGGCGCCGTGCAGGCCCACTACGTCGGGATTGTCACGCCAAACGCGCTGTTCCTGCTGCAAATGAGCCTTGTGGTCGCCATGGCTGTGATTGGCGGAGTTGAGAATTTTTTTGCGGCCGCCGTCGGCGCCATACTCATTCAGTTTGTTCTGGAAATGCTGCGCAACAGTTTCACAATCGGGCCGGTTACCATTGACATGACAATCTGGCGGCTGGTGATTTTCGGCATCATCCTGATGCTGACGCTGCGGTTCACAAGAAACGGGTTGATTGCACCAATCATCGAATATTTCCAGCGCGGCCACGTGGCTGCAGAAACCGTCGCCAAGCGCACGGCTGCAACGGCAGAAACCGGGGTGCAGGGATGATTAATCTGAAGGTCAACAACCTGAGAAAACACTTCGGCGGCCTGCAGGTGCTTAAGGGCGTGAATTTTGAAATCAACGGCCCCGAACTGATCGGACTAATCGGGCCGAATGGAGCCGGTAAAACCACGCTTACCAACATATTGGACGGGGCGATAAAACCCAACAGTGGCACAGTGTACCTGAACGGCGAGCGGATCGACCAGTACAAACCCTACCAGGTCGCCCTGACCGGCCTGGGACGCACATTTCAGGTGACGCGTTCGTTTCGCAGGATGACAGTGCTTGAAAACCTCTATGTCCCTGCACTGGCAGTTGGTGAGGAGCAGAACCGGGCTGTCGTCCACAACAAGGCCATGGAAGTGCTGGAATTTCTGACCATCGATCACTTGCGCAACGATTTTGCCCAGGCGCTTTCGGGCGGGCAGCAGAAGTTGTTGGAACTGGGGCGGCTTTTGATGCTGGATCCTGACGTCATTGTTCTGGACGAGCCCTTCGCCGGTGTTCACCCCAAGTTGATGGAGGTGATCTATGAATATATTCGCCGCGTCAACAACGACGGTAAAGCGATTGTCATCATCAGCCATCAGATGGACGCGATCTTCAATCTGGCAAAACGCCTGTTGGTGCTGAACTATGGCGACATGATCGCCGACGGCCCTCCGGACGAGGTAAAAAACGATCCCGCAGTGATCGAGGCCTATCTGGGTGTCGATGAAGACGAGAAAGAAGAAATGGCGGGGGCGCAATAATCATGAGCGATTTTCATACCGACACGGCCCTTGATATTTCGAACCTTGATGCCGGCTATTACAAGGACTTGAATATTCTTCAGGATCTGGACATCAAGGTTCAGCGCAACAAAATCACCGCCATACTGGGCGCCAACGGCGTCGGGAAATCCACGGCGCTGAAAGCCGCTTTTGGCTTTTTGAAGCCATTCAAGGGCGACATCAAGCTTGATGGCGAGAGCATACTTGATGTGCCCACCTATCAGCGGATATTGAAAGGCCTTGCCTATATTCCCCAACAGCCCGGCGTTTTCAAAGACATGACGGTTGAAGAAAATCTGGAGCTTGGCGGCTGGACCTTCCGAAGGGACAAACAGCAGGTCAAGGACAAGATCGCTGCGAACTACGAACGCTTTCCCATCCTGAGAGAAAAGCGAAAGCAAATCACCGGTGAACTTTCCGGCGGCCAGCAGCGCATGGTCGAGCTTGGTCGCGTACTGATGGCCGAACCGAAGGTGATGCTGGTTGATGAACCCACAGCCGGTCTTTCGAAGATGCTGGCGCAGGAAGTCTATACCATGCTGACGGATTTGGCCGCCAAGGAAAACCTGACAATCCTGCTGGTTGATCAGGAAATCCGGCAGGCTCTCAAAATTTCTGACTATGTTTATATTCTCGAACTCGGCCGTAACAAATACGAGGGCCGGCCATCGGATTTCCAGGACCTCGAAAAGGCCTTCTGGGTGGCGTGATGGCTGGCTTTGTTTTTATTTCGGGCATGTGGAGATTTACGCTGTGAAAAACGACAGCCACCTGTTTTACCAAAATAACCAGCGCCGCCCGATGCTGGAGCGCGCCAGCGGCATTTATATGTGGGACGTTTCGGGCAAACGCTATCTTGATGGTTCGTCGGGTGCCATGGTCTGTAATATCGGCCATTCCAACCCGAACGTTCTGGCTGCCATGCAGAAGCAGATGGGAAAATCCACCTTTGGATACCGCCTGCATTTTGAAACCGATTCGTCTGAAGCACTGGCTTGCAAAACCGCGGAATTGTCTCCGCCCGGCCTGAACCGTGTATTTTTCGTATCAGGTGGATCTGAGGCCGTGGAAAGCGCCATCAAACTTGCGCGGCAATATATGATCGCCAGGGGGGAATCCCAGCGCTGGAAAGTGATCTCCCGCTTTCCAAGCTATCATGGGGCGACGCTTGGTGCATTGGCAGTCTCCGGATACACCCCGATGAGCGCCCCGTTTGACCCAATGATGCGCATGATGCCAAAGATACCGGCGCCGCGCGCCTATCTGGATGGTTTGGACCCCGAACTTGAAGCCACCGGACATCGCTATGCTGACATGCTCGATGAACGCATTTTAGCGGAAGGGCCGGAAACCGTACTGGCATTTATAGTCGAGCCGGTCGGCGGAGCCTCAACAGGGGCGCTGGTGCCACCGAAAGGATATATGGAACGCATCCGCTCTATTTGTGACCGCTACGGCATTTTGCTGATTCATGACGAGGTGATGACCGGCGGCGGACGGACAGGGCGATTTCTTGGTGGCGATCATTGGGATGCTCCACCTGACATTATTGCGATGTCCAAGGGGTTTGGCGGTGGCTACATGCCGCTTGGCGCGATGATCGCCCATAAGGACATTGTAGAGGCGGTGCTCGACAATGGCGGCTTCATTCATGGCCACACCTATGCCGGCAACCCGCTGGCCTGCGCCGCCGGTTTGGCTGTAGTGAACGAGATTGAAAGGCAGGATTTGTGCGGGAATGCAGCCAGGATGGGCGCGTTATTGAAAGCCCGGTTGACCGGGCTGATGGAACGCTACCCGTTTGTCGGTGATGTGCGCGGCCTGGGCCTGCTTCTGGCGTTCGAGCTGGTGGCGGACCGGCAGACCATGGCCCCTTTGCCGCGTGATCTGAATGCCCATGCCCGCCTGGTGGATATTGCCTATGACAAAGGCCTGATCATCTATTCCCGGCGCACCCGCGGTGGATATTCTGGTGACCACTTCCTTGTCTGCCCGCCAATGATTGTGACCGAAGACCAGATTGAGGAGATTATGACCGGTCTTACAGCCTCGCTGAATCAGTTCGCTGCCGAGGTCAGTCTGCCGGTATCGGAGGCAGCTTGAGCAAAATCATCATCACCTGTGCGATTACCGGTTCCATCCACACACCCACCATGTCGAAATATTTGCCGGTGACCGCAACGCAAATAGCCGACAACGCGATTGGCGCGGCAAAGGCCGGTGCGGCAATTCTGCATCTTCACGCGCGCGATCCGGATACCGGTCAACC
>JAAEUB010000256.1 GCA_024227755.1 Paracoccaceae bacterium | reverse complement strand
GACGATACGATGGCGACAATTCGCAAGTCGCTGCCCAAGACCCTGCGCGAGACTGCCTATGCGATTGCTTGCGACGTCGCGGCGGCCGATGGCAACGTCAAGCAGCAGGAATTGCGGGTGCTCGAGATTCTGCGCCACGATCTGAAGATCGATCGGCTGACCGCCGCCGCGATCGAAACCGGCGCCCGCGCCCGCCACATGGTTCTTTGATCGAGCCTAGCAGGCCGCTAGGTCTTGAACGCCGAATCGGCGTCGGTGCGGAAGCCCTGCTTGGCTTGAATTGTGGCGCGGGCCCGCTCGGTCTCGCGCTCAAGCTCGGCGATATAGGTCTCGAGCTCGTCGATCCCCAGGGTTTCCAATTCGCGCGCCGTCGGCTTGGGGCGCAGGGGTTCTAGTTCTTCCGGTTCGATGGCCATCGCTTGTTCCTCCCAGATCGACGCCGCCGCAGGCTATTCCGTCCCCCAACATAACCGATCAAACCGGTTGCGCCAAAGTCGGCAAATTTCACCGAATCTGCAACCGCCGCTTTGACGCGACCCTGGAACGCACTATATTGGGGTCAATCACCCACAATGTGGATACGCATAACCAGCTCGGTTCTCGGTGCCTGATGTGGCGCTGATGCTGAGCCCGCGACGAGGAATATTCATGGCCGTTCCAATGATGCCCAAGGCGACCGCCGTCTGGCTTGTCGACAACACCACGCTGACGTTCAAGCAGATTGCGGATTTCTGCCGCCTGCACGAGCTGGAGATTCAAGCCATCGCCGACGGCGAGGTGGTTCCCGGCATGACCGGCATGGATCCGGTCGCCAGCGGACAGATCACCCCGGAAGAACTCGACCGGTGTTTGGCCGACGAGGATGCTCGGTTGGAGCTTAAACAATCGGACTTTCCGATGCCCCAACAGCGCACCAAGGGTGCGCGCTATACGCCGATCGCCAAGCGCCAAGACAAGCCCGACGGCATCGCCTGGTTTCTGCGCCATCATCCGGAACTTTCGGACGCCCAGATCGGCCGCCTGTTGGGCACCACCAAATCAACGATCAACGCGGTGCGCGACCGCACCCACTGGAACACCTCCAACATCCGGCCGCGCGACCCGGTCGAGCTTGGCCTGTGCAATCACGCCGACTACATTTCCGACGTCGAGAAAGCGCGCAAGAAGCTGAAGGCGCAACAGGAGAAGGACGGTATTGAGGCCGAGCCGATTCTACCGCCCGAAGAGGTTCCAGCAATCAGCCCCACCGCGCTGCCGCTGGCCGGCACGCCGGGTGCGCCGGCAACCGCCGCCGACGCGACCATGCCCTACCCGCCCGCCAAACCGGTTCAGGCCGAACCCGTTGCTTCGGAGGTTTTTGCAACTAAAGAACCCGCCGAGGAAAAGACCGAACCCGAAAAGCCGAAAGAAACGATTACTATTCTGGGTGTCGAGGTTCCCGCCGATCAGGTCGAGAAACCGGAGAACTAAGGGGACAAATTACGGGGACCAATTATTAGGTCCTCGTAATTGGTGTCCTCACTAGTCCTCGACCGGGACCGTGTAATTGAGCGGCAGGCGGCCACCGTCGCAATAGATGATCTGCCCGGTCACGTAGCTCGAGGCATCCGACGCCAGGAACTCGGCGATCGTCGCCACCTCCGACGGCTCGCCGAGGCGGCCCAGCGGGGTACGCGACATGAGACGCCGGCGCGCCGCATCGTCCTCCATCACGACCTTGGCCATGTCGGTGGCGATAGTGCCCGGACCGATCGCGTTGACCCGGATATTGTGGGGCGCAAGCGCCAGCGACATAACGCGAGTAAGTTGGTTAATCCCGCCCTTGGAGACGTTGTAGGGGATCTGATTGGGGATCGTCAGGATGGCGTTGACCGACGACATGTTGACGATCGCACCGGCCGGACCGCCCTCTTCCACCCGCCTGACCATTTGTTTCGCCACTGCCTGGCCGCAAAGGAACGAGCCCTTCAGGTTGGTACGCAACACCTTGTCGAAATCTTCCTCGGTAAGATCAAGAAATTCCGCCCCGACCAGAATGCCTGCATTATTGACCAGAATATCAATATCGCCGAAGGCGTCGTTGGTGGCAGCAAGCAGGTTGTGGATATCCAGACGCTCGCCGACATCGGTATGGATATAACGGATTTCGCCCAGATCGCCGAGTTCTTCTGCAGCCTTGTCACCGGCCTTGTCGTCGACATCGCAAATCACCACCCTGGCATCATCGCGTAAAAAACGTTCGGCAATGGCATAGCCGATACCCTTGGCACCACCGGTAATAATCGCAGTCTTGTTGGCAATGGTCATCGGCTTTCGGGCAATACCCGCTCCCTGCAGTTATACAGCCACCAATGTGCCGTTCCCGCACGACAAGGTCAACGGGACAGATTACCTCTCCCCACTGGAGTGAATAACCTCCTTCCAAAATCCAATTCCTAACCCTTCATTAACCATAATCACGGCTTAGTCGAAGGGAATTTGCTGATGTTTCATACGTCATGCTTTGAACAAAGTTAACGTGATAACGGGAGTTGGATTTTCGCAAGCTGATGCGTCACGGCAGAATACCCAATCCCTCAATTCGATATTAAGGCCCAAATCCATGAATAAACCAGTTTCAACCGGCATCATCTCAGCCATATTGAGCCTGTCCGGTTCCGCTACCTTGCTGGCGCAGGAGGTTGAACGCACCGGGCTCTCCTCCGTCGGTTCGGAACTCTCTCTCATGTCCCTTTTTTGGGAAGCTGGTCTTGTGGTAAAACTGGTGATGATCGGACTGCTGGTCGCCTCAATCTGGAGTTGGGCGATCATTTTTGACAAGATAGTGCTATATGCCCGTACCAAGCGCCAGCTGAGCCGGTTTGAGAAAATATTCTGGTCAGGGCAGTCGCTGGAAGAACTTTACCAGACCCTCTCCGAGCGCGCACCCAATGGCATGGGTGCATTGTTTGTATCGGCAATGAAGGAATGGAAACGCTCGTTTGAGCGCGGTGCCCGTTCTGCCATCGGCCTGCAGATGCGTATTGACAAAGCGCTGGATGTCTCCCTTTCACGCGAAATGGAACGGCTTGAGCGACGATTGCTGTTTTTGGCCACAGTCGGTGCCGCGGCGCCCTTTGTCGGCCTTTTTGGCACGGTGATCGGCATCATGACCTCGTTTCAGGCGATTGCCGGATCAAAATCCACCAGCCTTGCGGTGGTGGCACCCGGCATTGCCGAAGCGCTACTGGCTACAGCGCTTGGCCTGCTGGCCGCAATTCCGGCGGTGATTGCCTACAACAAACTCTCTGCTGATGTCGGCAAGATCGGCATGCGGCTGGAAAGTTTTGCCGATGAGTTTTCGGCCATACTTTCGCGGCAAAATGATGAGAAATCTGGGATATAACCAACCAGCGGGACGCATATGATGGCAATAGCCAAGGGACGCGCAGCCACATCCACCGGGCGCAGAAGGCGTAAAAACCGGCATGCACCGATCAGCGAGATCAATGTGACACCGTTTGTCGATGTCATGCTGGTGCTGCTGATTGTTTTCATGGTGGCGGCCCCGCTGCTAACGGTCGGCGTGCCAATTGACCTGCCGGAGACGGAAGCAAAGGCACTCAATTCGGAAACCCAGCCAATCACCATCTCTGTCAATGAAGAGGGCAAGGTGTTCCTGCAGGAGACCGAAATTCCGCTGCCTGATGTGGTCGCCAAACTCGATGCCATTGCCAAAAACGGCTACAAGGAGCGGATTTATGTACGCGGTGACAGAACGGCCGACTATGGCACGGTCATGAAGGTTATGGCACGGGTATCGGCTGCCGGATATCGCAAGATAGGGCTGGTAACGCTGCAGGAGCAGACACAGTAATTGTGGTGTGAAGTGAATGAAACTTGGCGTAACAACATCGGTAATTGCCCACAGCCTGGTTCTTTCCTGGGGTCTGTTGACGCTCTCGGCTCCCGAACCGCTGAACGTCGCGGATGTTGAAGCCTTACCGGTTGATATCATCCCGATTGAAGCACTGACAAAATCCATTAAAGGCGACAAAAAGGCTCCGCTGGCTGACAAGCCTGCGGTAAAACCCACCCGAAAACCGGTATTTGAGAAAAAGTCCATTAATATCGGTGATACCAAAGTCGACACTGAGTCGCCACGTAATGCCATACCGGCACCAAGCCCGGTAGAAGCTGCCGCCCCGCCAAAATCTGCCCCCGAGCCAAAGGTAAAACCAAGGGATACGGCCGAGGTCAAACCGCAGGAATCTCCCGAACAGGTTCCGGCCCCGACAACCGAGCTTGCAGCCGAACCTGAGCAAAAGGTCAAGGTTGCGGCACTGACGCCTGAGGAAAAGGCACCGGTCAGCCGCGAGGTTGAACCCCTCCCGCAGGATGAATTCAGGAAACTACCTGATCTCGTTCCTGTACCCCAGCTAAGACCGGCCACGGCGCAGGCAAAGACCGCCAAGACCAACCAACGCAAGGAAGCCGACAAACCGGCTTCCAAACAGGCAAAAACCGCACCGAAATCAAAGTCAAAGAACAAGACGGATGAACTCGCCGCCCTGTTAAATCGCCAGGAAGCAGCCGCCAGCGGAGCAAAGCGCTCGCGCAAGCGCGCCTCGCTTGGCACCAAAAAATCCAATCGAGCAACAAAACTGTCGCAAAGCCAGATGGATGCCCTGCGCGGTAAAATTCAGGGTTGCTTCAATCTTACAGCTGGCATGGCCGATGCGGAAGAACTGCGGGCAACTGTCACCGTCAAACTGAAGCGATCCGGTGAACTTGAAGGGCGGCCAAAGGTGACCGCCAGCGGCGGCAATCCAGGCGTTCGCCGAGCCTTCAAGGGCGCTGCCAAGCGCGCCGTACAAAGATGCGCGCCTTACGACGAACTGCCACAGGACAAATACGAAACGTGGGCCGATCTGGTGGTGAATTTCGACGTCAGCGACATGCTGTGAGGAATGACCGGGATTACCTGAAATATTGAGATGAGGACTGTAAGTTGAAGCAAAAATATCCTTACCTGCATTACCGTCATCGCCGCGCAGGCGGGATTGACGAAATACCGGGGTGTAGATCAATCCCTAAGAATCCCTGCTCCCACCTTTCGAACGGCAACAATCTGCATTTGATCCTAAGCTCGTTCAGAGCGTTGTTTGCTTTCATCATTCTGACAATCCTTACCTTTGCCAGCGCCGTAAACCCCGCCAATGCGCTTGTCGAAATCGACATCACTAAGGGCAATGTCGATCCGCTGCCGATTGCCATTCCTGGCTTTGTAGGCAATGGCAGTCAGGCAAAAATTGCCCGCGATATTGCATCTGTGGTGGAAGCCGACTTGAAGCGCTCCGGACTGTTCAAGCCAATTGATCACGGTGCCTTCATCGAAAAAATCACCAACCCGGATGTTTCCCCGCGCTTTTCCGACTGGAAGGTTATCAATGCGCTGGCGTTGGTGACCGGACGGATCAGCCGCGAGGCGGACGGGCGGCTACGCACCGAATTTCGTCTTTGGGATGTTTTTGGCGCGGAACAACTGACCGGCCAGCAGTTTTTTACCACCAACAAGAACTGGCGTCGGGTGGCACATATTATTGCCGATGCGATCTATGAACGGTTGACCGGCGAAAAAGGCTATTTCGACACAAGAATTGTTTTCGTCAGCGAAAGCGGTGGCAAGGCCAAACGCACAAAACGCCTGGCTATCATGGATCAGGACGGCGCCAATATACGTTTCTTGACCAATGGCAGCGATCTGGTGCTGACCCCGCGCTTTTCGCCCTCCAGGCAGGAAATCACTTATATGTCTTTTGCTGGCGGGCAGCCCCGGGTTTACCTGCTCAACATCGAGACAGGCCAGCGCGAGATTGTCGGCAACTTTCCCAACATGACCTTTTCGCCACGCTTTTCGCCGGATGGACAGCGGGTTATAATCTCGTTGCAGCAGGGCGGTAATGCCAACATCTATACGATGGATCTGCGCTCCCGCAAAACCACACGGCTGACCAACACCCCGGCCATTGATACTTCACCTTCATACGCACCGGACGGGTCCAAAATTGTCTTTGAATCAGATCGTGGCGGTCGCCAGCAGCTCTATGTCATGGGCGCCGGCGGCGGCAGTGCCCAGCGCATTTCCTTTGGCACCGGTTCCTATTCCACCCCGGTATGGTCGCCGCGCGGCGATCTGATCGCCTTCACCAAACAGTCCGGCGGCAAGTTTCTCATCGGTGTGATGAAACCGGACGGATCGCGCGAGCGCATCCTGACAGAAGGCTATCACAATGAAGGCCCGACCTGGGCTCCCAATGGCCGTACCATCATGTTCTTCCGAGAAACGCCCGGTGCCAATGGCGGCCCTAGGCTCTATTCCATCGATCTCACCGGCTACAACGAGCAGCGGGTGAGAACCCCGGGCTTTGCCAGTGACCCGGCCTGGTCGCCGCTCTTGGAATAAAGTGGTCAAATCATCGGCTGCTGTTGCGTGGCACAATGAATACCACCGCCGATTTCTCCCAATGGATCGACATTCAACGTGACAATTTCCCGACCTGGATAGAGGTCTGCCAGCATGGCTCTTGCCTTTGCATCCGCTTCTTTATCACCAAACTGCGCGGCGATCACCGCACCGTTGCATACATAATAATTCACGTATGAGGCAACAAAATCTGCAGACTTGTTTCGCGGGCTAGCGCATTCCGGCACTATGACCAGCTTGATCTTCTTACCTCGGGCATCGGTGGTATGTTTGAGAACTTCATAGGTTTCAAATGCCGCAACTGACCAGCGGTCATTGTGGTCAATCCCCTCGGGCAGTTGAATCAGCACAGTGCCAGGATCAATAAATCTGGCGAGAGAGTCTATATGATAATCAGTAATATCAGCACCCTTGATACCGGGAGCCCAGATCAGTTTTTGCGCACCAAGAGCATCAAGCAGTAATTGTTCGATCTTGGCTTTTGAACCTTTGTTGCGGTTTTCGATGACCCAGCTGCTTTCATGGGCAATCAGCGTGCCCGCAGCATCGGTCTCAACGCCACCTGCTTCTCCCACAAGTCCGTTGTCAATGATTGGCAACTTCAACCGCTTTGCCACAAGACGGGCAATTTTGCCATCGTTGGCATGAACCTGCTTGTTACCCCAACCATTAAAATTGAGGTGGGACACGGCGAGGCCACCGGATTTGTTAATGACAAATGTCGGGCCGGAATCCCGGCACCACAGATCGTCAGTCGAAATATCCCAAACCTCGATCGATGGCGAGAGTAACCGGCGTGCATCAGCCTCATGTTTCTGATCCATCAAAATAACAACAGGTTCAAACTGCGAAACCGTATTGGCAATATCTGCGATCGCCCGTTGTACCATCTTCAAAAACACGTGGTCACGGTAAACCTCGCGATTAACCGGCCACTGCATGAAGGTCCTCTCATGAGGATCAGATTCAGCCGGCAGCCAATGGATGGGTTGACTTGCCAATGATACTGTACTGGGCAGTCCTGAAATCTGGAGCAGGGTACGAATTGTCACAATATTTCCATCGGAATTAACAGATAGGCCTGCACATCAATTCGGTTTAGTAGAAGCGATTCAGGACAAGTATGAATTGGATAAAAAACAAATTGAAAATATTTCCATTCCATTACTCCATGAAACTAAAGATGAAAATGGGGATGTAAATGAAGATACTGATGCTGATTTATCCACGAAACCTGATG
>JAAEUB010000255.1 GCA_024227755.1 Paracoccaceae bacterium | reverse complement strand
ACAAAAAAAAAGCGACAACTACATCACCAAAGACGGCCGCACCAATAGAGGTGTGGACATGGAGATGAAGGGGATTACCCTGCGTTTCGGAGAGGTTACAGCGATCCAGGAAATCAGCTTTGATATCCGCGACGGCGAAATACGCGCCATCATCGGCCCCAATGGTGCTGGCAAATCTTCGATGCTCAACGTCATCTCGGGCTTTTACGTCCCGCAAGAGGACGAGGTCTGGTTTCACGGTGCCAAACGCCCGAAACTGAAGCCCTATCAGGTGGCACAGCAGGGTATTGCGCGCACCTTCCAGAACATCGCCCTGTTTGAAGGTATGAGCGTGCTTGATAACGTCATGACCGGACGGCTGACCCATATGAAAAGCGGTATGCTCAGCCAGGCATTATGGTGGGGCGGCGCGCAAAAAGAAGAGTTCGAGAACCGTGAGCAGGTCGAAAAAGTCATCGACTTCCTTGAAATTCAGGCGATCCGCAAGACACCCGTGGGCCGCCTGCCATACGGCTTGAAAAAGCGGGTTGAACTGGCACGCGCGCTGGCAGCCGAACCCAAGCTTTTGCTGCTGGATGAACCGATGGCGGGGATGAATGTCGAGGAAAAAGAGGACATGAGCCGCTTTATTCTCGACGTGAACGACGAATTTGGCACCACGATCTGCCTGATCGAGCACGATATGGGCGTGGTCATGGCCCTGTCTGACCGGGTGGTGGTGATGGATTACGGCAAAAAAATCGGTGACGGCACCCCGGACGAGGTGCGTAATAATCAGGCGGTGATCGACGCCTATCTGGGGGTGGCACATGACTGATCTGTCGTTTGAGGGCGTAAGAATTTTCGAAAATTCTTACCAAATTTCTTCGAAGAAATTTGTTAGGAGGGTGTCTCATGCCTGATCAGTTACTATTCGCCATTGAGGTTACGCTTAACGGTCTGATGGCCGGGGTACTTTATTCGCTGGTGGCGCTGGGCTTTGTGTTGATTTTCAAGGCCTCGGGCGTGTTCAACTATGCGCAAGGGGTGATGGCGCTGTTTGCAGCGATGACACTGGTCGGCATCCAAAAGGGCCAAGTGCCGTTTTCGCACCTGATCAACTCAATTCTCGGCACTGATCTGCATTACTTTGGCTGGCATATTCCGGCTCTGATTGCCATCGTTCTGACCGCCGGGGTGATGGTGCTGTTTGCCTGGATCGTCGAGCGATTTGTGCTCAAACACTTGGTTAACCAGCCTGACATCATCCTGTTCATGGCCACCATCGGCCTGACATATTTCATGGAAGGTTTTGGCGACCTGATGTGGGGACCGGACCTGAAAAAGCTGGATGTGGGGCTGGCACAGGGCGGTAGTCTCTGGATCGAAGAACACACGGCTTTCCTGGGCGGAGATGGCTTTTACGGCTTTTTTATCGACAAGCTTGATATCGCAGCAACCGTCGTTGCCGCCCTTCTGGTGACGGCATTGATCATGTTTTCACAATATACCAAGCAGGGCCGGGCGATGCGCGCGGTGGCGGATGACCACCAGGCGGCTTTGTCGGTCGGCATCTCGCTGCGCTTCATCTGGGTGCTGGTCTGGTCGGTGGCGGGCTTTGTCGCCCTGGTCGCAGGTATCATGTGGGGCGCAAAATCAGGGGTGCAGTTTTCGCTGAGCCTGATCGCCCTGAAGGCATTGCCGGTGCTGATGCTGGGTGGCTTCACCTCGATCCCCGGCGCCATTGTCGGCGGATTAATCATCGGAGTGGGTGAAAAGCTGTTTGAGTTCTCGGTCGGGCCATTAATTGGCGGAGCCACCGAAAACTGGTTTGCCTATGTGCTGGCGCTTTTATTCCTCGTCTTCCGGCCGCAAGGCCTGTTCGGCGAAAAGATTATCGAGAGGGTTTAGGACATGCTTTACCGCGAAGCCGGAGATTTCAAGACGTCCTATGCCAAGGACAGCCAGACCTTCCCGATCAAGTTTGATCGCTGGGGATACTGGGTGATCATGGTGATTGCGTTCGGTGTGGTGCCGTTCATCATCAACGATTACTGGGTCAGCGCCGTTTTGCTGCCCTTCCTGATCTATGCCATCGCCGCGCTTGGCCTGAACATCCTGTCAGGCTATTGCGGGCAAATATCGCTGGGTACGGGCGGGTTCATGGCGGTGGGGGCGTACGCGTCTTACAAGCTGATGACGTCCTTTCCCGAAGTTCCCTTCTTTTTTCACGTTATCATCGCCGGGCTGATAACAGCGATGGTCGGGCTGGCATTTGGCCTACCATCGATGCGGATCAAGGGCTTTTACCTGGCGGTGGCGACACTGGCAGCTCAGTTCTTTCTGGTCTGGCTTTTCAACAAGGTCGGGTGGTTTTACAACTATTCCGCCTCGGGTCAGATCAGTGCGCCGGAACGTACGATGCTTGGTTATGCGGTCACTGGTCCGTACGCCTCTGCATCCGCGAAATACCTGTTCTGTCTTGTCTTTGTGGTGTTGCTTGCATGGATCGCGCGCAATCTGACGCGCGGTTCGTTCGGGCGCAAATGGATGGCGATCCGCGACATGGATATCGCCGCCGAGATCATCGGGGTGAACCCGCTGGCCGCCAAACTTTCGGCCTTTGCTGTTTCAAGCTTCTTCGTCGGTATCTCAGGCGCATTGTTTTTCAGCGTCTATCTCGGCGCGGTTGAAGTAGGCGAGGCATTTGGTATTCAAAAGTCGTTCCTGCTGTTGTTCATGGTAATCATCGGCGGTCTTGGCTCAATCTTCGGCTCATTTGCCGGCGCGGCTTTTCTTGTGCTGATGCCGGTACTGCTGAAGAACCTGCTGGTTGGAACTTTGGGCTGGCCAACTGATCTGGCGGTTCATTTCGAGTTCATGATCGTAGGCGGGCTGATTGTGGCCTTCCTGATCTTTGAACCACATGGGTTGGCGCAGCTTTGGCGACTGACAAAAGAGAAATTAAGGCTTTGGCCATTCCCTCACTAAAGGGGGAGGCCGAATAAGACGTGCGCTTGGACGCGGGCGTGCGAATGTGAAACCTAGGGAGGAAAACACATGAAACTAAAGAAACTAGCAGCGGTAACCACCGCGGCGGTGATGATGGCGACGCCGGTTCTCGCGGACCTGATGTTCCCGTCACTAAGCTACCGTACCGGACCTTATGCCGCAAACGGCACCCCGGTTGCAGACGGCTTTGCCGACTATTACACACTTTTGAACCAGCGTGACGGTGGTATCGGTGGCGTAATGACCCGCGTGGTCGAATGCGAAACCGGTTACTCGACCGAAAAAGGCGTTGAATGCTACGAGGCGACCAAGGGTGACGGGGCGCTGGTGTATCAACCACTTTCGACCGGGATTACCTATCAGCTGATCCCCAAAGTGACTGCTGACGGCGTTTCGTTGTTGACCGGCGGATATGGCCGTACTTCGGCTGCAAACGGCGACGTGTTCAGCAACGTATTTAACTTCCCGGCCAACTATTGGAACGGGGCCAGTCACGCAGTGAACCATGTGCTTGATGTAAATGGTGGTGATATTTCCGGCAAGTCAATTGCGCTGGTCTATCACAACTCAGCCTACGGCAAAGAGCCGATCCGTACTCTGGAAGAGCTGGCAGCGAAACATGGCTTCTCTTTAAGCCTGCTGCCTGTTGACCACCCCGGTCAGGAGCAGAAATCACAGTGGCTGCAAATCCGCCGCGAAAAGCCTGACTATGTCTTTATGTGGGGCTGGGGCGTGATGAACCAGGTTGCCATTCAGGAAGCATCGAACATCCGTTTCCCGATGGAAAACTTCATCGGCATCTGGTGGTCCGGTTCTGAAAACGATGTGGCTGCGGCTGGCGATGCGGCAAACGGCTACAAGGCGTTGACTTTCCACAATGTTGGCACCAACTTCCCGGTCTTTGACGACATTCAGAAGTACGTCGTTGATGCAGGCCTTGCAGCTGGTGACGGCTCTAATGTTGGTACTGTGCTTTATAACCGTGGCCTTTATGGCGCGATGCTGGCAGCCGAGGCTGTTAAGGCTGCACAAGCCATACACGGAGTTGCTGACATTACCCCGGCTATGATGCGCGATGGGTTGGAAAACCTTGTTGTGACCGATGAAAGCATGGAAGCGATTGGCATGAAGGGCTTTGGCCCCAACTTCGCCGTATCCTGTGAAAATCACGGTGGTCCGGGCCTTGGCGCGGTTCAGCAATGGGATGCAACTGCCCAAAGCTGGAACATGATCTCGGGCTTTGAGCCTTCGGATATGGACGTGATCCAGCCGCTGATCGACGCGGATTCGGCTGCATATGCAGCTGAAAACAACATTCCGAGCCAGTGTAACTAAGCTGAAACTTTAAGAAAAAAAAGGTTCGGGCCTTTCGGCCCGGACACATCCAAAATTTACACGGGAACCGCGTCATGTCGGAAACTGCAAAAGCCCAGACCCTCCTGGAGGTCAACAATATCGAGGTGATCTATAATCACGTGATCCTGGTGTTGAAGGGCGTCTCGTTGAAAGTACCCAAGGGCGGCATCACCGCTTTGCTGGGCGGCAACGGCGCAGGTAAGTCGACGACCCTCAAGTCAATCTCGAACCTTCTACGATCCGAGCGCGGCGAAGTGACCAAGGGAACGATCCAATATCGCGGCGAGGATATTTCCACGCTGTCCCCGGCGGCTCTGGTACGTCGCGGTGTCATTCAGGTGATGGAAGGTCGTCACTGTTTTGAGCACCTGACGGTTGAAGAAAACCTGATGACCGGCGCCTATACGCGCGGTGACGGACGCGGCGCGGTCGATACGGATCTGCAAATGGTTTACGACTATTTTCCGCGCCTGAAAGAGCGGCGCAAATCGCAGGCCGGATATACCTCCGGCGGTGAACAACAGATGATCGCCATCGGTCGCGCATTGATGTCGAAACCCGAAACAATCTTGCTTGACGAACCCTCGATGGGTCTGGCCCCGCAATTGGTGGAAGAGATTTTTGCCATCGTCAAGAACCTCAATGAAAAAGAGGGCGCAACTTTTCTTCTGGCCGAGCAGAACACTAACGTAGCGCTCAGGTTTGCACATTACGGATACATTTTGGAAAGCGGCCGCGTGGTCATGGACGGCCCCGCCGCCGATCTGCGCGAAAACCCGGATGTGAAAGAGTTTTATCTGGGCATGTCGGATGAAGGGCGCAAAAGCTTCCGCGATGTGCGCAGCTACCGCCGCCGTAAGCGTTGGTTGGCTTAAGGGGTATTAACATGGAATTTTACGACACACTCGAAACCCGCTCTGCAGATGAACGCTTGGCGGGTCAGACCAAGGCTTTGCTTTCGCAGATAAGACTAGCGATGGACGCGCCGGGTTCCTGTCTGGTTGCCGATGGTGAAGTGCGCGGGATCGAAGATTTGCCGCGTCTGCCGGTGTTGCGAAAGTCCAGCTTGCTGCAATGGCAGGCGGAAAAGGACGGACCGTTTGGCGGTATTCACACGGCCAATGTTTCACACATTTTCCAATCCCCCGGCCCAATTTACGAACCCGGTGGCATGGCTGCTGATTGGTGGCGTATGGGGCGCGGATTGTTCGCGGCAGGCTTTCGCAGCGACGATATCGTACAGAACTGTTTCAGCTATCACTTGACCCCCGCTGGCATGATGTTCGATAGCGCCGTGCGCGCAATCGGTGCAAAGGTTTTGCCCGCAGGCATTGGTCAGACCGAATTACAGGTGCGCGCCGCGAAGGACGCCGAGGTTACCGCATATGTTGGTACGCCGGACTACCTCAAAATCATCCTCGACCGCGCGGATGCAGATGGTGTGACGTTGAGCATCACCAAAGCTGCGGTGGGCGGTGGGGCCTTGTTCCCGTCCTTGCGGCAGGAATATGCGGATCGCGGCATCACCTGTCTGCAAGGTTATGGCACTGCCGATCTGGGCTCGATCGCCTATGAAAGCCCGGCGATGGAGGGCATGATTGTTGACGAGGGCGTGATCGTCGAGATTGTGCGCCCCGGCACCGGCGACCCGGTCGCACCCGGCGAAGTAGGCGAGGTTGTAGTGACCAGCCTGAACCCGGATTATCCGCTTATTCGCTTTGCTACCGGTGACATGTCGGCGATTTTAGCCGGGCAAAGCCCCTGTGGACGCACCAATATGCGCATCAAGGGCTGGATGGGCCGGGCCGATCAGACCACCAAGATCAAGGGCATGTTCGTGCGCCCCGAACAGGTGGCGGATTTTGTCGCCAAACACGCCGAGGTTAAACGCGCGCGCGTAGTTGCTTCGCGGATGGGTGAAAGCGATGTGATGGTGGTGCAGATCGAAGCTGACGGTGGCGACGCAGACGCGTACGGTGCCTCAATCGCCGAGACCCTCAAACTTAAAGGCCGGGTTGAACTGGTGGCACCGGGAAGCCTGCCCAATGACGGTCTGGTCATCGAGGACACGCGCAGCTACGACTGACGGGGACGTTTGCCAACCCTGGAAAACTGCGCCTCGCACAGTTGATCACTCGGCCAGGTAGCCGGGCGTTTTCGGGATTTGCACAAAATGTGCTATGGTGCACCTGCCGGGATTGAATCCCAGGAGGTGCCAGTGACAAGTTTTAAGTTCCCCACCCGTAATCTGTTCATCTTTACACTCATTATCTGGGCTGGTCTGGCAGGCATGTCTGCTGCTGACGGCAACCTGAACTGCGATGCCTATGCCAATGCCGCTGTGACACAGCAGCATCAGAATGTCGCCATTGGCTGCGGCTATTCGGGCGGCGCCTGGAGTGGTGATTTCATAGGGCACCGCAACTGGTGTCTGCGCGCAGATGTTGTCATGGAAAACTTGACAGATGAGGATCGCGCGCGTGCCGGGGCCCTTGAAATCTGTCTGGCCAAGGCGCAGGCGTGCGATGCCTATACCTCGCTGGCAATAAGTGAAAATGGGCTGAACCGACAATATCAATGCGGATTTACCGGCGGACGCTGGTCTGACAATGGTGCCGGACATCGTGCCTGGTGCATGTCCGCCAGCCCCGAGGACAGCCTGAACGAAATGCAAATCCGCTCGGACACGATAAAAACCTGTCTTCCCGCAGACGAACAGCTTATCAACATCGACCTGCAAAATGTGCTTTCAAAGCAGCAGCAGACCCTTCAGATGATATCAAACTTCTCTAAAATCCTGCATGACACCAGCATGAGCGTGATCCGAAAGATTGGCGGCTAATCGAACCGCTATATGCCCTTCGAGCAACGCAGAACCAGATACCGCAGCGATGACTGACCCGCGCGCCGGACATCAGGCGCGATAAGCCATGTCCTTACCGCAGCACATCGGCGGCTTGATTTTGCCATCACAACCGGGGCGGTTTGGTTAACGCGATAAGGATTTGATT
>JAAEUB010000254.1 GCA_024227755.1 Paracoccaceae bacterium | reverse complement strand
TCTACGAGACTGCTAAACGATTTGTCGATCGATACGGCAAATACCCATAGGAGGAATTACGCTAAAATGAAAATCGAAAAACAAGACGCCCATCTACCGGATTATGCCATGGTGGAACGACAAACCCTAACTAGCGGTGTGGGCTACGATGAAGCTGCCATCAAAAAACCGCAGATCGGGGTCGTCAGCAGTTGGGGAGAGGTCAACCCGGCATCCGTTCATCTGGATCGTGTCACACAGTCGGTCAAAGCGGGAATATGGGCTGCCGGCGGCACGCCGCGGGAGTTTGTGATCAGTTCCATTTGTACCAGTATGGCCGGACATGACAAATACCACCTGCCCCATCGGGATTTGGTAGCCGGTTACATTGAAACCGTTGCCATGACCAATCTCTTCGACGGGTTGGTTTTCGTCCCGGTTTGTGACGACGTGATTCCCGCCCATCTCATGGCTGCGGGCCGCCTGGACCTTCCTTCGGTGGTGGTAACCGGCGGGTATATGCAGCTCAACCGCTACAAAGGCGAATACGTGGATCCGTTAGATATCGCCCCGCGTCACTTTGCAGATTACAAAGCGGGCGCCCTCGACAAGGCGGATTACCGCCAAATCCAAAATCGCGGCTGTCCCGGTTACGGCGCCTGCCCGGTCATGGGTACGGCCAATACCATGGCCTGCCTCACCGAGGCATTGGGTATGTCGCTACCCTGGAATGCCACTACACCCGGCGCCGATGCCCGCTTGATGCGCCTTGCTTTCGAGGCTGGCCGCCAAGTCGTACGACTCCACCAAAGTGGGATCAAACCTTCGGATATTATGACCCTCAAAGCATTTAAAAATGCCATTCACATCCTGATGGCCACGGGAGGCTCCACCAACAGCGTACTTCACCTGGCTGCCATCGCGGCGGAGTTGGATCTGTCCGTGCCCCTGGAAATCTTCAACCGCACAAGCAAGGAAACCCCGTTGATCTGCGACATCGCCCCCTCGGGCAGCGGTAAAAATCTTATGGTGGACTTTGATGAAGCCGGCGGCTTGCCGGCAGCCATGAAAGAATTGGAATCAATAATGGATACCGATGCGCTGACCGTCACCGGCAAATCCGTAGCGGCTAACTTGCAAACCGCCTCCGGGGGCGACGGCAAGGTCATCCGTTCTTTGAGCAACCCGCTGTCCGGGGAAGGCGGCCTGGTCTTTTTGCAGGGCAATTTGGCACCGGGGGGAGCGTTGATCAAGAAATCGGCCGTGCCCCCGGAGATGTTCCGCCATCAAGGGCCGGCACGCATTTTCCCACGTGAGGAAGATGCCTGTGACGCGCTGAACTCCGGCCAACTCAATGCGGGCGATGTGGTCATTGTGCGCAACGTCGGCCCTAAAGGAGAGCCGGGCATGCTGCTCCTGCAACGATTTTTGTGGCAGTTGGCTGCCAAGGGCTTGCAGAACCAGATCGCCTTTCTAAGCGATGGCCGTTTTTCAGGCACCAACAAGGGATGTGCCGTGGGGCATATCGCCCCGGAGGCAGCCGACGGCGGACCATTGGCGGTGGTGGCCGATGGTGACGTCATCGAGATTGATATCCCCAACGCCAAACTCAGCCTTCACGTTGCGGATGAAGAATTGCAGC
>JAAEUB010000253.1 GCA_024227755.1 Paracoccaceae bacterium | reverse complement strand
GCAATATCCTGGCGGCGGTGCTGGCAACTTTTTTCGGCAATCCCCTGACATTTCCGATCATTGCTGAAATATCCATAACGCTCGGCTCGCGGATGATGCACCTGCCGATTGACGTGCATCTGCCGCAGATTGTGGGCGCCTTTGGCCGTGCGTTGTCGGCGCTGTGGTTCAATTTCACCGCCATTTTCACCACTGCCGAGGCGGATTGGGCCGGAATCGGGCGCTTTTTTTGGCGGATATTTCTGCCCTATACCATTGGCGGCCTGTTCCCCGGTGCGGTAGCTGCCGGCATTGCTTATGCCCTGTCGCGCCCGGTGATTACTGCCTATCAGAGAAGACGGATCAAAAAGCTGAAAAAGCGCTATGAAAAACGCATGGCTGAACGCGCCGCAAAGGCTGACGCTGCGGTGAAAGAAGGCTAAGGATAGGCAAGATCGCGATTTTTCAAAAAGGAATCACCATGAGTAAGTATTTGGGCAAGCTGCGATTGGGGGTCAATATCGACCACGTGGCAACGGTGAGAAATGCACGTGGCTCGGCCTATCCCGACCCAACCCGTGCCGCATTGCTGGCCGAAAAGGCCGGGGCTGACGGCATCACGGCGCACTTGCGTGAAGACCGTCGCCACATCTCAGATGGCGACATTGATGCGCTGATGGAAAAGTTGACCGTACCGCTGAATTTTGAGATGGCCGCGACGGATGAAATGCAGGCAATTGCCCTGCGCCACAAACCTCATGCTGTTTGCATCGTGCCGGAAAAACGCGAAGAACTGACCACCGAGGGTGGGTTGGAAGTGGCGCGCCAGGAAAACAAGCTGGCCGGATTTATCGCGCCGCTGAAGGATGCAGGCTGTCGGGTGTCTTTGTTCATCGCTTCGGATATGGCTCAGGTCGAAGCTGCGGCGCGCATAGGGGCCGATATTGTCGAACTGCACGCCGGACCGTATTGTGACATGTTCCACGAAGGTGAATTGGACGCCAGCAACAACGAATTGGAAAAGCTTCGCGAAATGTCTGCCTTTGGCCATTCGCTGGGGCTGGAGGTGCATGCGGGCCATGGATTTACCTATGAAACAGTCATGCCCGTCGCCGCATTCCTCGAAGTGATGGAGCTCAATATTGGGCATTTTCTGATTGGCGAGGCAATTTTCCGCGGCCTCACCCCGGCAATCAAAGAAATGCGGCGTCTAATGGAGGAAGCACGAACATGATGAAGAGGGAACAGAATTCTTCGAAGGGGTTTTCCATGAATTTTCGAAAATTCTTGGCAGTCTTTGCGATGACAGTAACGCCCATGTTGGCCACGGCGCAGGAAGTTGGCGAATGCGACTGGCGATCCTCGGCCCGCAATATTGGCGAGCCCTGGGCCGACAACACCCGCACATTCTCAAACGGTAAAACCCGTCTGGCACTTTTGGACACTATTGAGCCAGCGGCAGGGTCAATACACCTCTTGATCATCTCACCGCCATATGACGAATTAGGAAGCCCACAATGCAAGGTAATCAGCCATTTTGGTTCAGTCGGTTTTACCGGGTTGGAGTTCAGCCAGCTTGAAGCCAGCTATGACCCCTCAACCGGCCTGACATTTGTTCTTCCCGGTGCCATTTACAATCCTGATAACGGCTCAAACATCCCGATGTTTCTTGGTCTGACACTGAACCAGGCAACCGGTGTGATCACCACGGAAATGGCCGTCGGCGAATGATCTTGGGTGTTGGCACCGATTTGGCCAATATCGACCGCATTGCGGGTGTGCTGGAGCGTCACGGGGACCGTTTTCGCAATCGGGTGTTCACGGAGACTGAGCAACACAAAGCCGAACGGCGTAAGGATGTTGCCGGGACATATGCCAAACGCTGGGCTGCCAAGGAAGCTTGCTCCAAGGCGCTGGGCACCGGGCTTCGCATGGGGATTTCGTGGAAAGATATGGCGGTCAGTAACCTGAGGACGGGCCAGCCGGTGATGCAGGTTACCGGATGGGCCGCCAACCGGCTGGCTGAGATGACGCCAGAGGGCCACATTGCAGTTATCCATGTCAGCCTGACCGATGATCATCCATGGGCGCAGGCCTTTGTGGTGATCGAGGCTAATCCCGCAACTTGACTCTGGCCCCTGCGCCGCCCATATCGCCCGGTAACTACAGATAACCAAACAGACAGGCAGGAACATGGCAGAAAAGAAAGAAGATGGCATCGTCGAGACCATCAAAACGGTTTTTTGGGCGCTGTTGATCGCAGGCATTTTCCGCACTCTGTTCTTTCAGCCCTTTTGGATCCCCTCCTCGTCGATGAAGGAAACGCTTCTGATTGGCGATTTTCTCTTCGTTAACAAAATGGCCTATGGTTACTCCCGCTATTCCTGCCCCTTCGCTATTTGCCCGATTTCAGGCCGCCTGTTTGGCTCTGAGCCTGAGCGCGGCGATGTCGTGGTCTTTCGCCACCCGACCCTTGGAACTGACTATGTCAAACGCCTGATCGGGCTGCCTGGCGACAAGATTCAGATCAAATCCGGTGTGCTTTTTATCAACGGCGAAGAGGCCATGCAGGTACGCGACGGCACATTTGAGGAATTGATGGAAGCCCAAGGGCGCATGGGCGGCTTTCCACGCTGTTCAAACGGTGCTGTGGGGCAGGGGGCGATTTGCGAAAAAGAGCGTTACCTTGAAACCCTTCCGGGCGGTGTAACCCACTCGATCCTCAATATCAGTGACAACGGTGCGCTTGATAACACCAATATCTTCACCGTACCCGAAGGAAATTACTTTTTCATGGGCGATAACCGCGATAACTCTACCGACAGCCGGGTAAGCCAGCGCAGTGGTGGGGTTGGGTTTGTTCCGGCCGAGTATCTTCTGGGCCGTGCTGACCGGGTGATGTTCTCGTCGGCTGGTAAGCGCCTGCTGTACTTCTGGACATGGCGCAGCGACCGGTTCTTCAAGGCGATCGAGTGAAGCTGTCGGGTGATCTCAAATCCTTCTCGGCCCTTATAGGGCACGATTTCGGCGCGCCCGATCTGCTTATCCGCGCGCTTACCCATGGATCTGTGTCCTCGGCCACTCGGCCCGACAATCAACGGCTGGAATTCCTTGGTGATCGGGTGCTGGGCATGGTGATTGCCGAAGCCTTGTTTCTGGGCGATCCAGCGGCCAGCGAGGGCCAGATGGCACCGCGTTTCAATGCCCTTGTACGCAAAGAAACCTGTGCTGACGTGGCCCGCCAGATTGATCTTGGCAAGGTGCTAAAACTCGGCCGTTCGGAAACCCTGTCGGGCGGGCGGCGAAAGCTGGCTTTGCTTGGCGACGCAATGGAAGCGGTGATTGCGGCGGTGTATCTGGACGGTGGATACGATGCGGCAAGGCAGCTGATCCTACGGCTATGGGGCGCGCGGATCACCGATGTGGAAGAGGACGCCCGCGACGCCAAAACCGCGCTTCAGGAATGGGCACAAGCACGTGGGTTAGCGCCACCCGAATATGTGGAAACCGCCCGCGAAGGACCGGACCACGCGCCGGTTTTCACAATTGAAGCAAAGCTTGAGAACGGCATTGTGGTTTCAGCGCAGGCAAGTTCGAAACGCCAAGCCGAACAAGCGGCCGCGCGGACACTTTTGAGCAAGGTCGCAAGCTGATTTTCAGACGATTGTGAACGGCAAGTCACCCAGAAGTGGGTTTACTTTTTTATTGATATGGAATTTGATCAAATTATTGAGGGCGGAATACCTGCCCGTTCACTTAAGCATTGGGTGAGGTGCGCCATGAAATCGGCCTCAACAAGTACCGGGATATCACTAGCGCTGGTTTGCCTTGCTTTACTGGCAACGATGCCGGTTATATCGAACGCACGACCGGATGGCTTTAGCGCTCTGAGCTTCGCGTTCTATTTGTCCCTGTGGCAGCTGGTTTTTGCAACTCCGTTGTTTATTTGGGAACTGCGTGGCCCCAATCGCGGGCTGTTTTCCAGCGAACTGACAAGACCCGCGCGAAGACGTGCTTTCTCAGTGTCGATCTTTACCGGCATTCTGTTCGGTCTTTCAATTTACCTTTATGTTCTTTCAATCCAAAAGGCAGGCGCAGCCAACGCGGCAATTGCAATCCAAGCCTATCCTTTATTCGCGATCCTGTGGGAAACACTGTTTTTAAAACGCAAAAAGACTTTGCCCGAACTGGCACTGACGGCGGTGCTGATCTTGGCACTTGCCTATCTTGGCACCGGAGGCACCGGCCGTATTTCAGGGTTGTCGGTGTGGTTTGTTGCGGCCCTTGGGGTGCCGTTTTTGTGGAGTATTGCCCATGTCATTATCAAAGAAGAGCTGGCAAAAACCCCTGTCACACCGGCGCAGGTGACATTTCTCAGGGTCGGGGTCTCAGCCGCGTTTCTGGCCATAATCATGGCCATCGCCGAACCAACGGGCTTTGCCGCAGCCGCCTTGCGGAGCGATTATCAGACTTTTGCCATTACCATGGGTTTGGTTTATTATCTGGAGCTGCTTATCTGGTTTTATGCGGTTCGACATATTGATGTTTCCCTTGCCAGTACGATAACAACCCCGTGGCCAGCTTTTACCATGGTTCTTGCCGCGATAGTGCTTGGCGATAAGATTGAAGTGTACCAGATTGTCACTTTTTTGATTGTCGTTCTGTGTATCAATGGTCTAATGCTGGCCAGCCTTCGTAAAACACGGGAAAACTCATGACTAAAAGTGCCGGCTTTGTTGCCCTTATCGGAGAACCCAATGCGGGCAAATCCACGCTGACCAATCGAATGGTCGGGGCAAAGGTATCGATCGTTACCCACAAGGTGCAAACGACCCGCACCCGCATCCGCGGGGTTGTTATCGAGGGCGAGGCGCAGATTGTTTTTGTCGATACGCCGGGACTGTTTCGCCCTCGCCGCCATCTTGACCGCGCCATGGTCGCCGCCGCCTGGGGCGGGGCCGCAGATGCGGATGTGATTGTCTTGTTGATCGAGGCGCATCGCGGTGTCACCAAAGGGGTTGAAAAAATCCTCGAAGGACTACGCGAGATCGCCAGGGGTCGGCTGGTGGCGTTGGCCATTAACAAGATTGACCGGGTGAAATCAGACGCGCTTCTGGCGTTGACCCGTGAGATGAACGAGCGTTTCGATTTTGCCGAAACCTTCATGATCTCGGCTGAAAAGGGCCACGGGGTCGAAGACCTGAAAAAATGGCTTGCGGGAAAGCTTCCTGAAGGCCCGTGGCTTTACCCTGAAGACCAGATTGCCGACCTTCCCTTGCGCATGATTGCCTCGGAAATGACACGCGAAAAACTGACCCTGCGTCTGCATCAGGAATTGCCTTACCAGTTGACGGTCGAGACCGAAAACTGGGAAGAACGCAAAGACGGCTCGGTCAAGGTTGATCAGTTGATTTATGTGGCCCGTGATGGTCACAAGGGCATCGTTCTGGGCAACAAGGGCGAAACAATTAAGGCCGTGTCAAAAGCCGCGCGGATGGAACTGGCCGAGTTCTTAGGTCGCAATGTGCACCTTTTCCTGCAAGTCAAAGTGCGCCCCGGCTGGCTGACCGAGGCTGAACGCTATTCGGAAATGGGGCTGAATTTCAAAGACGGACGTCAATGACGCGACTGACGGCCGATATCTGGGTTTCGGCCTATCTAACCCGGCTCAGGTTGGCGGATATTCCGGTTTTCATCACCAAGAAGGGTGATGCCACGGCGGGCGCAGTTTTGGTGAAACTGAATACATTGGACGGACAAGCCACCATCTTTCAGCGCAGCTTTGACCTGATTAGTGGTGAACGGGTCTGGGTGGTGCTGGCCGAGGGCGCTGAGATTAAAGTTGATGCAGCCCTGGAAAAACAAAAAGGTTTTGACCCGGACTTGTGGGTGATCGAGGTCGAAGATCGCGCCGGACGCCATTTACTGGATGAACCGGGTCTGGAAGCCTGATGAACTGGCGCGAACAAGGGTTCTTACTGACATCGCGCAAGCACGGCGAAACATCTGCTATTATTGAGGTTTTCACCGAACACCATGGCCGTCATGCCGGGGTTGTACGCGGGGGAACTTCGCGTAAAATTGCCCCGATCCTGCAAGCAGGTGCTCAGCTTGATCTGGCGTGGCGTGCCCGTCTGGAAGAACATATTGGGGCTTTCACGGTCGAGCCGGTAAAAAGCCGGGCGGCGCTTATCATGGATGATGCCACGACGCTGGCCGCCTTGAACGCCATTACCGCGCTGCTGTCTTTTTCCTTGCCAGAGCGTGAACCTCACCCGGCGCTCTATGCCCGCTCGCTGGCGATGCTGGATCTTTTGGGTGCCAATACCTCTTGGCCGGTCGCATACCTCAAATGGGAATTGGCATTGCTGGAGGAGATGGGGTTTGGGCTGGATCTAAGCAGTTGCGCAGTGACCGGCTCGCTTGATGATCTGTCCTATGTCAGCCCGCGCACCGGTCGCGCGGTTTCTGCCGAGGGTGCTGGTGCCTGGGCTGACCGGTTGTTGCCGCTACCGCCTGAATTGCTGGGAATTGGGACTGGTGAGGCCAGAAATGTTGTCGATGGGCTGGCGACAACCGGGCATTTTCTGACCCATTGGCTGGCGCATTCTCTTGGCAACCGGCCTCTGCCCGAGGCGCGTGCGCGACTAGTAGACCGGCTGAAACGGCGGGTTGACTGAGATATCCAAGAACGTTCGTCGCCCGACCAATGCGCGGGGGTCGACCTGATGGCTTGTGCCGCTCCCTTTTGATGTCTTTGGCAAGAGGAAGGGGGTTAGTTCGTGGTGAAAATCAGGTTCAGGCCAGTGTCGTTCGAAAGGATCAGTGTTTTGCCGGAAACCTCGACCAAGGTTGCGCTGGCAAGTGCCGCAACGAACGTTTGCTCGCGGCTCAATTCCGGACAGACGATTTTTGTGGTCTGTATGGGTCCGGCTTCGAACCATGGATAAGGGGCGTTTTGGCTAGTGCTATAGTTATTGCACGGTGCCTTGCCGACTATCTTACCGGGCTCAGGAAAGGTGATCGTTGCGCTTGCTGGGAATGCCTGGCCATTAACCTCAGCCAATCGCCAGATTGATCCGGGCGGTACGAAAGCAGAAATGGTCTCGTCTTTTTTGCAGGCGGTGAGTGCCAACAGGATGAGTGAAAGCAAGGCAGGTCGCATGACTAAAGGTAACCTGAGGCCTAAGGACGGTCTAGGCGTCACGTAAGGCCAGCATTGATGCGAGCAACGTTGACATAGCAGCGCGGTTACTTACCTCGTCGCGGTCCCCTAACGAACCGAAACCTACATATGCAGCATAAATGACGCGCGCGAGGTCAGGGTTGGTCAGGTCAAGCCGCGATAGAGCGTTGGAAATATGGGCGAGCCGCTGCACATCAACGCGCTGCACCGCAGCGGCAACATTAGCATTCCCTTGTGCCCAAGCGTGAATAGCTGGCTCAAATACGCTGTCACCATGCTGCGCCGCTGAAACTACCGAAAGCTCACCCAGTTGGAAAAGTCGCTCGACCGGGTCAGGGGTTCCCTCCAATATCCTCGAAACGTCGGTGGCAGCTTTCTCCTCCCAATAGCCAAGCATCCGCAAATGGAAATCCCTTACATCCTTGAAATGCCAGTAAAAAGATCCCTTCGACGCACCAATTTTGCGCGCTAGAATTTCGGCCTTCAACGCCTCGGGGCCATCATCCGCCAGGGTATCAAAACCCTTCAGGATCCAGTCGTTGGCTGTGAGGCGAATTGTGTTCATAGGCGAACCATACGCTATCGTACAGAATTTTGATAGTAGTTTCAGTTAACGTACGAAAGCGTATAGTTTTGCTGAAGCCTAATGAATCCCCCAGGTGAGTGCGGTGGATTGGTGGCTAAAGTCACCTTGGTACATCTGCTTGTCGCGTTATACTTTTTCGTCACCATCCGGCTGGTTGCCTGTGACCACCACCTCGATGGCGTGATTTATTATCGGACCCAGCTTAAACGTTATGGGGCTTCTCGCAGCGGGTATGAAAAGACCACCATTTATCCAAACCAATCAGGAAAGGTTATGCCGCGGTGCAGAAAACTCCGAATGCCCGCGAACCCTCGGATCAACGTGGGCCATGCTAGGACCTGCTTCACCTATACTGCCTTTATCACCCAAACTTGGCGGTGCTTCGATTTCTGGGCAAAAGCGCCGTGGTCAAACCGCAATCCCCGGCCCCCTGGTGTAAGCAATTGGGGGCCTCACGGCCCACACTCGCCTCGGCCTGCTTGCGTTAAAGGAATTCCGAATATGTCGGCAGAGCCCCTTTGCACGAAATGGATTTATCCCAAACGGAAACGAGAAATGCGCACCTAACACTCCAAGGTATTGTATTATGGAGGTAAACCTTCCTTGGGCGTGAGGGTAGGGGAAGGGAGGCGCCAATTCTCAATCAGATCCAGAGCCTGTTAACACCGGCGCGAGGGGCCGGAATGAAAAAGTAGAGAGGCGTTAGCCGCGCGGGTATGAAACGCGGTACTGAGGGTTTTGGACTATGGCGGGAGAGATCAGTAGCGCCAGAAATTGCCCGCAAGAATGACGTGAAGCCGCCAGTCAAACCCAATGTCTGGGTTAGGAAAGTCGTTTTCACGGCATCGAATCTCCAGCAACTCCTCCCCGTTGAAGATTCCGCCGCGTCACATTCGTTCAAGTTTGCGGCCTTATGGGTATATATATTGCGCTGCACCTGCAAAATACGTAAACCACACAAAACCCATCACCCAAGGCCTGACCATGTCCATATTACCCAATCTTCTGAACCTGACCAAAGCCACCTTGCCCGCCGTAAGCTCGTTGCTGAAGCAGGCCAAAGCAAACATGCGAGAGGCCGTGTTGGAGGGGGAGAAACCGTCACCTCGGCTTTTGGAGGAAAACCAGACTGCCATTCACGCATTAGCTTGGCTAGCAACTTATGTGCAAGCGTTAACTCAAATGCAAAACTGGGCTGAAGGTCTGCAAGAGGCCGGGTCTTTTGGCGAACTGGAACAGTCCCTTCTGCAAATCGCCTTTGGTGAGTACCTTGCCCAGATCAAGGGCGGTATCCCGATGAGCCAGAATGAGATTGCTCGCCTCTCGGATATGGGTGTGTCTGACCTTTCTTTGTTGGATAATGACGCGATCAACACCCTGATCCAAAAGGGTAACTCCCCCGCTACCCGTGCCCGTTTGGTTGCGTTGATGCAAGACAATACCGGGCATGCCACCTTTGGCACCACTGGGTTGGATGATGAACTTGAAATGATCCGCACACAGTTTCGCCGTTATGCGGACGAACGTGTGGTGCCGAATGCCCATGGCTGGCACTTGAATGATGAGCTGATCCCAATGGAGATCATCGAGGAATTGGCCGAAATGGGTGTTTTCGGGCTGACAATTCCCGAGGAGTTTGGCGGCTTCGGCCTGTCCAAGACCTCGATGGTTGTAGTTTCCGAGGAGCTGAGCCGAGGGTATATCGGTGTAGGCTCCCTTGGCACCCGCTCGGAAATTGCGGCCGAGTTGATCCTTGGCGGTGGCACGGATGCGCAAAAGGCGCATTGGCTGCCGCGTATAGCCAGCGCTGAAATCCTTCCGACGGCGGTCTTTACCGAGCCTAACACCGGTTCGGACCTTGGGGCCCTGCGCGCACGCGCGGTAAAAGATGGCGACAATTATAAGGTAACCGGCAACAAAACATGGATCACCCATGCGGCGCGCACCCATGTAATGACTCTTTTGGCGCGGACCGATCCTGCGACCACAGATTATCGCGGGCTAAGCATGTTTCTGGCCGAAAAAACCCCGGGCACCGACGACGCCCCTTTCCCCAGCGAAGGCATGAGCGGGACCGAGATTGAGGTTCTGGGATATCGGGGCATGAAGGAATACGAGCTGAGTTTTGACGGCTTTCATGTCAAAGGTGAAAACCTGTTGGGCGGGGTCGAAGGGCAGGGCTTTAAGCAGCTTATGCAAACCTTTGAGGCCGCGCGTATCCAGACCGCCGCACGCGCCATCGGCGTGGCGCAAAATGCGCTTGAGGTCGGCATGGAATACGCCATGGATCGCAAGCAGTTTGGTAAAACATTGATCAATTTTCCGCGTGTCGCTGGCAAGCTTGCGATGATGGCGGTCGAGGTGATGGTCGCGCGCCAGCTGACCTATTTTTCGGCGCTTGAAAAGGATCAGGGACGACGCTGTGATCTTGAGGCGGGGATGGCAAAACTGCTTGGGGCGCGGGTTGCATGGGCGGCTGCGGACAACGCACTGCAAATCCACGGCGGCAATGGTTTTGCGCTGGAATATCAAATCAGTCGCATTCTTTGCGACGCACGCATTTTGAATATCTTTGAAGGTGCAGCTGAGATACAGGCGCAAGTAATAGCCCGGCGTTTGCTGGGCTAG
>JAAEUB010000252.1 GCA_024227755.1 Paracoccaceae bacterium | reverse complement strand
AGGCCCTTACTTTTGACGACGTTTTGCTGGTGCCTGCCGCCAGTTCGGTTCTGCCCTCGACGGCAGATACCGCGACCCACGTTACCCGTTCTATTGCCATGAACATACCGCTTCTCAGCTCGGCCATGGATACCGTGACCGAGGCGCGCATGGCCATCGCCATGGCGCAGGCGGGTGGGATGGGCGTTGTGCACCGCAACCTGAGCATCGATGAGCAAGCGCGTGAAGTGCGCCGTGTAAAACGGTTTGAAAGCGGTATAGTTTATAACCCGATTACCCTTCGACCCGACCAGACACTGGCGGATGCAAAGGCGTTAATGGAGCGATACCGTATCACCGGATTTCCGGTGGTGGACGACGAAGGCCATGTGGTTGGCATCGTCACCAACCGCGACATGCGTTTTGCCACTTCGGACGAAACCCCGGTGCGGGTGATGATGACGCAAAACGATCTGGCGATGTTGACCGAGCCTGCGGATCTGGACGAAGCCAAAAGCTTGATGCAGGCGCGTCGGATTGAAAAACTGCTGGTCACCGATAGCGGCGGCAAGCTGACCGGGCTTTTGACCCTGAAAGACACTGAGCAAGCGGTGCTGAACCCGACAGCCTGCAAGGATGAACTTGGTCGGCTCAGGGTGGCGGCGGCAACCACTGTGGGCGACGCTGGTTTTGAACGCAGCGAGGCCCTGATTGATGCGGGCTGTGACCTGATCGTTATCGACACGGCGCATGGCCACAGCGAAGGCGTGGCCCTTGCGGTTGAACGGGTCAAACGGATTTCCAATGAAGTTCAGGTGCTTGCGGGAAATGTCGCCACCGCCGAAGCCACCCGCGCCCTGATCGGGGCCGGGGCGGACGGGGTCAAGGTTGGGATCGGTCCGGGCTCGATTTGTACCACTCGGATGGTGGCGGGGGTTGGCGTGCCGCAACTGACGGCAATTTTGGATTGCGTGTCGGGTGCCGGTGACGTTCCGGTGATTGCGGATGGCGGTATTAAGTATTCCGGCGATTTCGCCAAAGCCATTGCTGCCGGGGCGTCCTGCGCCATGGTCGGCAGCATGATTGCAGGCACTGATGAAAGCCCCGGAGAGGTGATACTTTATCAGGGCCGATCGTTCAAAAGCTACCGTGGGATGGGAAGCCTGGGCGCAATGGCGCGCGGCTCGGCTGATCGGTATTTCCAGAAAGATGCGGCCTCGGACAAGCTAGTGCCGGAAGGCATTGAAGGACAAGTGCCTTATAAGGGTGCCGCCGGGGCGGTTGTGCATCAACTGGTCGGCGGTCTGCGCGCGGCGATGGGTTATACCGGCAACGCAACTATCGCCGAGATGCGCAAAAACAGCAAATTTGTGAAGATCACAGGTGCCGGGTTGAAGGAAAGTCATGTGCATGATGTTCAGATCACGCGCGAAAGTCCAAATTACCGTATTATGTAGTGAAAACAGTATGAAACATGCCATACTTGAAGTTAAGCAATGACCCCCGCTGCGCGGGTCGCTGCCGCTATTGAGCTGCTGGATCAGGTGATTGGCGGCGCTCCGGCGGAAAAGACACTCACCCGATGGGCGCGGGCAAATCGCTATGCGGGTTCAAAGGACCGTGTGGCAATTCGCGATCATGTATTTGACGCGTTGCGGTGCCTGAAGAGTTTCGCGGCCCAAGGTGGGGCGAAATCCGGTGCTGAAACCGGGCGGGCGGTAATGATCGGCGCACTACGCGCGCAAAGCATCGACCCGGCCAGTTTTTTTACCGGAGAGGGATATGCGCCCGCTGCGCTAAGTGAACCAGAGCAGGAATTTGTCCCCGATACACCGGATGAATTGACCGAACTCGATTGCCCAAGCTGGCTGGCACCGCAGCTTCGCGCTTCCCTGGGGGCGGATTTTGCCCCGGTAATGTCTGCATTGCGTCAGCGGGCACCGGTGTTTTTGCGGGTAAATCGGGTCAGGTCCGATGTGCCCGGGGCGATGGCAGCACTGGAATCGGAGGGGATTGTCGCCCGCCCGCACTCGCTATCCCCAAATGCGTTGGAAGTGATCGAAAACGCCCGCCGCATCCGTGCTTCACGCGCCTATCTGGATGGATTGGTCGAGCTTCAGGACGCGGGCTCGCAGGCCATAATCGATCAAATTGAAATTACCGGAGACATGCGCATTCTGGACTATTGCTCCGGTGGTGGGGGTAAATCCCTGGCTTTGGCCGGGCGTGGAGCTAAAAATTTGTTTGCCCATGATATCAATCCCGCACGCCTGCGAGACCTGCCAAAACGGGCAGAAAGGGCGCAGGCTTTGGTTCAAATTCTGTCGAATGAGGAAGTGCAAAACGCCGCCCCTTTCGATCTGGTGTTGGCGGATGTTCCGTGCTCAGGCAGTGGCACCTGGCGGCGTGCCCCAGATGAAAAATGGCGATTATCGGCGGAAAAACTGGATGAGCTTTGTGCTGTACAGGCAGGTATTCTCGATGAAATATCCGCTAGAGTTCGACCCGGTGGATCCATCGCCTATGTTACATGCTCCTTACTTGAATGCGAAAACGAAGCCCAGACAGATGCGTTTTTGCGACGCCATGGCGAGTGGGAATTGACCGTAAAAACACGGCTCAATCCGCTGGATGGCGGTGACGGGTTTTATCTGGCGCTCTTAAGGCGATAGTTAAGCACTTGTTCATCAACTAAAAGTAGTTAAGCTGGGTATCGTTAATGCCAGCTTAATCATATCGCGTCGAAATACTCCCGAGCGAATCACAAATAAGGGGAGCCACGTGTCGCATCCGACGCTAACTCCGCGACCCTTGACCCGGGCCGCATTAATAATGTCCCCCAGGGCGGGTTATTTGCTTGTCCTCGGGTTGGTGATGCTTGGGGCTGCCCTGTGGCTCAGGCAACCCATTGTCAATCTTACGCTCTTGGTTTTCGGCATGACGTTCATTTCGCTGGCGATATTGGTGCGGGCGTTGTTTTTTCGACACAATCGCTATCAGCAGTACCATTTGCACTCGGTCAAAGCGCTAATTGAAAACGATGCTTCCCCAAGTTTAACCACCGATCTGGATGGGCAAGTGACCTATCGCAACCGGGCAGCCGAGGGGCGATTTGCGAAGGCCGCTAAAGGGTCTGACGCGCAGACATTGGTGGCTGTGCTGGGCGATCTTTTCGCGTCCCCGGCTTCGGTGTTGTACCGGATGCAAAACAAGGCGCAGATATCTGGTTCAGCGCGCGAGGACGTTGTTATGCGTCGCGGGCATTTACGTCTTTCTGTGCATCTGATCGGCAAGAACGGCTTTTTGTGGCGGCTCGAAGATACCGCAGACAGGGGCCCATCGGGGCGTCCTGGCGAAAACATGAACCTGCCTATGATGACTGTGTCAAAAACCGGAACGATCCTGTTTATGAACGAAGCACTTCGCCGCTTGGTAGGGGGGCGTCAGACATCGCTGGATCGGGTTTTTGTCGATCTGCCGGTTAAGGATGGGGCGGTTTCTCAGGTTTCAACAGCTGATGGCAACATTAGTGCATTGGTTTGCGAAATATCGTCTTCTGCTGGTCGGCGTGAGATATATTTGATGCCCGAGTCTGAACACAGGGTGGTTGAGCCGGGGGATTGGAACATCGTCGATATGCTCCCCGTGCCGCTTTTGAAGCTGGACGCAGAGGGTCGGATTACCCTGGCCAACCAGCGCGCCAAGGCGCTTTTGGGGGATAAGGAAGCCGCAGGAACGCTGTTTTCCCAACAGGTTGAAGGGGCAGGGCGACCAATTTCTGAATGGCTGCGCGAGGTCATGACCGGTCGCCTTTCCGGGCGCTCGGAAGTGGTGCGCGCCCTCAATCCTGAAGGTGAGGTTTACTTACAGGTCTCACTGGCCCGGATGCACGAACCAGCTGGCGCGGTGTTGGTGGCGGTACTGCAAGATGCGACCGAGTTGAAAACGATGGAGGCGCAATACCTTCAGGCCCAAAAGATGCAATCACTTGGCCAGCTTGCGGGTGGAATTGCGCATGATTTCAATAATTTACTTACTGCTATTTCCGGCCACTGCGATCTTCTGGTTCTGCGTCACGAGGAAAGTGACCCAGATTACGCGGACCTGTCACAGATCAGCCAGAACGCGAACCGCGCCGCCACACTTGTTGGTAAATTGCTGTCATTTTCTCGCAAACAGACATTACGCCCGGAAGTCGTGGATCTTTCCGACGTTTTAGGCGATTTAACCCATCTTTTAAATCGGCTGATCCCAGAGACTGTTAGTCTTGAGCTGATCCAGGATACCAAATTGTCACCAATTCGTGCCGACCGGCACCATTTGGAACAGGTGTTGGTGAACCTTGTGGTAAATGCCCGTGACGCGATGCCAGATGGTGGTGACATTCTTCTGGAAACCCGAAATGTCGCGCTCGCCCAAAAACTGGAAAGGGACCGCGCCACAGTGCCAGTCGGTGATTATGTTACGATCAAGGTCGCTGATCAGGGCTGTGGGATCGCCGAAGACAAGCTTAGCAAGATTTTTGAACCGTTTTATACCACCAAAGGAGTGGGCAAAGGCACCGGGCTGGGCCTGTCTATGGCTTACGGGATAATCAAACAGACTGGCGGGTACATTTTCGTCGAGTCGGTAATCGGCTCAGGGACAACTTTCACTCTCTATCTTCCGGTTTCAACTGATACGGCAAATGCAGAACCGTCTTTGAATAAGCCCCGATCCGGGGCGAACGAAGTTACGAAGTTGCCGCAAATATCAAGTTGTGGTCCTGAAGTTAAGGAAACTGACCCGGCTGTTTTAAGCCTCGAAGCGCCACAGTATTCCCCGACCGCTTCATCCGAAGATATTGAAAGCATCGTTTCGCAGATGGGAACCAGTGATGAAGCTTCGACAGAGGTGAATGGCGACCTTCCGCGGCCGACACATTCTTTGTCCCCGCCTGATGGTGGAATAGTTCTTTTGGTTGAGGACGAAGCCCCAGTGCGCGCTTTCGCATCGCGTGCACTGCGCATGCGCGGCTATACCGTGCTTGAGGCTGAAAACGCGGAAGAAGCGCTGAAAACACTCGAAGATGAAAGCCTGAACGTCGACATATTCGTCACCGATGTGATTATGCCCGGTATGGATGGGCCAACATGGGTAACACAAGCCCTGAAATCGCGACCCGGAGTGAAAGTCGTGTTTGTTTCAGGATACGCTGAGGATAGCATTTCCGAACATCAGGCGCGCATCCCGAACTCGGTTTTTCTGCCAAAACCGTTTTCCCTTTCAGAATTAACTGCGACAGTGCAACGACAACTTCATTAAAATATCTGGAAATAGGGGCCAGGGTTCATCCGAATCGTGCTTTGCCCTCCTAACTCGTAAATAATGCGGCTGCCTGAAGATTTCCCCAGTCTGCTCAAATCTAACGGATTTGCTAACTTTCAATTAACCAATTCCGTCTTAAGCTGGCAAAGATGAAAACTTTACTTGATTTGTTCTCTTTTTGATCTCATAAACGCAAAAAGAACAAGAGGCGAACAAAAGCAACAATTGCCGCCCGCATACGGGTGTGAAATAAGGAACGGGAAAATGGCAGCAGCGAAAATTCTGGACATGAGCAGTAAAAGCGACAGCAACAAGCAAAAAGCGCTCGATAGTGCATTGGCGCAGATTGAACGGCAATTTGGCAAAGGCTCGATCATGAAGCTGGGCGGGGATAACCCGGTAACAGAGATCGAAGCGACCTCGACGGGCTCACTTGGCCTTGATATCGCGCTTGGCATCGGCGGATTGCCGAAGGGGCGGGTGGTCGAAATTTATGGCCCTGAGAGCTCAGGCAAAACCACTCTGACCCTGCATTGTGTTGCTGAAGAGCAGAAAAAGGGCGGGATCTGTGCCTTTGTTGATGCGGAACATGCGCTGGATCCACTTTACGCCAGAAAACTTGGCGTTGATCTGGATGAGCTTTTGATCAGCCAGCCCGATACAGGCGAGCAGGCACTCGAAATTGTCGACACACTGGTGCGATCTGGTGCGGTCAACATGGTTGTGGTCGATTCCGTCGCCGCCCTGACCCCACGCTCCGAGCTTGAAGGCGATATGGGCGATGCCAGCGTTGGTGTTCATGCCAGGTTGATGAGCCAGGCCATGCGCAAACTGACCAGCTCAATCGCCAGAACAAAATGCACAGTTGTCTTCATCAACCAGATTCGCATGAAAATCGGCGTGATGTTCGGCTCTCCGGAAACCACTACCGGTGGTAACGCCCTGAAGTTTTATTCGT
>JAAEUB010000251.1 GCA_024227755.1 Paracoccaceae bacterium | reverse complement strand
TCGAAGTGCCGTTTGAAAACGTGTTGGGTGAGGAAGGTCGCGGTGTTGCCGTTCTGATGAGCGGGCTGGATTATGAGCGTGTAGTGTTGTCAGGCATCGGCACCGGTGTCATGGCCGCCTGCATGGATGAGGTCATGCCCTATATTGCCCAACGCAAGCAATTTGGCCGACCAATAGGGGACTTCCAGCTTATGCAGGCCAAGGTGGCGGATATGTACACCGCGATGAACTCGGCCAGGGCATATATTTACGAGGTGGCGAAGGCCTGTGATCGCGGGCAGGTGACGCGCCAGGATGCGGCGGCTTGCGTTTTATATGCTTCGGAAGAGGCAATGAAGGTTTCGCATCAGGCGGTGCAAGCAATGGGCGGCATGGGGTTCATGAACGAAAGCCCGGTGGCACGTATGTTCCGTGACGCCAAGCTGATGGAGATCGGGGCGGGGACCTCGGAGATTCGCCGGATGCTGATCGGGCGTGAGTTGATGGGGGCAATGGGATGAAGTTAACGGCTTCGAACAATCCGGCGCTCATCCTCAAGTGTGTGCCGAGCGGCTTGCTCCAGAACCGCATCCATCCATTGATTGATAGACCGCGCACTGGCTGCGGCAGCTTCGGAGATAAGCCGATGATGTTCGGGAGTGGTCCGAAAAGCGAGTTTGCCAGAGTAAGGCTTTTCTGGCCGAACACCGTCATCCTCGCACATTTCAAGATACACATCTACGCTATCGTGAAACGCCTTCTCAAGCTCGTCGACCGACGTGCCAGCGAAGTGCACCGTATCACGGATACCTTCAACGACGCCATGAAAGAGGTGGTCATCGCTTTCCAGCCAAATTGTTGGGACATAGCCTTTATAGCTTTTCACGGTTCAAGTCCTGCGTCACTAAGAAACTGCCTCAGAGCAACTAAAGCGCCTTTATCAGTTTCTGGTTTAGGGTGCGGGCGGTGGAAGACCGCTCGACTGGTATTGAAGCGAATCAAAACGCGCGAGCCAGAGCGTTCTTCAATCCGACCACCATGTGCAACGATCATTTTTTCGATGTCGCCCCAGCGGACATTAGAGCGGGTTGGCGTTTCGAAGACTGCGATAAGAGTTTTGGAGTGCTTTGAAGAAACCAATTTGGCTTCCTTCCGTTTTAAAATCCATGCTTTGCCCTTTCTCTTATTCGGTGGTAACCTCAAAGTAGTATCAAATAGTGATATCGTCAAGGGGCGTGCAGCATGAAACTCGAATCCCAAGCTATCCCCAACTCCAATACATTCAAGGCCAACCGCACGGCTCACCTTGAAGCCATTGAAAACATTTCCGAAGTCGCGGCCGAGGCTGCCTTGGGTGGCTCGGAGGGTTCGCGCAAGCGCCATCTGGGGCGCGGCAAGATGCTACCGCGCGACCGGGTGGCCAATCTGCTCGATCCCGGCAGCCCGTTTCTGGAAATCGGCTCAACTGCGGCCCACGGTCTTTATGGTGGGGCCGCGCCCTCGGCCGGTATCATCGCTGGTGTCGGTCAGGTGCACGGGATCGATGTTATGGTGGTGGCCAATGACGCCACGGTGAAGGGCGGGACTTACCTGCCGATGTCGGTGAAAAAGCACCTGCGCGCCCAGGAAATTGCCGAAGAATGCCGCCTGCCGTGCATCTATCTGGTTGATTCAGGTGGTGCCAATCTGCCCAATCAGGACGAGGTGTTCCCGGACCGCGAGCATTTTGGCCGGATTTTTTACAATCAGGCACGGATGAGCGGTAAGGGCATCCCCCAAATCGGTGTGGTCATGGGGTCATGCACCGCTGGCGGGGCTTATGTTCCGGCGATGTCGGATGTGGCGATTATTGTTAAAGAACAAGGGACTATATTTTTAGCGGGGCCACCTTTGGTCAAGGCCGCGACCGGCGAAGTGGTCACGGCCGAGGATCTGGGCGGAGGCGATGTGCATACACGCCTTTCCGGTGTCGCCGATTATCTGGCCGAAGATGACGGACATGCTTTGGCGCTGGCGCGTCGGGCGGTGGCAAATCTGAACCTGTCTCCGGTCACAAACGTGAACTGGCAAAGCCCGGAAGACCCCGCCTATGACCCCGAGGAAATTCTGGGTGTGGTGCCTTTTGGTTTGCGCACGCCCTATGACATCCGCGAAGTGATTGCCCGCCTTGTGGACGGCAGCCGATTTGACGAGTTCAAGGCGCGTTTTGGCGAGACTCTGGTGACCGGGTTCGCCCATATCAAGGGCTGTCCGGTGGGGATCATCGGCAATAACGGCCCGGTATTTCCGGACTCGGCCCAAAAGGGCGCGCATTTCGTTGAGCTCTGCAGCCAGCGATCTATCCCCTTGGTATTTCTGCAAAATGTCACCGGGTTCATGGTTGGCAAGAAGTATGAACATGGCGGGATTGCCAGGCACGGCGCCAAGATGGTGACGGCTGTTGCTTCAACCAATGTGCCCAAGATCACGATGATGGTGGGGGCAAGTTATGGTGCCGGGAATTACGGTATGGCCGGGCGCGCCTATTCCCCCCGGTTCCTGTGGGCCTGGCCCAATTCCTGCGTCGCGGTGATGGGCGGAGAGCAGGCCGCAGGGGTGCTGGCGACGGTGAAACGCGACGCGATTGAACGTGATGGCGGGAGCTGGAGTGACGAGGAAGAGGTCGAGTTCAAGCGCCCGACCTTGGAAATGTTCGCCGAGCAAAGTGATCCTCTATATGCCAGCGCCCGCTTGTGGGATGACGGCATAATCGACCCGCGCAAGTCGCGCGAGGTTCTGTATCAAAGCCTGAAGGCGGCACTGAACGCACCGATAAAAGAGACCAAGTTTGGCTTGTTCAGGATGTGATGACATGACTTACACCCGCTCCATTCTGGCAAAGATACTCCCGCTGTTGCGGGGGCGGAATACACCTTCCCGCAAGCCCCAAAAAGGACTGGCTGATGTTTCATAAAATCCTGATCGCAAACCGGGGCGAAATTGCCTGCCGGGTGATTGAAACGGCGCGTCGTTTGGGGGTGGCCACGGTTGCGGTTTACTCGGACGCGGATGCGGACGCGCGCCATGTGGCAATGGCCGACGAGGCGTTGCATATTGGAGGCAGTCAGCCCGCGCAGAGCTATTTGCGCGGCGAGGTGATACTGCGCGCGGCTTTGGACACAGGCGCCGAAGCAATCCATCCCGGATACGGATTTTTGTCGGAAAACCCTGATTTTGTTGAACAAGTTAAAGCGGCCGGGCTGGCGTTTATTGGCCCTTCTGCGCAAGCGATTCGGGCGATGGGCCTGAAGGATGCGGCCAAGGTGCTGATGGAGAAGGCAGGCGTGCCGGTGGTGCCGGGATACCACGGCGCGGATCAGGATGACGCCGTATTGGCGCGCGAGGCTGGCCAAATTGGTTATCCGGTGCTGATCAAAGCAGTGGCTGGCGGTGGCGGCAAGGGTATGCGGCTGGTTGAGGTTGAAGGGGAGTTTTTCGGGGCGTTGGATTCGGCCCGCGCCGAGGCGCGCACGGCTTTTGGCAACGACGATGTTCTGGTCGAGAAATACATTGAAAAGCCGCGCCATATCGAGATGCAGGTTTTTGGCGATGGGTCACATGCGGTGCATCTCTATGAGCGCGATTGCAGTCTGCAGCGCCGCCACCAGAAGGTGATCGAAGAAGCCCCCGCGCCGGGGATGACCGACGAGATGCGCGCCGCCATGGGGGCAGCAGCAGTCGCGGCGGCCGAGGCAATTGGGTATACGGGTGCGGGCACGGTCGAGTTTATTGTCGATGGGTCAGACGGACTGAAACCAGACAGGTTTTGGTTCATGGAAATGAATACCCGCCTTCAGGTCGAACATCCTGTAACCGAGGCGGTGACGGGCATTGATCTGGTGGAATGGCAGTTGCGTGTAGCCTCAGGCGAAGGATTGCCGGCCTCTCAGGATGAGATTTCCCTGAAAGGTCATGCGTTCGAGGCGCGGTTATATGCAGAAAACGTGCCCGCAGGTTTCCTGCCTGCCACCGGCACGCTGACCCATCTGGTTTTCCCGGACGGGGCGCGCGCCGATAGCGGCGTGCGGGCCGGGGATACGATCACACCGTTTTATGACCCGATGATTGCCAAAATCATCACCCACGGTGCGACCAGAAGTGCGGCACTCAGAAGGATGGGGGCGGCGCTCAAACACACTCAGGTGGCCGGGCTTGTCACAAATCTGGGTTTTCTGGGTGCGTTGACCCGCCATGAAGGTTTTAGCTGTGGCGATGTTGATACCGGCTTGATTGCCCGCGATCTGGTGGTGCTGACGGCGGCAACGCCCCCAAGTGCAGCAGACAAGGCCTTGGCGGCACTGGCGGCAACCGGATTGTTGCAAAGACCGGGCTCGGGCTTTCACATCTGGACCCCTCTTCGCCGTGTCGTTCGCCTGGCCTTCGCCGGGGAAGCCTTTGAAGTTACGGTAGTAACCAGCTCGGCCGATGAGCATTTGGTATTTGTTGACGGTGCGCAGCTGAGTGCACTCTGCCTGCGTGGTCAATGGGAAATCGACGGGGACCGCGCCCCTGCTGTGGCGGTGTCGAACGGGGTTGTTACCCTGTTTACCAACGCGGGTTTGGTGTTTGACATAATCGACCCGCTGGCCAGTGCCAGCGAGGGCGGGGCAACGGCCGGAGTGATCGAAGCACCGATGCCGGGACTGGTGCGCGAAGTTTTCTGCGTGGCCGGGCAGAAGGTCACGGCGGGTGAAAGGCTGGCAGTATTGGAAGCGATGAAAATGGAGCACGGCCTGACTGCGGCGCGCGACGGAGTAGTAGCCGAAGTTTTGACCAAGGCAGGTGATCAGGTTGAGGCGGGCGCGCCACTGATCCGGCTGGAGGAAGAGGATTGATCCGGCTTTACCACGCGCCCCAGTCGCGTTCATTTCGGATCCTTTGGCTTTTGGAGGAAATGGGGCTGGAATATGATTTGGCCGAGATGGATTTTTTTGACAAATCCATGCGATCCGAGGAGTTTTTAGCCCTGTCCCCAGCAGGCAGGGTGCCGGCACTGGAAAATGACGGTCAGGTGTTGTTTGAAAGTGGGGCCATCGCAGAATACCTGGTGGAGGCAAATCCCGAATGCGGGTTCGGGCGCGCTGTTGGAAGCGAGGATCGGGCCAGGTATCTGGAATGGCTGCATTTTGCGGAAACCATCGGTCAGCATCTTGCGGCCCTGACCCAACAGCATATCGTATTGCACGAGGATTGGATGCGTAGCCCGGTTTTAATGCGGCTTGAGGCGAAGCGGCTGGAAAAAGCGTTGGCTGTGATCGAAGATGCGGTTCGCGGGCGTGAATACTTGCTGGAAAGCGGCTTTTCAGCCGTTGATTGTTTGGTCGGCTATGGGGTTATTCTGGCGCGCAGGTTTGTGCGTGTGGATTGCTTGCCGGGGCTTGATGCATACCGCACCCGACTTCTGGCGCGCCCGGCCTGCCAGCGCGCAGCGCAAAAGGATGGTAAGCCCAGGATTTACCTGAAAGAGTTTTATGAGGCGCCGGATGTCTGAATTCGTTGAGATTTTTGAGGTTGGCCCGCGTGACGGGTTGCAAAATGAGGCGCGCATGATCCCGGCGGCTGAGAAAATTGCGCTTGTTGATCTATTAAGCGGGGCGGGATTTCGGCGCATTGAAGTCGCGAGCTTTGTCAGCCCGAAATGGGTCCCGCAAATGGCCGATGGGGCCGATGTTTTGGCGGGAATAACGCGAGTGCCTGGGGTCTCTTACGCGGCACTTACGCCAAATATGCGTGGATTTGAGCGGGCGATCGAGGCCGGTGTCGATGAAATCGCCATTTTCGGCTCAGCCAGCGAGGGATTTTCTCAGGCGAACATCAATTGTTCGATAAGTGAAAGTCTGGAGCGGTTTTTGCCGGTTTGCGATGCAGCAAAGGCTGCAAATATAAAAGTTCGTGGATATGTGTCCTGCGTTACTGATTGCCCTTATGATGGACCTACTGCGCCAAAAATGGTTGCTGACGTGACCGGGCGTCTGCTGGCGATGGGGTGTTACGAGGTCAGTCTGGGAGACACGATCGGGCAGGGAACACCAGAAACGATTGCGACGATGCTGGACGCGGTTTTGCAGACAACTGATCCCGCGCAACTTGCGGGGCATTATCATGACACTAATGGTCTGGCGCTAAAGAATATCTCGGTCTCGCTTGAAAAAGGCCTCCGGGTTTTTGACGCGGCGATTGGCGGCCTTGGCGGTTGTCCCTATGCCCAGAAACCCGGAGAGCGCGCACCGGGGAATGTAGCAACCGAAAGGGTACATGATCATCTGGCTGGTTTGGGGGTTTCAACCGGTTTGGATCGGCAAGTACTTGAGAAAGCCGCAGAAATGGCGCGTGAAATGCGGGCGGAGTGAAATCGGATTTTTCGAAAAATCCGGTCCAAAATCTTTGAAGATTTTGTGGGAGGAACATGGATGTACGAGACAATAACTATTGAAACGGACAAGCGCGGTGTTGCAACTCTGACCTTGAACCGGGTGGAAAAGCACAACGCCCTTTCAGCCGAAATGATATCTGAACTGACAGGCGCGGCGGCAGAATTAGGGGTTGATCCCAACGTGCGGGTTGTGGTTCTGACCGGGGCTGGAAAAAGCTTCTGCGCTGGCGGTGATCTGCGCTGGATGCAGGACCAGATGGCGGCAAACAGGCAGACCCGTGCGTCCGAGGCACGCAAGTTGGCATTTATGCTTAAAGCATTGAATGAATTGCCAAAACCATTGATTGGCCGCATTCAGGGCCAGGCTTTTGGCGGCGGGATAGGCATGATCAGCGTTTGTGATGTAGCAATCGGCATCGAGGGTGCGAAATTTGGTCTGACCGAAACCCGTTTGGGGCTGATCCCGGCGACGATTGGCCCTTATGTAATGGCCCGTTTAGGCGAGGCGATGGCGCGCCGGGTATTCATGTCCGCGCGGATTTTCGACGCCCAGGAGGCCGTAACGCTTGGATTGTTGGCGCAGACCGTTCCGCAAGGGGCCTTGGACGCAGCCATCGAAGAAGAGATCACCCCATATCTTGCCTGTGCGCCCGGCGCAGTGGCCGAGGCCAAGGCTTTGACCCGGCAACTTGGCGCACCGATCACTGATGAGATCATTGAAGGTACAATCGATGCCCTTGTGACGCGCTGGGAAAGTGAAGAAGCAGTCGCCGGGTTGGAGGCATTCTTTTCACGTCGTAAACCGGGCTGGACGGTGTCCTGAACCGCCGCATCATGAGGCATGCTGCGAGGGCAGTCTGATACGCCCTGTTATGCCGCGTTGGAAGCCTTGTTGGACGTACCGCGCCGGGGAGGCGGCGTGAGGGGTGCTTAAGTTTCAAGAAAACTCCGATTTCGGGTGTGGTTCTGTTGACCCTGCCGCGGTGCGGCGTTAAACCGCCAAACAAGCTACAGCGTTTCGCTCTGCAATTGTTACAGGGAAATCGGCGGCGCGCTTAGAACCTATAAATGTTGCGGGCGCTTCGCATACAATTTGTCACCAAATTGAACGCGAAACACTTCAGACACATGCGCGAAAGACCGCATGAAAGGAGCCAACGTGGACGACCTTCTTCGGGAATACCTCCCGCTCGTTATTTTCCTTGGCCTCGCGATTGCTTTGGGCCTTGTTTTTATCATCGCTGCTGCAATTCTGGCCATCAGCAATCCCGACCCGGAAAAAAATTCGGCCTATGAATGCGGGTTCAACGCATTTGATGATGCGCGCATGAAGTTTGACGTGCGCTTCTATCTGGTGTCGATCCTGTTCATCATCTTCGATCTGGAGATTGCCTTTCTGTTCCCCTGGGCGGTGGCGTTCAAGGATGTCGGTATGATCGGATTCTGGTCGATGATGGTGTTTTTGGGCGTCTTGACCATCGGCTTCGCCTATGAGTGGAAAAAAGGAGCGCTGGAATGGGAGTGATCACTGAAGGCGTTCAAACCGGCCTGAACACTGCCGGGGGGGACCGCGAAGTTGCGACCCGCCAGATGGCCGACCAACTTGCCGATAAAGGCTTTTTGCTGACCACCACTGACGACATCATCAACTGGGCGCGCACCGGGTCACTGCACTGGATGACCTTCGGGCTGGCCTGTTGTGCGGTTGAGATGATCCACGCAGCGACGCCGCGCTATGATATCGAACGTTTCGGTACTGCACCGCGCGCTTCCCCGCGTCAGTCTGATCTGATGATTGTCGCCGGAACCGTTACAAACAAAATGGCCCCGGCATTGCGCAAGGTCTACGACCAGATGCCCGATCCGCGCTATGTGATTTCGATGGGGTCATGCGCCAATGGTGGTGGATATTATCATTATTCATATTCGGTACTGCGCGGCTGTGATCGTATTGTACCGGTTGATGTGTACGTACCGGGTTGCCCGCCAACGGCCGAGGCGCTGGTCTACGGCCTCTTGCAACTACAACGCAAGATCCGCCGCACCGGCACGATTGTGAGGTAGAGATGGGCGCAGACGAAAATACTGAGCTGCAGGAACTGGCCGAGCTGATCGCCACCAAGCGCCCTGATTGTGTGGCTTCGGCCGAGGTG
>JAAEUB010000250.1 GCA_024227755.1 Paracoccaceae bacterium | reverse complement strand
ATAGCCCCAGAAATCCAATGAAGGCGGTGGCAAAAGCAACGCGCACGCCGATCAGGATCAGTACGACCATGAAACCCGACAGCCACAGGCTGAGGGTGAAAATATCGACCCCTTCAAGCAGCACCTTCATGTCAATCAGATCATTCATCGGCGCCCTCGACTGAGTGTGCTTCGCGGTTGGCGGCCTCGGCCGCGGTTTCGATCAGCGGCACAGCCACCGGGCGGTTTTTACCAGCTATGAACGCCCGTCCATAGGCCCAAAGCTGAAGGGACAGCCTTAGCCAAAGAAGGCACATTGAAATGGTCACAACCAGTTTTGCGGGCCACAGCGGCAGGGCGATGTCGATCGAGCTATCGCGACTGAACAGCGGCGCATTAAGGTCAAAAGAACGTGCGAAGTGGAAATAAGTGCCGTAAATCAGCGCTGTAGTCAGCAGCAGCATAAAAAGGGTTGAAAGCCACTCGGCCAGCCACAGGCGGCGACCTTTAAGTGCAGACAGCAGGATATCCATGCGGATATGTCCGCCTTCACGCTGGGTGTATGCCAGCCCCAGAAAGGCAAAAATTGCCATGAACTGCTCGGTCCAGTCAACGTAACCCGGCACCGGTGCGTTCAAAAGCTTGCGCGAAACCACGTGCACAACCGCAAGGCCGACCAGCGCAAAGATAGTCAGCCCGCCAAGAAGATTAAGCGTGCTTTCAAGACGAAACAGCGCGCGGTCAAAACGTGATAATTCGGTATGGTCGGATAGGACGGAGGAGGTGGTCATGGCATGTGAGGCCACCCCGGACGGGCCGGGGCGGCCGGTTTCTCAGCGCATATCGGCCAGAGTGCTTTGTACCAGATCGTAAAGCTCTTGTGCGGGAAGACCCTGGGCGCTCATATCAGCAATCCAGGTTTCGCGGATCGGATCAGCGGCAGCAGCTCGGAAGGCCGCCAGATCATCATCCGAAATAGTGACCTTGGCTACGCCTTTTTCGGCCAGCACGCTTTCCCACTTGTCCAAAAGCGCACCGTAATTGGCCAGGTAATGCGCGATAGCCTCGTCAACTGAACTGTCGAGGGCGGAACGTTCGGCGTCCGAGAGCGCATCATAGGCGTCGCTGTTGACCACCACAGGGCAGTTCACTGTGCCGGGGTTGAGGTTTTCCGTCCACCAGGTCGCCAGATCAATGGTGCGGAAGGCGAAATGCGCGTGTTGAGCAAAGGCAACCGTGTCGACCACACCTGATTCCATCGCGTTATATGCCTCGGTCGCTGTCACGGATGTGGGCACCGCGCCAACCGCTGCAAAGGCTTTGCCAACCCCGCCGGTAGCACGTACGCGCATACCGTCAAATGATGCCAGTGTGCTGCGCGCATCGCCAGTACCGACGATGTTGTATTGCGGCATCGGGCTGGTCATCAAAAGTCGCGCATTCCAGCGCGCAAGGTCCGCCTGAACAGCTGGATGGGCGTAAACCGCATGGCTGACCGCCACTTCTTCTTCCAGCGTATTGACGCCGAGGAAAGGTAATTCAAGCACGGTGATGGTTGGGTTCTTGTCGCGGTGGTAACCGGCACAAAACTGCGCCATCTCAAAGGCTCCGATTGAGATGCCGTCAAGGTTCTCGCGGTTCTTGGACAGACCACCGTATGAGATATTGAGAGTAAATTCGCCGCCGGTCTTTTCCGAAATAAGCTCGGCCAGCTTTTCGACATGTTCAGTGAAGGCGCGGCGTTTGCCCCATAGCGATACGTTCCATTCGGTCGCCATGGCTTCGGTGGCAACGGCGGTGGCAAGTGCGGCCACGGCCAGTTTTGTGGTGAAATTTCTCATTTTTTCCTCCCGGGTGGTGTTTTATCCGGGCAGGTTAACGCAGAAGGGCGACAGGTCCAGCAAAAATTTGATTTATCGGTAAATTTTACCGACCACCACAGGTTGCAGGCTGCTTCGAAGGGCCTTCAGCAAGCGGTTTCGAAACCGCTTGGAGCCTGTTTCGGGCGGTACGCTCTATTTCAGGATTGAGCGCCCGGCATAGATCGCACTTTCCCCCAGCGCTTCCTCAATGCGGATAAGCTGGTTGTATTTCGCCAACCTGTCTGAACGCGCCAATGAGCCGGTTTTAATCTGGCCGCAATTGGTGGCAACCGCTAGGTCGGCGATGGTGGCGTCTTCGGTCTCGCCTGACCGGTGCGACATAACGTTGGTAAAACCAGCCCGGTGCGCCATTTCGACGGCCTGAAGGGTTTCGGACAACGTACCGATCTGATTGACCTTCACCAGCATGGAGTTCGCGGATTTCTGGGCGATACCCCGTGCCAGACGTTCGGGGTTGGTGACGAAAAGATCGTCGCCGACCAGTTGAACCTTGTCTCCCAAAGCCGCAGTCAAAGCCGCCCAACCGTCCCAGTCATCTTCCGCCATTCCGTCCTCGACGCTGAAGATCGGATAATCTTTCACCAATGCGGAAATATAATCGACATTCTCATCGCTGGTCAGGGTTTTGTCTTCCCCTGCAAGCACATAGGCGCCGTTCTTGAAGTACTCAGTTGCGGCGCAATCCAGCGCCAGCATGACGTCTTGGCCGGGCCTGTAACCAGCTTTCTCGATCGACTTCAGGATAAAATCGAGCGCATCGCGGGTTGAGTTGAGGTTCGGTGCAAAGCCGCCTTCGTCGCCAATCCCAGTTGAAAACCCGGCAGCTGAAAGTTCGCCTTTGAGGGTATGAAACACTTCTGATCCCATGCGAACGGCTTCGCGGATGTTTTCTGCCGCCACCGGCACAATCATAAACTCCTGAATGTCGATCGGGTTGTCTGCGTGTTCACCACCATTGATGATGTTCATCATCGGTACCGGCAGCACCCGGGCCGACGAGCCGCCGACATAGCGATATAGAGGCAGGGCGGAAAAATCCGCTGCCGCCTTGGCCACGGCAAGGCTGACGCCAAGGATGGCGTTTGCACCTAAACGGGCCTTGTTCGCGGTGCCGTCCAACTCGCACATAGCGGCGTCCAGCGCTTCCTGCTCGGTGGCATCAAAGCCAGCCAGGGCCTCGGATATTTCGCCGTTCACGGCTTCGACCGCGCCAAGGACGCCCTTGCCTTTGTAACGCGACTTGTCGCCATCACGCTTTTCGACCGCCTCATGCGCACCGGTCGAGGCACCCGAGGGAACTGCCGCGCGCCCCATCGTGCCGTCGTCCAATATAACATCCACCTCAACTGTGGGGTTGCCCCGGCTGTCAAGAATTTCACGGGCGAAAATGTCGATGATTGTGCTCATTTGGGGCCTCTTTCGGACTGAAAAGTCTGGGCTTTTCATATCAGGTCGGGCGTGAATGTAAACGGGATTGTTAGCGATAACATGCACCGCAGCTCACCTGCGTATAGGTGCCCTAAAGGTGGGCGTCGTCGTCGTTTTCACCTTCGGCTTTTTTTGCGGCCGCGCCGAATGGCGGCATGGTGACGACCAGCCAATAGCCGATGGAAATTGAAAAAACGACCGCCGCGATACCCCAAAGGTATTCTGATCCAATCTTGTTGAGATCAAGGATAATTACTTTTCGCGCAATTGCCATCAGGGCGGTTGCCATGACGATCCTGACATGGATGACGTCGTCACGAAGGTAGACGGTGATGTTGATGAATATCTCGATTGCAATCAGGACCGCCATGAACGCTCCGAAAGTTGCCAGCATGTCGCTGATCGTCAGAATATATTCGGGGGGCTCCATCACCTTTTTATAAAGGGTCCAAGCCACATCGACCACGCCCATGACGATAACGATCACCATCAGGATCGCCAGGATACGCACCGCCCAGTGAATGACGATCTGAAGCTTTTCGATCAGTGGTTCTCTCACGGGTTGCAAGGGCGTGCTTCCTTATACATCGGCCCGGGGAAGGAGCGCGCGTATAGGGCGGCGATCGCTGGCCGGGTCAGGCATTTCATTCGCGAACTCTGGCGCAAGACTGGACTTTGCCAAACTGCTTGGCAAGGCAAAACCATCGAAATACCCTGTCGGCCGTGTGGTGCTTACTGGGTCGCTTTGCGGCCTTCACGCATGAAAATATAGAGCCCGGCCAGAACGGTTATGGCCGCACCCAGCAATGTCCAGCCGTCGGGACGTTCGCCAAAGACCAAAGCGCCAACGGCCAGCGCGAAAATGATCCGGGAATAGCGAAATGGTGCCACAACCGAAACCTCGCCCATACGCATGGCTGCGGTGATCGAGACATAGCCAGCCACCCCCACCGCCACAGTCAACGCCATCAAGGCAGTTACCGAAAGACCCATCGGGTGTATGTCCTGCCCGAAAGCCAACAGCATCAGCCCGGCGGGCAGCAGCATTGTCATGCCGTAAGTGGCAATACGCAGGGTCGGGATGGTGCGTGGTACCAGTCTGGTCGACAAATCGCGCATCGAAAGGCCGATCATCGCCGCCAGCGCCCACAGCGTTTCAAGCTCAAAGCCCGCCAGACCGGGGCGCATGATGATCAGCACCCCGACAAAACCCACGAGGGTGGCCGACCAGCGCCGCCAGCCCACATGTTCACGCAATATCACCGCAGCACCCAACGTGACCGCCAGGGGCGTTGCCTGCAATATCGCCGCCACGGTTGAAAGATCGACCAGCGACAGGGCGGTAACCATGCAAAGCGTGCCGGCAATCTCGCTCAAATTACGCCAGATAACTTCGGGCCGCAGGAAATCAGCAGCTAATATCCTGTGACCTTTCAGGTGGGTAATAAGGCCAAGGGTCAGCCCGCCAAAAAAACCCAAGGTTGCCAGTATCTGCCCGGTTGGGATCGAGTGCGTGGCCAGTTTGATCGCCATATCACCAAGGGTGAAAAACACCATTGCCGTGATCATAAGCGCGATGGCGCGAAGATTTTCCATCGCGTCCGCCTATAGTCGTTTTTTAAGCGGCACGCCGTAAAGCTCTAACCGGTGGTCTTTAATTTTATAGCCCAGTTTTTCAGCGATTTTTTCCTGCAGGGCTTCGATCTCGGGGTCAAAAAACTCAATCACCTCGCCGGAATTCAGGTCAATCAGGTGGTCATGGTGATCGCGATCCGCACTTTCATAGCGCGCGCGCCCATCGGCAAATTCATAGCGCAGTAAAATACCCGCTTCCTCGAACAGTTTCACCGTGCGATAAACCGTGGCGATGGAAATGCTTGGGTCAATTTCGGTGACCAATTGGTGCAAAGCCTCGACATCCGGGTGGCTTTCATGTGCGGTTTCCAATACCTGCGCGATAACCCGGCGTTGCCCGGTCAGCCGCAGGCCCTTGGCCTCGCATTTATTCAGGATGGTTTTTTTCATTATCGCCCCGTCTGGTTCCGGATTTTAACCGATGGAGCGCGGGGACGGAACAGAAAATCCTGTTCCACATCGAAATTTGCCCCGAGGTCTGGTTGGAAAATCTGCTAATCTGGAAAATCCGCCGGCATTGATGCCGCGTAAAAGCAAAACAAAGGCCTGCATCACATCAGATCCGGTTCGCGGCCAATGCGGTTGGCCAGCGGGGCAACCGTCAGACCCTGCACGATGATCGAGAAGATCACCACGATATAAGTCGCAGTCAGGATCAGAGGCTTCCATTCGCCCTCGGGCAAGGACAAGGCCAGCGCGACTGAGATACCGCCCTTTAGCCCGCCCCATGTCATGATCGGCACCACGCCCCTGGAAAAGTCGCGGAACGGACGCAGGATCATTACCGGCACCGCAACCGCCACAAGGCGTGCCACCAACGCCAGCGCAATCGCCGCGACGCCTGCGGTGACATTATCCATGGTGAAGGCAACCGCAAAGACCTCAAATCCGATCATCAGGAAAAGGACGGCGTTCAATACCTCGTCGATCAGTTTCCAGAACGCGTCGACATATTTGCGTGTCTCTTCGCTCATCCCATGGCGCGCGCCCACGTCGCCGATCAGCAATCCCGCCGAAACCGCCATGATCGGCGCCGATACATGCATTGCCACCGCCAGCTCATAGCCGCCAAAGGCCAGGCCCAGCGTGATCAGAACCTCAAGTGAATAATCATCAATCAGCCGCATTACCCGAAATGTCAGCCAGCCCAGCACCACGCCCAGCATGGCCCCGCCCACGGCTTCTTGAAAGAACAGGCGCGTGGCCGCAGTCAATTGCGAGCCCTCGGCCTCGCCGTGCCCGCCGGCATGTGGAAAGGCCAGCCCGACCAGCACAAGGAAAACAACATAGCCAACCCCGTCATTGAAAAGGCTCTCTCCCGCGATCTTGGTTTCTAAAGTCTTTTGCAAAGATGCCTCGCGCAGGACCCCCAGCACCGCCACCGGGTCGGTGGGTGAAATCAAAGCCCCGAAAACCAGTGCGATCATCAGCGGCATCCCGGTCAGCCAGCTGAAACCGACCCCGACCACCATTGTCGACAGGGCGACACCCATGGTCGCCATCAGAAAAACCACCTTCCACTGGGCTTTGAGATCGGCAATTTTCACGTGCAATGCGCCAGCAAACAACAAAAGCCCCAGCATGCCCTCCAAAAGAGCGTCGGAAAAGTCGATTGAGGTAACCACTGCGCGCACCTCATCAGCGATGCCAAGGACGGGCCAGAGGGCGTCTACCCCCATCACCGCAATTGACGCCACCAGCGCCACCACCAGAATGCCAATGGCGCTGGGCAGGCGTAAAACAAGGTAATTGATTGCGCCGAACGCACCGGCCAGCACGATTAAAAGGGATGCGATTTGCAGGAAAGACATTTTGGCCTCGGGCTGGTTTTCGTGCGTATCTAGCACGCGCCGGCGGTGGCGTGAAAGGCACAACCTGCCTTATTCGGGGGCGGCTTCTATCATTACATCCACCCAAACCGGCAAGTGATCCGATGCGATGCGCGCCTGGCCGTCTTCTTCAACGCCAGCGTCACGCAATTCCAGCCCGTGGCTCAGGGCCACCCGGTCCAGGGCTGCAACCGGGCGTGCGGCGTGGTATGATCGGCCGGGTGCGTGCAAGGTGAACCCCTCGGCCAACCCCTCAAGCCCCTGATAGGGCGACCATTCGTTGAAATCACCTAGAATGGCGGTGGGCATATCCACGCCATTCAGCGCCCGCTTGATCTGACCAATCTGTGCCCTCCTGTGGCGACGCATCAGGCCAAGATGCACCCCGACCACCCGCAAAACACCGCCAATTTCCACCGAGACCGCGCCGCGCGGCTCTAATCCGGGCAGGTCAATGCGTTTAGCAGCCGCGACCTTAATCCCGCGCCGGACCAGGATCGCATTGCCGTGAAAGCCTAGCGAGACATGGTTTTCCGCCAGATGGGCGGGGACAAAATCGCTGTGGCCTTCAAGTAGAGCATGGGGGAGGGCGGATGGGCGTGGTCCAAGCCGCCTGTCGGCCTCCTGCAATACCACCACGTCCGCCTCAAGAGCGTTGATAACATCTAGAATCCGACCCGCATCACGCCTGCGATCCAGACCGATTGCTTTTCGCATGTTATATGTCGCAAGCCGCATAAGCATTCCTTCTTTGTAATATATATGGGCATTGAGCGGCAGGAATTGAACCCCGGTGAATACCCGCATATGTCTAAGGTATGTTTTACCGCGGTCACTCCTGGCTGGTCTACGCGATCTGGCTCACGCTGATTGGTGCCTTTTGCTTCGCTTTGTACGAGCGAAACTGGCAAATGGGCTTTGTCGCGATTTCAACGCTTGTTGCCAGTATGGTGCCTGCTTTTGTCGCTGACCGCTATGAGCTTCGCCTGCCTGTGGCTTTTTTTGCCGGCCTTGTGCTTTTTCTTTTTGCCACGCTTTTTCTGGGCGAGGCCTTTGATTTTTATGAGAAAATCTGGTGGTGGGATGTCGTCCTGCACGCCACATCCGCCATCGGCTTTGGTTTGGTCGGGGTGATCATTGCATTGGTGATGTTCGAAGGGGATCGTTATGCTGCCCCGCCCTGGGCGATTGGATTGATCGGCTTTACCTTCGCAGTCACAATCGGTGTTTTGTGGGAAGTGTTTGAGTATTTCATGGACATTTCGCTTGGCCTGTCGATGCAAAAATCGGGTTTGGATGATACCATGCTGGACATGATCGCCAATGCCGGTGGTGGTCTTGTCAGTGCCTGGGCGGGTTATGCCTATCTCAGGGGCCGCGACAAATCTGGCCTTTCTGGCATGATTTCCGAGTTCGTTCGCGGTAACAAATGGTACTTCCCCAAATCCGACAACAAAAAGCGACGTTGAGATTAAAACCTTGTTTCGCGCAGATATGCCGGACGAGGGCGGGCGAATGGTCAGGTCAATAACCTGAGTGATTTGGGCCGCCTGCCTGGCCCTCCGGGCAAAGTCTCATAGGAAACGCCCGTGGTTCAGGGCAGCCGCGCCAGCCGCTCGGTCAGCAGCGCAAAAAAACCGTCAGCATCAATGTCGCCGATAAAGGTCGCGTTGGGCGTACGATCGGTAACGCCCCACCAATCGGCCACGCTCATCCCACGGGTCAGTTCAGATCCGGTCTCGATCTCGACATTGACAAACCGCCCTGTGAACAAATCCGGGCGGATCAGATAGGCGGTGACGCAAGGGTCATGCAACGGCGCCCCGTCCGAACCATACTTGGCCAGATCAAAGCGTTCAAAGAAGTCCGTCATCTGGGCAACCGCGATACCTGCCGCATTGCCCAGCGCGCGAAAGGCGTCATTGCGTGGTTTGGTGACCAGTGCTTTATGGGTTACATCCAGCGGCATCACCGTTAACGTGACACCTGATTTAAACACAATATCAGCAGCTTCCGGGTCTACATAGATGTTGAATTCTGCCGTTGGTGTTATGTTCCCAACTTCAAAATAGGCGCCACCCATAAGGACAATTTCCTGCACCCTTTCAACAATGTCCGGCGCACGGGTAAAGGCGGTGGCGACATTTGTCAGAGGTCCAAGCGGGCACAGAGTAACGCTGCCGGAGGGTTGCGAGCGCAGGGTATCAATCAGGAAATCCACGGCATGCCCGTCTGCCAGCTCCATGGTTGGGTCGGGCAGGTCCGGGCCATCAAGACCGGTTTTGCCGTGCACATGCTCAGCCGTCACCAGTTCGCGCTCTAACGGCACTTCACAGCCGGAAAAGACCTTGATATCGGGCCGCTTTGCCAATTCGCAGACTATACGGGCGTTCTTTTGGGTAAGGCCAAGCGGCACATTCCCGGCCACACAAGTCAGCCCCAGAACTTCCAGCTCAGGGCTGGCCAAGGCCAGCAGGATCGCCACAGCATCATCTTGCCCCGGATCTGTATCAATTATAATTTTACGGTTCATTACAGTCCTTTACGCTGCTAACTTTATCCAAATTGGCACATGGTCCGAGGGCTTTTCCCCGCCGCGAACCTCTTTGTCAATCTGGCAATCTTTCAGCATATCCGCGCATTCAGGCGACAGCAGAAAGTGATCAATACGAATACCGTCATTACGCTGCCAGGCACCGCGCTGAAAATCCCAGAACGTGTATTGCTCAGGCACCGGGTTGACGGCTCGGAAGGCCTCGGTCAGACCCAAATTTACTATGCGCCGCCACGCTTCACGGCTTTCCATCCGAAACAAGGCATCCTCGCGCCAGGCATCTGGGCGGGCGGCGTCTTCGGCTTGCGGAATGATATTATAATCCCCAGCCATAAGGAAAGGTTCTTCCTGTAATAACAGATCTTTGGCGCGGTTTCTTAATCTTTCCATCCAGGCCAGTTTATAGTCATATTTAGGCCCTGGCACCGGGTTACCATTGGGTAGATACAGCCCGCAAATGCGTACCGCTACATCGCCCATTACGGTTGCCTCGACATAGCGCGCCTGCTCGTCGTTATCGTCACCCGGCAACCCACGGGTAACATCCTCAAGTGGCAGTTTCGACAAAATGGCGACGCCGTTAAAACTCTTTTGCCCATGGGTGACGACATTAAATCCCTTGTCCTCAAAAACCTCGCAGGGAAAGCCCTGATCGATGGTCTTAATCTCTTGCAAGATCGCCACATCAGGGGCGGCTTCGTCAAGCCAGTCCAAAAGCGCGGGCAGGCGTGCTTTGATACCGTTAATGTTGAAACTGGCTATTTTCATGCGTCCCCCGCCAAGCCCTTAGTGCTGGCGCAGTAAACGGTGATTTTTCGCCCGGCACAAGGCTCGGCGCAGGGTTGTGTAACAGATTTTCCGCCCGGAGCATTCAAGTATGTCAATCAACACGAAAGGGGCGACAATCAGCAAGCGTAGCAGTGGCCTCAGAAATTTCTGACCACCTTTCCCTTGAATGTGAAGGCTATTAACATACCTGTATTGCGACGCGAATCACGCGTCGGAATTGAAAGGGAAAGATATGCGGGTTTTAACGGGGGTATTTGTGGCGGGTCTGACAGCGGTTTCGACATCGCCCGTCTGGGCGGATGAGCAAAGCTTTGATCTAAGTGGGTTTGACCAGGTCGACGTAAGCGCCGGGGTCGAGGTTGAGATTTCCGGCGGTGACGCCTTTTCGGTCACCGCAACGGGCAGTGGGCGCGCGTTGGAACGGTTGGATATTGAACTTGATGGCGATGTCCTGCGCGTGAGCCAAAGAGCCAGGGGATTGGCGCGGTTTTCACCAATTCTTTCATGGACCTCTGGCAATGCCCATGTTTCGGTCGTCTTGCCGCAACTCACCTCGGTGGCTGCAAGTTCGGGTTCTGATGTGACCGTTACCAGCACATATTCGCCTGCTTTTTCAGCCACATCCTCGTCCGGTGCCAGTCTTGACCTTCTCGGGTTGGAAGGGGACAATGTTACCCTTGATACCAGCTCTGGTGCGGGCATTGAGGCGGGCGGCACCTGCGCCCATCTTGAGGTAAAGGCAAGCTCTGGTGCGGATATTGATGCGCGAGATTTGAGTTGCAACAGCGCCGAGGCCACCGCGTCAAGCGGCGCCGATATTGAGATCACTGCGGTTAAAGTTGTGGCAAATGCATCGAGCGGCGCGCAAGTCGAGGTGTTTGGCGCCAGTGAGATTGACGCGAATGAAAGCAGTGGCGGCGAGGTCGAGGTTGGCGACTAAGTCCTGGCTGCAGGCGCTAACAGTTCATTCAGGCTGAAAATGATGACGGGGCTTGTGGTATCCTTCGCGGGGCAGGCAGATTGAATTCCAGTCAGGTCTGCGCCGCGATCGAGCTTGCGGCCGCATGGGCCGAAGCCCAGGCCCACTGAAAATTGAACCCGCCCAGCCAGCCGGTGACATCGACACATTCGCCAATGAAATAAAGCCCAGGCACGGTTTTTGACATCATGGTTTTTGAGCTCAGACCGTCCGTTGCCACCCCGCCCAAAGTAACTTCGGCCTTGCGGTAGCCTTCGGACCCGTTTGGGGTCAGGCTCCAGTTTTTCAAAGCTGCCTCGAGATCGCGCAGGCTGACGTCCGACTGATCTGCGAGATTTCCGTTCAAACCAAGTTCGGGGGCAAGAAAATCCACCAGACGCGAAGGCAAATGCTGCGCCAGTTCGGTTTTTAGTAACCTGCGCCCTTCTTTCTGGCGTTGGGTGGTCAGGGCCGCAAACAGATCGGTATCCGGGATCAGGTCGACACTAATTGTCTCACCCTCGCGCCAATAGGATGAGATTTGGAGGATTGCCGGGCCGGATAATCCGCGGTGGGTGAATAGCAGGCTCTCGCTGAATTCCACGCGTGGGTTCCAGACACGTACCCATGTCGCCAACCCCGCCAGCGGCGCAAATCGCCCTTCGGGAAATGTCAGGGGCACGAGGGCAGGGCGGGTTTCAGTAATGCTCATGCCAAACTGGCGCGCAAGCCCGTAAGCGAACCCCGTTGCGCCCATTTTTGGGATCGACTTGCCGCCGGTTGCAATGACCAGATGTCGGCATGTCACCACCGACCCGTTAAGGATCAGGTGAAAGCCATCCGCGGTTTTTTCAACCTGCTCAACTGACGTTGAAAGCCGCATCTCTGCCCCCACCGCAGCCATATGCGCCAGCAACATGCCAATGATCTGACCGGCTTTGTCGTCACAAAACAGCTGCCCCAGGGTTTTTTCATGCCAGGCAATGGCGTGCTGATCCACCATTTCAATGAAATCCCATTGGCTGAACCGCGCCAGGGCACTTTTGTGGAAATGCTTGTTTTCACCCAGAAAATTTGTGGGATCCGTGTGCAGATTGGTGAAATTACAGCGCCCGCCACCGGAAACGCGGATTTTCTCACCGGGCTTGCGCGCGTGATCAAGGACCAGGGTCGAACCACCCTTGCCGGCAATGCCTGCACAAAACAGACCTGCAGCACCTGCGCCGATGATGACTGTATTGAAGTGTTCGGGTTTATCCATTTCCGGCACCTGTCCAGTGAATATGCCCGAAGGGCGGACCCGCGGATTTTAGATTGAAAACGATGTGCCGCAGCCACATGAAGCGGTGGCGTTGGGGTTGTTTACTACAAACCGCGCCCCGATCAGTTCCTCGCTGAAATCAATCAAGGCACCCGTCAAAAATGGCAGGCTGACCTCGTCCACAACCACCGTTTCACCGCCACCTTCCAACACCAGATCGCCTTCGGATGGGTCATCAAGGGTTATGTCGTACTGAAAACCGGAACATCCGCCGCCATCGACCGCCACGCGCAAAGCTTTACCCTGATCGGCAGCACCGATTTCGGCCAGCCGCGCAAAGGCGCGTTCTGACACTTTTGGGGGCAGGGTCAGTTCCATCGTATCTTTCCTTCTGTTCGCCTGGTGCAATATAAGGGTGGCAAGGCAGCGCCGCAAGCAGGGCGCACTAAGATGAGGCTATTATGAGCGCCACTTACGCAACGGATCCCGCACGTACGCGCGGACGGCTTCACGCCGAAGAAGAAAGCGCCTTTCGCTCACCCTTTCAACGCGACCGTGACCGGATCATTCACGCATCGGCCTTTCGCCGCCTGAAACACAAGACCCAGGTTTTTGTCGAGCATGAGGGCGACTATTTTCGCACTCGTCTTACCCACTCGATCGAGGTCGCACAGGTGGCGCGCACAATTTCCGGCGCTCTCGGGCTGAACGGCCATCTGACCGAGGCGGTTGCGCTGGCGCATGACCTTGGCCATCCGCCTTTTGGCCATACCGGCGAAGAGGCTCTGAATGGGCTGATGGCACCTTACGGCGGTTTTGACCACAATGCTCAGGCATTGAAGATCGTGACCTCGCTTGAGCGCCATTATGCTGAATGGGACGGGCTCAACCTGACCTGGGAAACGCTTGAGGGCATAGCCAAACATAACGGACCGGTAATTGGTGATCTGCCTATCGCGTTGGCTGAATATGACGCGGTTCATGATCTTGAGCTACTCACCCATGCGGGCGGTGAAGCGCAGGTGGCAGCCCTTGCCGACGATATCGCTTATAACAATCACGATCTGCATGACGGCCTGCGCGCCGGGCTGTTTGACGAGGGGGAAATCAGGGATTTGCCAATTGTAGGTCTGGCTTTTGATGCAGTTGATACGAAATGGCCCACATTGGACCCGGTACGGCGGCGTCACGAGGCGCTGCGGAGGGTGTTCGGCGCGATGGTTGAAGATGTGCTGATCACCTCGCGCCGTCTGTTGCAGGAGGTAAATCCAGGCTCGGCCCGTGACATCCGCGAGGCAGGACGCCCTGTAATTCGGTTCTCAGGCAGGCTTTGGGGGGATTTGAAGGAAATCCGCGCCTTCCTGTTCGCGCGAATGTACCGAGCACCTTCGGTGGTGAAAATGCGCGGTGAGGTGACAGTTGTGGTCGAAGACCTGTTCGCGTTGTTTCTTGACGACCCGTTGCTGCTGCCGGGCGAATGGCGCGCTGATATCGCCCAAGCGGAAAATGATACGCAACTGGCGCGGATTGTGACGGATTACATTGCCGGGATGACTGACCGGTTTGCCCTGACCGAACACGCACGGCTGTGCGGAGTGCTGAAACCAGGCCCTGCCTGGACCTAATTTTTAGGCCTTTTTTTTACCGTGAGTATTGCCGCTACATCGGAACCAAAGGTTCGCTGCCACCGGAAATACCACCGGAAATGGTTGCAGCAAGCAGCAGAAGAAAGATCAATGGGACCAAAAAGTCTGCCGATGAATTGGCGCTTGTTTCCTCAATAAGGATTTCTTGGTCAATAATCGGTTCATCCAAGGCGCCTGCCGAGGTACTTCCTGCGGCCAAAACCGCAGCAATGACAATGATCGCAGCCGATCTTACATACTTCACTCTTTTTGCCTTCGCTAAGTCAATTTCACCAATTCAGTTAACATGTTTTTTAGGTTTCAGCGATGAAGCTGTCAAACCAAAATACATGAGTTTCAGGATCATGTTCGCCGGTTTGACACGATCACAAACGTTGCATCTCGCCCGTGGCCTCGGGGTAAACACGCGGTTCGTGTCAGGCTTGTTCGCGTCACCACATGACCATGGCCCATTTCTCACCGGCTTCAGGCGGAAAACCGGCATGAAATGCATGCGGGTGCATGTGGTCATTGCCAGGCTGGGTATTGGAAAAAATCACAATATGTCCAAGCCGGGGCCGCACCGATATCTTCAGGGCTGGAAATCCTGTTTCACCACCTTCTTCAACATCGTTGAGATAGCCCAAGACCGTGAACAGGCGCTGTTTGCCTTTCGCGCGGTCGCTAAGATGTGTTCCGCGGTCACCGCGTCAAAAGCATCGTTTATGACAGCAACAAGTGGATTGAGGCAGTAAATCTCGGTATTTTGCATGGGCTGTTCCCCTTTGCGTCAATCAGTGCTTGGTGAGATTTGGTGTCAAGCGGGCGTTGACCTTGTTGTGTGCCGTGCTAAACCCGCGCCATACTGAGAGAGTGAAAAACATGAACTTGTTTCAAGATATCCGCATCCTCGTCACCAACCAGCTTGAGGCCATGGTTGAGGCCGGTCAATTGCCATCTGGTCTGGCGATGACCAATGTCACGGTTGAACCACCGCGCGATGCAGCGCATGGCGATATGGCGACCAACGCGGCGATGGTGTTGGCAAAACCTGCTGGGTTGAAGCCTCGCGACATTGCCCAGGCGCTTGCCGGTCGCCTGCAAGAAGACCCGCGTATTTCCCGCGCCGAAGTGGCAGGGCCGGGCTTTTTGAACCTGACGCTTGCGCCTGATGTCTGGACCGCTCTGGTCGCCGGTATTTTGGCGGACGAAGGCTATGGCCGCTCGAAAATGGGGCAGGGGCAGAAGGTGAATGTGGAATTCGTCTCGGCCAACCCCACTGGTCCGTTGCATGTCGGCCACACGCGTGGCGCGGTGTTTGGCGACACGCTGGCTGCGTTACTGGAATATTCTGGCCATGATGTAACGCGCGAATACTATATCAACGATGGCGGCGCACAGGTCGATGTGCTGGCGCGCTCGGTTTATGAACGCTACCGCGAAGCGCTTGGTTTTGTGCCTGAGATCGCCGAGGGGCTTTATCCCGGCGACTACCTCGTGCCAATCGGGCAAGCGCTGGCCGATGAGATCGGTAACAAGTGGCTCGACCAGCCCGAGGCGGTCTGGCTGGCCGAGCTGCGCGCCTATTCCACCGACGCGATGATGGTTTTGATCCGCGAAGATCTGGCCGCAATCGGGATTAAAATGGATCTCTTTTTTAGCGAGAAATCGCTATATGGCACCGGCCTGATAGAATCGGCGATCGAGGATTTGCGAGCCAAAGACCTGATCTATAAAGGCACGCTGGAACCCCCTAAAGGCAAGATGCCCGATGATTGGGAGCCACGTGAACAGACCCTGTTCCGCTCGACCGCGCATGGCGACGATGTCGATCGGCCGATCCAGAAATCAGATGGCGGATGGACCTATTTCGCCCCTGACATCGCCTATCATTTTGATAAGATAAACAGGGGCTTCGACCAGTTAATTGATGTTTTGGGTGCTGATCACAGCGGCTATGTCAAACGCATGAAGGCTGCGGTGTCGGCGCTTTCGGCCGGTACTGTGCCGCTTGATATCAAGCTGACCCAACTGGTGCGCCTGTTTAAGAATGGCCAGCCCTTCAAGATGTCGAAACGCGCGGGCAATTTTGTCACTTTGCGTGATGTGGTTGATCAGGTCGGGGCTGATGTTGCCAGATTTGTTATGCTCACCCGTAAAAACGATGCGCCGCTGGATTTCGACTTTGACAAGGTGCTGGAACAAAGCCGGGAAAATCCGGTATTTTACGTGCAATACGCCCATGCCCGGCTGCGGTCGGTGCAGCGCAAGGCCGCTGAGGTGGGTGTTGACGCGCCTTCCGCGCCACTGCTAACCGATGCGGCCGAGTTTGCGCTGGCCAAAAAGCTGGCAGAATGGCCGCGTCTGGTCGAGATCGCAGCACGCCTGCATGAACCGCACCGGGTAGCCTTTTACCTTTATGAACTGGCCTCTGATTTCCATGCTTTATGGCACGCTGGCAATGAAAACGCGCAACTGAGGTTCCTTCAGGAAGGTGACGCGAAAGCCACGGCGGCAAAAATCGCCCTGCCAAGTGCCGCCGGCGTTGTACTTTCTGCAGGTCTTGGTATTCTGGGCGTAACCCCTGCCGAAGAAATGCGCTGATAACAATCGCAGTTGGCAGTCGGGGCTGAGACATGAGCAGAGATCCGGTTCGGGCAGGCATCCCGTTCCGACGGAAAGGCAGGCATGGTACTGGCAGTACAGGCGGCACAGGCAGACGGCGGCGTTACCGAAGACCCGCGCGAATTTCCGAACGATACTGAAGGCCAGACTGAGGACAGTCAGGGCGGTGGATTAACCAGCCTTTTGGGCGCAGTTATTTCTCTGACTTTGCTGATCGGTCTTGGTGTCTGGGGTTATAAACTGGCGGTACGCGATGTATCGGGCATCCCGGTTGTGCGCGCTGTGGACGGCCCGATGCGCGTTCAACCCGATGATCCGGGAGGCGAATCCGCCGCTTATCAGGGCTTTTCGGTGAATGCGGTTCAGGCAGAGGGCGGCGCCGAAGCGCCCGCCGATACCCTTGCACTGGCACCACCCATTGTCGGATTGACCCCCGAGGATGCACCCGCGATGGCGCGAAGCGAGGTTTCCGCGCTTAGCACCCCGGCCCCGGCGCGACCAGTGCCAGCCGAAAGCACCGATCCCTCGGACGCGGCTGACCAGATACTGGCCCTGGCCGACCAATTGACCGAAGATGTCGCGCCTCTGTCCGAGGCAGTGACCGACATTGTCCCAACCTCTTCAAATAACGCTTCGGCGACGCTGGAGGCCGCCAACAGCGCAGTTGCTGCCGCTCTTTTACAGCCACAGGTCATTTCGACATCAGTACCGGGTCTGGTTCGTTCGCCGCACCCGAATTACCGGCCCGATGATTTGGCTCAGCTTGCGGCTGCCTCGGCCGCTCTGGCCGCCGAGGCCGGTTCGATTGCCGCCCCCGAACCCGCCGATGCAGGTTTTCCATCTGTGCGTGAAGTCGCGGCGACGGACATCCCCGTTGGCACAAGACTGGTGCAGCTTGGTGCCTTTGACAGCCCCGAAGTCGCACGCGCTGAATGGAACCGGTTGATGGTGCGGTTTGAGGATTACCTTTCCGGCAAGGAAAGGGTGATCGAGCAAGCCACTTCAGGCGGAAAAACCTTTTTTCGCCTGCGCGCATTGGGATTTGATGACCTGAGTGACGCGCGCCGCTTTTGCGCTGCACTGATGACAGGCCAGGCGGCCTGTATCCCGGTGATGACGCGCTAGCTGATGACCGGGCAGGGCGCGTATATCTTTGGCTGTGAAGGCCCCAGCCTGTCAGCCGATGAGGCCGCGTTCTTTCGCGACACCAATCCGTGGGGCTTCATCCTTTTTGCCCGTAATGTGGAAGACCCGGCGCAACTTCAGGCGCTTACAGCCGACCTGCGCAATGCGGTTGGCCGGGACGCGCCGGTATTCATTGATCAAGAAGGCGGGCGGGTGGCGCGCCTGACCCTGCCGCATTGGCGCGACTGGCTGCCTCCGCTTGAACAGGTACGCCAAAACAAAAAAGGTGCTGTCAAGGCGATGTATCTGCGCTACCGCCTGATTTCTGACGAATTGCGGGCGGTCGGGATCGACGGGAATTGCGCCCCGGTTGCCGATATTGCCAGCGTCGACACCCACCCGGTGTTGAAAAACCGCTGCTACGGTGAAGACGTGGTGCGGGTCTCGGAAATTGCCGGGACTGTCGCCCAGGCTTTGCTGGATGGCGGGGTTTTGCCGGTGGTCAAACACATGCCGGGGCAAGGGCGTGCCAGCCTTGACAGCCATGAGGAACTGCCCCGGGTTTCCGAGAAATGGAAAACCTTGCGTTGGTCCGACTTCATGGCCTTTGAACCGCTCGCCGAATTGCCAATCGCAATGACGGCGCATGTGATTTATGAGGATCTGGACCCACGCCACCCGGCGACCCTTTCGCCCGAGGTTATTGCGATGATCCGCGGCGAGCTTGGGTTTCACGGGCTGCTGATGACCGACGACATTTCGATGTCGGCGCTGCAAGGACCGCTTGGGCAACGCGGCAGGGCGGCTTTGGATGCGGGCTGTGATCTGGTCCTGCATTGCAGTGGCAAACGCGATGAAATGCACGAAGTGGCTCTGGCTGCCGGGACCCTGCAAGAGGCGGCTCAGGAACGTGCGGACAAGGCTCTGAACTGGCGCGCGGCCCCTATACCCATTGACATTCGCGCCGCTGAAGCTGAATTTCACGCATTGATGACCGGGGACAATTCCGGTTCGGATGTTGGACAGGGACGGGACCAGGAACAGGGGCAGGCGGAAGGTGACTGACGACGATTTTCAAAGCGACATAATCTCGGTCAGCGAACGAATGGCTGCTGAGGCGCTGATCGTTGATGTCGATGGCTATGAAGGGCCGCTGGACCTGCTTTTGACTTTAAGCCGCACCCAAAAGGTTGACCTGCGCAAAATATCGGTGCTGGAACTGGCCGAACAGTATCTGGGTTTCATCGACAAGGCGCGAACCCTGCGTATTGAACTGGCCGCTGATTATCTGGTCATGGCCGCGTGGCTGGCATTCCTGAAATCGCGGTTGTTGCTGCCACCCGAGCCGGGCGAAGAGGGGCCGTCGGGCGAAGAACTGGCGGCTCATCTGGCTTTTCAGCTTGAACGTCTTGCCGCGATGCGCGACGTTGCTGCCCGTTTGATGGCGCGTGACCAAAAGGGGCGTGACTTTTTCGCGCGCGGCCTGCCCGAAGATGTCATGCGTCGGCGTCGGGTGACTTATTCGGCCAGCTTGATGGATCTGATGCAGGGCTATGCGCGCATCCGCACCAAGGATGAGTTTCGCCCCCTTATCTTGGACCGCAAATCGATCATGACGCTGGAACAGGCGTTGGACCGGTTGCGTGGCCTGATCGGTTATGCAGGCGAGTGGACCGATCTGACCTCGTACCTGCCCGAGGGCTGGGAGGTTGACCCGGGCCGCAGGCGCAGCGCCACAGCCGCCAATTTTGCCGCTACGCTGGAACTGGCCAAGGCGGGGTCCATTGAGATAAGGCAGGGCGAGACTTTCGCACCCATTCAGATACGAAAGACCGGCGATGACTGAGGACAGAAACGACGAGGAAAGCCTGTTTGAAGCCCCACCCATGGGTGAGCAGGAACGCATGGTCGAAGCGGTATTGTTTGCCTCGGGTGAGCCGGTGACGCTTTCGGACATGGCCGCACGCATGCCGCACGGATCGGACCCGGCCGAGGCCTTGGTGCACCTTAAGAGACGCTATGAAGGGCGCGGGGTGCAAGTGGTAAAAGTAGGTGACGCCTGGGCCATTCGCACCGCATCCGATCTGGGTTTTCTCATGCAAAAAGAAAGCGTTGAGACCCGGAAACTTAGCCGCGCCGCGATCGAAACCCTGTCCATCATCGCCTATCATCAGCCCGTTACACGCGCTGAAATTGAAGAGATCCGCGGCGTGTCCGTATCGCGTGGTACGGTCGATTTGCTGATCGAACAGGAATGGATCCGTTTTGGCCGCCGCAGGATGACACCGGGCAGACCGGTGACTTTTGTGGTGACGCAGGAATTTCTGGACCATTTCGGCCTTGAAAGCGCCCGCGACCTGCCGGGTCTGAAAGAACTGCGCTCGGCCGGACTTTTGGAAAGCCGCCCACCACCGGGCCTGATGCCGGGTCCTGACAGTGACGACGAAGACGAGGCCGAGGAAGGTCAGTCAGAATTGTTCGAGGACTGAATGCGCAAAAGCGCGCATAACTCTGCCCACAAAAAGCCACGTTTTACCGATAGGCTGCGACATGAGCAGAAAAGGGGGCAGAAATGAATGCCGACCAGATAGTACGAATGATCATGCGGTTGTTCATGCGCAAAGCAATTAATCAGGGCGTCAATGTAGCATCACGTCGCGGTAAACCGGCCGAGGAGATGACGCCCGCCGAACGCCAGCAGGCGCGTCAGGCCCGTCAAAGCGCCAAACGCGCGCGCCAGGCGGCGCGGATGATGCGGCGGTTGCGCTGAGGCCAGGTTACTTGGAAGTTTGGTAGGAAGTCTTATAAAGACTTGAAATGCTTTGATAACTTTAAACCCTGACCCTGATAATTCGAGGCCAGATCTTTGCCGTAAAGCTGTTTGGGCACTTCGCGCATGTGCTCATAGACCAGCCGCCCGACCCTTTGGCCATGTTCCAGCACAAAGGGTGCCTCGTGGCAGCGTACCTCCAATACTCCGCGCGAACCTGCGCCACCGGCACCATCATGGCCAAATCCGGGGTCAAAAAAGCCCGCGTAATGTACCCGAAACTCGCCAACCATGGCCAGATACGGCGCCATCTCGGCGGCGCAATCGGGTGGGATATGCACCGCCTCGCGGCTGACAAGGATGTAAAAGGCACCGGGGTCCAAGATCAGACGGCCTTCGTCTGTGTGCAGCGCCTCCCAGTATTCTGCCGGGTCATAATAGCCGATCCGGCCAAGATCGATCACGCCCGTATGAGGTTTGGCGCGGTAGCCGATCAGGTTTCCCGTCTGGGGGCGGGAATCCACCGAGAAACCAAGGCCCTGATCTATATGCGCCGCACCATCGACCAGCCGGTCCCTTGCATGGCGCGCACGCAGATCATTATCTGACAACAAAGCCTGTCCGGCGCGAAACCGTATCTGATTAAGGCGCATTCCGGGGCGTACCAGCACCGAAAAACTACGCGGGCAAATTTCGGCATAAAGCGGCCCGTCATAGCCTTCTGCGATACGGTCAAACTCAACCCCGCCATCGGTGACTACGCGGGTTAAAAGGTCCAGTCGCCCGGTCGAGCTTTTGGCGTTCGCCACCGCCTGCACACCTTCGGGCAGCGCCAATCTTTCCATCAAAGGCACGACATAGACCGCGCCTTTTTCCAGTACTGCCCCACCGGTAAGGTCTATGCGGTGCATTTCAAATTCCGAAAGACGCTCGGCAACCGGGGTGTTTTCACCGGCCAGAAAGGATGCGCGCACCCGGTAGGCCACATCGCCAAGGCGCAGGTCCAGCGAGGCGGGCTGAATCTGATTGGCAATAATATCAGGCGTTGCAGCGATGACGCCTTCATCGATCATCACCTGGATGCTCTGGCTTGATAAAACGCCGGTGTCGGTCTCAGCGATTTTGTTCATGCCTTCCCCCCGAATGCCTGTCCCGGATGCAAGAACGCCCGCGCGGTTGCACGGGCGATTAGTCGATTGGTCGGGCTAGCAGGGTTCGAACCTGCGACCTTCCGTCCCCCAGACGGACGCGCTACCAGACTGCGCCATAGCCCGACATTTGCTCTTACATAGTGGTTTTGCTGCCCTTGGCAAGCTGGAAAAACCATAAATCGATTCGAGTTCAAGTTGAGCCTCAACTTGAGCTCTAAGCGCTCATGATATCGGGAGGTTCCGGGCGTTTCACCATATCGCTGTGATCCAACAACATGGCGAAGCGCTTTGGATGCGTTCAAGGCGATTATGCTTGTCGCCTTTCGCGGTTCATTCGGTTTTTCAAGGCTAAAAGGCGTTGATTCAATTCGCCAAGTTCACCGGCATTTTGATTGCGCCAGGCGGATGTTTTCTGGGCGTTGCGCAGATTGGTCAGAAGGCCGTCTTCACCAGCCGACAAATCGCCATCATCCTCAACCGGGTCATCGGGAATACGTGAAATGTCCAAAGTGGCAGGCGGCTCTGGCACCATTGGTTCAGCCTGATCATTCCTGGCCATGGTTTCCATCGGCGGGGTAACATCCGCATCATGGGCCAGAAAATCGAGGGCCTCTGGGCTGTCCATCAGCATGTCGGACGCGCTGTCATCATCAACGGAATCATCGGAAATCTCAGTCGTTTCTTCAGGTACTGCCTCATCAGGCATGTCGCCGGGGATTTCCAGAGGCGGTTCCGGAGGTGCTTCCACCGGTGCGTCGGGGGGTGATTCTTCCGGACCCGCCGGGATCTCTTGCGGAGTCTCGGGTGGCATCTGCGGTTCCGGATCAGCTTCATTCGGTTCGGAGATACCGGCGGTAAGTGCTTCTTCCGTCCTGGGGATGGAAGGCGTGTCGGGTTCGTTCGCTGTGTCGCTGGCCGGTGCGTCATCAGATACAAGTGTTGCAGTAAGTTCTTCGGCATCAACCGATGCGGTGACATCTAGCGTTACCACGTTTGATGGCGATGCATCACTCAAGTCCAAATCATTGATATCGGGCGACAATTCGGCCACATGCTTAACGCCCTGTTCGCGCAAAAGCTTTTGCACCCCGCGGATGGTCATGCCGTCTTCGTGCAGCAATTTGCGGATGCCGCCCAAAAGCTCCATGTCGGCCGGGCGATAATATCGCCGCCCACCGGCGCGCTTTACCGGCTTTACCTGCGCAAAACGGCTTTCCCAAAAACGCAATACATGCGTCGGCACACCCAACCATTCTGCCACTTCGCTGATGGTGCGAAAGGCGTCCGGGGACTTGTTGGTCATAACAAATTACCTGTCACTGATCTGGTTGCAGGTCTGGTCGCAACTTGAGGCCTAGCTTTTGTTGCCCGCAGCAACCCGATCTTTCATCAGGTGCGAGGGGCGAAAGGTCAAAACCCGGCGCGGCAAAATCGGTACCTCTTCGCCAGTTTTCGGGTTGCGCCCGATGCGAGCGTTTTTGTCGCGAACGCTGAAGGTGCGAAAGGACGAGATTTTGACCGATTTGCCGGATGCCAGCGCATCGGACATGTGGCCCAAAACGCTTTCAACCAATCCGGCGCTTTCATTACGTGACAGACCGACTTCGCGAAAAACCGCTTCGCCAAGGTCCATACGTGTCAGTGTCTTGTTGCTCATCTTGATCCCCTTGATGCTTGGGTTAACCATAGGGAGGTTTGAATTTACGAGTCAATAACAACGGGTTGTAAAAAGGTCTGAATGTTGCGCTCAGTGCGCGATTGAGCACGATTTGGCGCTTTACCAGCGTAAAACCACGCCCCCCCAGGCTAAACCGCCACCGATTGCCTCGGTAACGATAAGGTCGCCTTTCTTTATTTTTCCCTCGGCTTTGCCAACCGAAAGGGCCAGTGGGATCGAGGCGGCAGAGGTGTTGCCATGGTCGGCAACGGTAACAATCACTTTCTCCATCGGGATGCCCATTTTTTTGGCAGTGCCCTGAATGATGCGGATATTGGCCTGATGAGGCACAATCCAGTCGACGTCATTATCCGACAAACCGGCCTTGCCCAGCGCATGATGCGCAGTTTCAGTCAGGCGTTCGACCGCACGGCGAAAAAGCTGGTTACCCAGCATTTTTACCACCCCGGTGGTTCCGGTAGACGAGGGGCCACCGTCTACATAAAGCATATCGCGATCACGTCCGTCGGAATTAAGGTCCGAGGCTAGGATACCACGATCGGCGTTGGTGCCGGTGGCGGCGTGTGCTTCCAGGACCAAAGCCCCGGCGCCGTCGCCAAACAATACGCAAGTGGCACGGTCTTTCATGTCCAGAAGGCGCGAAAACGTTTCGGCACCGATAACAAGTATCCGCTCGGCCTGACCGGTGACAATCAATGCATTGGCATTGACCAATGCGAAAATGAAGCCGGCACAAACCGCTTGGATATCAAAGGCAAAGCCGCGCTCCATGCCCAGGCCCTGCTGAACCATCGTGGCGGTTGACGGAAAGGTCAGGTCCGGCGTCGTCGTGGCGACGATGATGGCATCAATGTCGCCCACACTCATTCCGGCGTCTTTCAGGGCTGCCTTGGCCGCCTTTACCGCCATATGCGAGGTGGTTTCACCTTCGGCAGCAAAATGTCGTCGTTCGATGCCGGATCTTGTGCGGATCCACTCGTCAGAAGTATCAACGATATCTTCGAAAAAGCTGTTGGGAACAATGCGTTCGGGCAAATAGTGCCCAACCCCTCGGACCATAGCGCGTCTTGTCATTTTGGCTGTCCGCCCTCATTCTTTTCGTCACTCACATCTTCGCGCGGCGTACCTGCGGATGCAACCCTTGCTGCCAGCTTTTGGCTGAAACCTGAACGTGCCAGGTCTGCGGCCAACCCGACTGCCGCGGCAACTCCTGTGGCATCCGCCCCGCCGTGGCTTTTGACCACAGTGCCATTCAGCCCTAAAAACACCCCGCCATTGACCCGGCGCGGATCAATGCGTGCATTCAGACGTTTCAGTGACGCCGAGGCGATGAACGCGGCAAGCACTGACAGCCAGGTCGATTTCAAAGCCTCGCGCAGTAAATCACGACTGAGCGTTGCTGTACCTTCACCTGTTTTCAGCGCCACATTGCCGGTAAATCCGTCCGTGACGATCACGTCGACCTTCGCTGAGGGGATATCCCCGCCTTCGACAAAACCGACGAACTCAAAATGGGCCTGTTTCGCCTCATCAGCGATCAGCTCATATGCTGCTTTCAGTTCGGGGCGGCCTTTATGCTCCTCGGTGCCGACATTCAGCAGACCAATACGTGGGCTTTTCAATCCCAGACCATTGCGCGCATAAGAGGCCCCCATCAGGGCATATTGCAGCAAATCGGTCTCATCGGCACGAATGTCAGCGCCCACGTCCAGCATAATATTGAACCCGCCCGGATTACGCGATGGCCACAGACAGGCAATGGCCGGGCGGCTGACACCGGGCAGTTTGCGTAAGCGAATCATCGAAAGCGCCATCAGGGCGCCGGTATTGCCGCAACTGACCGCAACTTCGGCCTCATGTGCTTTCACCGCCTCAACGGTGGACCACATCGAGGTTTTTTGCCCCTTGCGCATCACGTGGCTGGGCTTGTCTTCCATCGAGACGACTTCATCCGCGTGGCGAATTTCACATCGCCCGGCAAGTTCCTTGCGTCGCCCAACCAGTCTGGTCAGGGTCGGCTTGTCGCCATGCAGGATAAAGCCGATATCGGAGTCGCGACCGGCCAAAAGCGAAAGACCCGCGACAATTGCCACGGGTCCACGGTCGCCGCCCATGGCGTCAACCGAGATGATCGTATGTTTGCTTGTCCCGCTCTGCATGATCAACGTGCCCCTTAATGGGAGGTATCAGACAAGCCGGGCCCGGGCAATGACCGGGGTGATAACGGTTGAAACAAGGCCGGGCTTACGCCGCGTCCTCGTCGTCGTCAAACAGCGCGTCGTCAACCATCGCAACCACTTCGCGGTCGTCGTAATGACCACAGGAAGGGCACACGTGATGCGGGCGCTTCAGTTCACCGCAATTCGAGCATTCGTCGGGGTTAGCCGCAACCAATGCGTCATGAGCACGCCGGTTATTGCGGCGGGATTTGGAAACTTTGTTCTGTTGGACAGCCATGTCTCAACCTTTGCATTTCTCGGGGGCCTCGGCCCGGGTTTCTCGGGGCCATTGCCCGGTCTGTTCTTGGATCTGTTCTTTGTTTCTGCGCGCCTCTTACGCTGATCTCAGCGCGGTGCCAACCCATCTTTATGGGAAGGCCGGGAACATAGAACGATTTGGAGCATTTGCAAGCGGTTTTCCATTTTGGCGACCTCAGGTGTCTTCGCCGCTTTCGCCGTCGTCCTTTTCACCTGCTTTTTCCAGTTTGCCACGCAAAGCCGCTAGGCCTGCAAATGGGCGTGCATCTTCGTCATGCATTGGCGCGATGCCTGGGGCGGCAAAGACCGCCTGTTCCATTTCAACCCCCTCGGCGCGTGGATAAAGGGGCACGGCAAGCGCCAGTGATTCGACCAATACCTGACCCAGATCAATTGTATTGCCCAGTTGTTCTTCGCTTGTATCCCCGGGCATCTCTTCTTCGCTGCCCGCTTCGGCTTTGTCGCCGATTTCGGCCTGCCACAGGCGCACGACATCCTCTTCAACCCGCGTGGTAACCGGGGCCAGGGTGGCCACGCAGGGCTGGATGATCGTCGCCCCAAGCCGCGCGGTAAGCAGCCAGTCACGCTTGCCCACAGGCTCCAGCTGACCTTTTAGAGAAACCTTGCGTAAGATACTGGCCCCCAACTGACCACTTAAGGCAGCCAGTTCGTCAGCGTCGGGCACCAGGTCAATATGGCGCTCGCCGGTATAACGGGCTAGGGATGCAACCTCGAGAGAGTGGCGTAAAACCGTCTTTGCCGGTGTTTGCGGGGTCATGATCGTTTTCATTTCTTGAACGTTGTGCAATCCTTCTGTAAGCGGATAAGCACAGGTTCACAACGAGGCAAGGGGGCGTTATGCGCGGGTACAGGCAAATCGTCAGGATAACGGCGGTGGCCCTTTTGGCCTTAGTCGTCGCGTCCTGCACTGCGACCTTTCGTAATCACGGCTATATGCCAAGTGATGAAGAGCTTGATCTTATTCTGGTCGGCGTTGACACGCGCGAATCCCTAGAAGGCTCGATCGGGGCACCGGGTACATCGGGGCTTCTTACCGGAACTGCCTGGTATTTCGTGCAAAGCCGTTTTCGCCATTTCGCCTATAACGCACCGGAAGAGATTGAACGCCAAGTCCTTGCGATCAGCTTTAACGATCGTGGAGTGGTTGAGAATGTCGAGCAGTTCGGATTGGAAGACGGCCGGGTAATTGTGCTGTCTCGCCGGGTAACCGAAAGCAATATCAAAGGCATAACCTTTATCAAGCAATTGTTTGGCAGCTTCGGCCAGGTCGACGTCTCAAACCTGCTATAGGGGCGTTAACGCCGCGAGCGTTGCCAAATTGTGTGGCTTCGCCACGCAGTATTCCTGATCGGCGCCCGTGGCTGGTGGCCTGCAATGTCTGAAATGCCTAATCGTGATCCGGGATGAATTTCAGCGCCGCGCCATTGATACAATAGCGTAAACCGGTTGGCTCTGGTCCGTCCGGAAAGACGTGACCCAGATGCGCCGCACAATGCTGACAATGCACTTCGGTCCGGCGCATGAACAGGCTGTTATCCTCGCTTTCGCCGATATTTTCCGATTTCAACGGTGCGCTGAACGAGGGCCAGCCGCAACCTGCATCAAACTTATCATCCTGCCCAAAAAGCTCTGCCCCGCAGCAGATACAGGTAAACTGGCCCGGGTTTTCAGGAAAACCGGCATGGGAATAAGCGCGCTCAGTGGCATGTTGACGGGTGACTTTGTATGCCATGTCTGTAAGCTGGGCGCGCCATTCTGCGTCTGTTTTAGTGACTTTTTTCACAATATGGCCGCCTTTTTGACTGTTCCCACGGGATCACCTGTTCCACAGACAAGCCCAAAAGGTCATATGTAAAGGCAGAATGCCCTTAAACAACGGTAGTGCCATGAAGCCTTTAGTCTTTCAAAAGGGAAAATATCGCGCCCGGCTGACGCGCCAGGTGGGTGATATTCGTGCCGCACAGCACCTTCGTTTTCGTGCCTTTGTTAACCCGGACGGTGAAGGGTGCGACGAAGACGCTTTTGACAGCACCTGCACACAAGTCCTGATCGAGGAAGCGGACTCGGGCACTCTTGTTGGCTGTTTTCGGCTGTTGGCACTGGAAAGCGGCAAGGTGATTCCCGAAAGCTACTCGGCGCAGTTTTACAACCTTTCCGCACTTGAAAACTATCCCGGCAGGATGGTTGAGATGGGGCGGTTTTGCATACTTCCCGGATTACGGGACCCCGAAATCCTCCGCGTGGCATGGGCTGTGATGACACGATTGGTCGATTGCGAGGGGTTTGAGATGATGTTTGGCTGTTCTTCCTTTGCGGGTATCGATGCCGCCCCTTACCGGGTGGCTTTTACCCAGCTCAAGCAACACCATATTGCCCCAAAGCGCTGGCGACCGCGACAAAAGGCCAAGGAAGTGGTGCATTTTGCCGGTAATTATGATTGCCAGGCTGAAAAACGCCGCGCGATGCGGGTAATGCCGCCACTATTGCGGACTTACCTTTTGATGGGGGGCTGGGTCAGTGATCACGCGGTTGTGGACCGGGGCCTCAGAACGATGCATGTCTTCACCGGGCTAGAGGTCAAATCCGTGCCTCAGGGGCGCGCACAGGTCTTAAGGGCGGTGGCACGGCAATAGTTTTTAGGAAAGCCCGCGAACGCGTTGACCTTGGCCTGTGAACCACTTACGCCCCGGCTATGGCGCGTTCACCTCTTTTACAGCTTTCTGGTATTTCGCTGACTTTTGGCGGGGATCCGGTGTTTGACCAGTTGGATCTGGTGGTGCAGCCCGGGGACCGGTTGGCGCTGGTCGGGCGTAACGGGTCAGGGAAATCCACCCTGATGAAGCTGATGGCGGGCCTGATCGAGGTCGATCATGGTTCGCGCGTTTTGCCGGCAGGAATTTCGGTAAGTTACATGGAACAGCACCCGGATATGTCGGGCTTTGCCACTTTGGGTGATTTTGCAACAACCGGGCTTGAGCCGGGGCAGGATTATCTGGTCGAACAGGCCGCCGAGGGGTTGGGGTTTGACCCTGACAATGCAGTGGCGACGGCTTCGGGCGGCGAACGGCGCCGTGCGGCTTTGGCGCGTTTACTGGCCGAGGCACCGGATCTGATGCTGCTTGATGAGCCGACCAACCACCTTGATATTCAGGCGATTACCTGGCTTGAGCGCCGCTTGGGCGAGACCCGCGCCGCTTTCGTTCTGATCAGCCATGACCGGGCGTTTCTGCGCGCCCTGACCCGTGCCACATTGTGGCTGGACCGGGGGGCCTTGCGCCGTCAGGACAAGGGTTTTGATGGTTTTGAGGCCTGGCGTGATAAGCATTGGGAAGAAGAGGATAGTGCGCGCCACAAGCTTAACCGCCGTATCAAGGCCGAAGCGCGATGGGCCGTTGAGGGTATCTCAGCACGGCGAAAACGCAATCAGGGGCGGGTGCGCGCCCTTCAGGCCATGCGGGCAGATCGCGCGGCGCAGATAAACCGGCAGGGCAAGGCCGCGATGGCGCTTGAGGCAGGTCCGAAGTCCGGACGTAAGGTCATTGAAGCCAAAGGGATATCAAAGACTTACGGCGACAAGGTGATCTTGCGTGATTTCGACCTGCGCATCAATCGCGGCGACCGGGTGGCGCTGGTTGGTCCCAATGGGGCCGGTAAAACCACGCTTTTAAACATGCTTATCGGCAATGAAATATCCGATACCGGCACCATCAGCCGCGGCACCGGGCTGGAGCTTGCTCTGTTTGACCAAAACCGCGCCGGGCTGGACGAAAACGCCAGCCTGTGGGAAACCCTGACGGGAAACGCCGAGCTTGGCATCTCGGGCAAGGCCGATCAGGTCATGGTGCGTGGTCAGCCGCGTCATGTGGTTGGATACCTTAAGGAGTTTTTGTTCAGCGAGGCTCAGGCGCGTGCGCCGGTACGTTCGCTTTCGGGTGGTGAAAAGGCCCGCCTTATCCTGGCCGGGATCATGGCACGGCAATCGAACCTGCTGGTGCTGGATGAGCCGACCAACGACCTTGACGTGGAAACACTTGATTTGTTGCAGGAGCTTTTGGGCGAATATGACGGGACGGTGATTTTAGTCAGCCATGATCGTGATTTCCTTGACCGGGTGGCAGCGACGACCATCGCCATGGAGGGCGACGGAAATGCGACCATCTATGCCGGTGGCTGGTCCGATTATCTGGCGCAAAAGGGCGAAGAAGCACCGCGCAGCCCTGAAAAAACCAAAACAGCGTTAAAACAACCCGCTCCGCCAAAAGACAAGACAAAGCCGCCCGTTGCCAATGGTGGCCTGTCTTATGTTGAGCAACATCGGTTGAAGATTCTGCCCGATGAAATTGCTCGGCTGGAAAGCGAGATTGCCAAGCTGGAAAGCTTTCTGTCCGACCCCGAGCTATTCACCCGCGAACCCAGAAAATTCAGCAAAGCCAGCACCGGGCTGGTTGAGCGGCAAACAGCTTTAGCCGCGGCCGAGGATGAATGGCTGACGTTAGAAGAAAAGGCCGGATAGGTTTTCAGGCTTATCTTCAATGTCTTGCGGGTCGTTTATGACTTTAGATGAATTTTGAACGCTGATCGGATGGCTGCATCCGTTTGCGCATCAAACGCGGCGCGAGAGGGCGTGGACAAGATGGCCTCTTTACGCGAACGGGCGCTTGCTATCAGGTCAGGTTTGCCCTGTTCGGCCCATTCCTTGGGGGTCGAGCGATCGGCCACATCCGGATAAAGGTACTCGCTTTGCATCAGTGCCAAAGTCTGATCCGTCCCCAGGTAATGGCCAGGACCCTCTAGGCAGGTGGTGCGGATGACATCAAGCGACAATGCCTCGTCCGTTACCTCGATCCCGCGAACACAGCGCAAGGCCTGTCCGATCAGGTCGTTACCAAGGATCAGGCTCTCATGGCAAAAACCCAACAGGGATGCGTGCATGCCTGCTGCCTCATAGACCATATTCAGCCCTGAAAGCCCGGCCAACAGGTTTGAGCACATCTGTTCCCACCCCGCCTGCATATCCGGCAGCTTGGCATCGGCAAATCCCGCAGGTGAACCGCTGGGCAACCCGTAAAACTGGGCCATTTGTGCACAGGCGGCGGTCAAAAGCGCCTGTTCACCTGACCCACCGGACATCGCGCCCGTTCTCAGGTCACTGACAAAGGGCCACGAACCGAAGACAGCCGGATGGCCCGGAGCGATAGAGTTGACATAGACAATCCCCGCAAGACATTCGGCCACCGCCTGCACCACGGCGCTGGCAAGCGGGGCAGGGGCCGTGGCCCCGGCCTGGCCTGCGGAAAGCAACAGCACAGGCAAGCCCGCGCGAATGCAGTTTTCCATGACTTCGCAGGCATCGGTGGCGAATTTCATCGGTGGCACCACAAAGCAGACCGAACAGGACACGAAAGGTCGCGCGCGCCATGCGGCTTCGCCCCCCGCGATCAGATGCAGCAATTGCGCACCCTTTGCGACAAAACCCGGATCACCGAACGAGGTGCCGACATGTTTCGTGGTGCCGCTGCACGAGGCATAAATCGTATTGAGGTCCATTTCGCAGTTATCAACGACATCACGCGCCACCATTGGGCGTTGAAAAAAATGAATGTTATCAAGTTGATCTGCGATACATGCCGCATCGTGCAGGTCCTGAAGCTGGCTGTCGCGATAATTACGCCCATCGACGTCAACCATATGAACGGCAGCACCGGCAGTGCCGTAATGCACCTTTGTGCCTGAAAGTTTCAGGTCGTATTCCGGATCGCGGGCGCAAAGGGTGATATCGCGGGCCGCTTTTGCCAGCATGTCCTCGACCAGAGCACGCGGAAAGCGCAGGCGACCGTCCTCGCCCAGTACCGCGCCGGCGTCGGTCATTGCTTTGACGCCCGAAGCAGGCGCGTCCGCCAGACCAATCTCTGCTAGGGCGTCCAGGGCCGCACCATGAATGCGTTCTATGTCGGCATCTTTCAAAGGGCGGTACTGGCCGCCTGACAAGCCCGCGCGAACCGGTTGGTTTTCTTTGGTTAATGGTGCGGCGCGTAAGGCCTGTCTGGCGGCGCGGCCGCCGGAACGGCGTGATTTTGGCTGGGTTTGGGTCATGGTAAATTCCGAAAACTGGCATATGGGGGGCAGGGTGAAGGGTTCAGCCCTGACAAGGTCCTCCACGCGCAGCCTTACCGCGCTGCGCCCCAATAGTGCGCCGGACAAGATTTGCCAGCCAGAATAGTTTAATCATATCCGCCTCCTGATCCCATCAAGGCAGGCAAATCCTTGTTGATCTGGCCCATTTGCGCCAAAGGGTCGTTTTTGGGCCATTTGACCGTTCGTCAGCCCTTTGCATCCGCGATCAAGCTGACATAAACGGGCGCATGACAGATTTTTCCTTTGATCTTGCGGCCTCGGACGGCAAAGCGCGCGCAGGCAGTATTCGTACCCCCCGCGGGGATATTCGCACGCCGGCCTTCATGCCGGTTGGCACCGCGGCCACCGTCAAGGCGATGATGCCGGAAAGTGTGGCGGCGACCGGGGCGGATATCCTTTTGGGTAACACCTATCACCTGATGCTCAGGCCGGGTGCCGAGCGGATTAACCGGTTGGGTGGTCTGCACAAGTTCATGAACTGGGCCGGGCCGATCTTGACGGATTCGGGTGGCTTTCAGGTGATGAGCCTGGCTGGCCTCAGAAAGCTGACCGAAGAAGGGGTGACATTCAAAAGCCATATCGACGGTTCCAAGCACCAGATCACACCCGAACGCAGCATGGAGATTCAACGGCTGCTGGGCTCGGACATTGTCATGGCGTTTGACGAATGCACCCCGCATCCGGCAACCGAGGCGCAAGCGCTGGAAAGCATGCAGCTTTCCATGCGCTGGGCCAAGCGAAGTCGCGACGCATTCGGGGATCGCCCGGGCCATGCCCTATTTGGTATCCAGCAAGGAAGTGTTTTTCCTGACCAACGTGCGGTAAGTGCCGAAAAACTAACGGAAATCGACTTTCATGGCTATGCGGTTGGCGGGCTTGCAGTAGGAGAGGGGCAAGAGGCAATGTTTGGGGTGCTGGACTATGCGCCCGACATGCTGCCCACCGACAAGCCCCGTTATCTGATGGGTGTCGGCAAACCTGATGACATCGTCGGGGCGGTCAAGCGCGGCATTGATATGATGGATTGCGTTTTGCCGTCACGCTCGGGCCGCACCGGGCAGGTTTTCACCCGCCGCGGGGTGCTCAACATCAAGAATGCCCGCCATATGGATGACCCGCGGCCACTGGACGAAAGCTGCACCTGTCCCGCCTGTCAAAACTACTCCCGCGCTTACCTGCACCACGTTTTCCGCAGCCATGAGATTATCAGCTCGATGCTTCTGACCTGGCACAACCTGCAATATTATCAAGATCTTATGGCAGAAATGAGAGAGGCGATTGCAGCAGGCCAATTTGGTGAATTTGAGGCCATGTTTCATGCAAATCGTGAACAGGGCGACATAGAACCGCTTTGAACCGGCACAACCGGCAAATAATGAGAAAATTCTTAGGGGATTTGCGACCTTTTTGCCCAAGTCCGGCCTTGCCCCCGCCAATTTGGGAAGGCACAATGTGAACAACAATCCGGTCAGCGGTTGAAAAAGCGGGCGTGGACCCCCAAATTAACAAACCGTGAACAGGAGATGCGATTGGTTGCCGTGATGGGACCGTTGCATCGGCCAAATACAAGGAAAAAATCATGAGCGAGCAACTCTCAATCTCCCATCCTGTCCTGCCATTGCGCGATATCGTGGTCTTTCCGCATATGATCGTGCCACTTTTCGTTGGTCGCGAAAAAAGTGTGAAGGCTTTGGAAGAGGTGATGGCAGACGACAAGCAGATCCTGCTGTCCAGCCAGATTGACCCGGGCGTTGACGATCCCGACAGTGACGGAATTTACCAAACCGGCGTGCTGGCCAATGTGCTGCAACTTTTAAAACTGCCCGACGGCACCGTTAAGGTACTGGTCGAGGGGCAGGCGCGGGTGCGCATCGTTGAATACCTTGAAAACGATGTCTTCTTTGAGGCCCGCGCTGAAATGCTGGAAGAAACCGAAGGTGACCCTGACACCATTACTGCGCTTGTTCGTTCGGTCGGCGAGGAATTTGAGCGTTATGCCAAGATAAAGAAAAACATCCCCGAAGAAGCGTTGGCGGCAGTATCAGAAACCCGCGAATCTGACAAACTTGCCGATCTGGTGGCTGGGCATCTGGGCGTAGAGGTTGAGCAAAAGCAGGAGCTTTTAGAGACCCTTTCCGTCGCCGAGCGGCTTGAAAAGGTTTATGGCCTGATGCAGGGCGAAATGTCGGTGATGAAGGTCGAGAAAAAGATCAAAACCCGCGTCAAAAGCCAGATGGAGCGCACCCAGCGTGAATATTATCTGAACGAGCAAATGAAGGCCATTCAGAAAGAGCTGGGCGACGAAAACGGCGACGGTCCCAACGAAATGGCCGAGCTTGAGGAAAAAATTCGCGAAACCAAGCTGTCAAAAGAGGCTCGTGAAAAGGCCGAGGGCGAGCTGAAAGAGCTGAAAAACATGTCGCCCATGTCAGCCGAGGCGACTGTGGTGCGCAACTATCTTGACTGGATGCTGTCGATCCCGTGGGGGGTGAAATCACGCGTGAAAAAGAACCTGTTGAACGCGCAAAAGGTTCTGGATGACGACCACTACGGTCTTGAGAAGGTCAAGGAACGCATTGTCGAATACCTTGCTGTCCAGCAACGCTCGCGCAAGCTGAAAGGGCCTATCCTTTGTCTTGTTGGCCCGCCCGGCGTCGGTAAAACCAGCCTGGGTAAATCGGTGGCACGTGCCACCGGGCGCGAATTTATTCGCATCAGTCTTGGTGGGGTCCGTGATGAAAGCGAAATTCGCGGCCACAGGCGGACCTATATCGGTTCAATGCCCGGAAAAATCATTCAGGCACTGAAAAAGGCCAAAACCACGAACCCGCTGATTTTGCTCGATGAGATCGACAAGATGGGGCAGGATTTCCGCGGTGACCCCGCATCAGCAATGCTGGAAGTGCTTGATCCTGAACAAAACTCGACCTTCATCGACCATTATATGGAGGTCGAATATGACCTCTCAAATGTGATGTTCCTGACCACGGCGAACAGCTATAACATGCCCGGGCCTTTGCTGGACCGGATGGAAACTATTCCGCTGGCTGGCTACACCGAGGATGAAAAGCTCCAGATTGCGCGGCTGCACCTTCTGGACAAGCAGGTTAAAAACCATGGACTGCGCAAGGGTGAATTTGAGCTTACCGACGAAGCCCTGACCGACATCATCCGATACTATACCCGCGAAGCCGGGGTGCGTAACCTTGAGCGTGAGATCGCCAAGCTGGCGCGAAAATCAGTGACCAAAATCATCCGCAAGGATACTGAAAAGGTCGTAGTGACGCCTGACGTGCTTGAAGAGTTCCTGGGCGTACGCAAGTTCCGCTATGGTCTGGCAGAAGAACGTGACCAGGTCGGTGTTGTTACCGGTCTGGCCTGGACCAGCGTCGGCGGAGATCTTTTGTCTATCGAAGCGCTGAAATTGCCGGGCAAAGGGCGGATGAAAACCACTGGCAAGCTGGGTGATGTGATGAAGGAAAGCATCGACGCAGCGGCGAGTTTTGTGCGCTCGATCAGCCCGGAAATTGGCGTCAAACCGCCGGTTTTTGAAAAAATCGATATCCACGTCCATGTTCCCGAAGGGGCGACACCAAAGGATGGCCCATCGGCCGGCGTTGGCATGGTGACGTCAATTGTTTCGGTTCTGACCGGTATCCCTGTGCACAAGGACATCGCCATGACAGGCGAGGTTACCTTGCGCGGTAATGTGCTGGCCATTGGCGGGTTGAAGGAAAAGCTGCTGGCGGCCTTGCGCGGTGGCATCAAGACGGTGTTGATCCCGGCAGAGAATGAAAAGGACCTGCGCGAGATCCCGGACAACGTCAAAGAAGGCCTGACCATCATTCCGGTCGCCCATGTGCGGGACGTTTTAGCGCGCGCGCTAGTACGCACACCTGAGCCTGTGGAGTGGGATCAGGCCGCCGAGGACGCAGCAACCGCGGCGATGAAAACCGATGGCGATAGCGCCGGACAGGTAGCGCATTAGTCAAGTTGGGCTGAAACGAAACCAATACGAAAAAGGCGTGCCAAACCCGGCGCGCCTTTTTTTTGGGGGGCCTGCTGACAATTGAGTGACGTGTGACCCGGGTCTCACGTACTGCGAACCAAAGCGTTGTTTTTGCACCATGTATCCGGGCGCGTGTTTCTGCGGGCTGGTATTGTCAGATTTTTGACGCTAGGTTGTATCTAAAATAGAAACAATAACGAGAGGGCAGTACAATGGTCACCAAACCGAAAACAACAACGCGCAAAACCACGACGCGCAAACCTGCAGTTACAACGGCGAAAGCTACGAAAAAACCGCCAGTTCAGGCAACCTCGGCAACGGCAACGCCGGTAAAAGACGTGAAATCCGCGGTTCAGGCGGTTGCGACACCCGCGGTTCCGGTTTTGCGCAAAAAACAACTGATTGACGAAGTTGTCACCCGCTCCGGTATCAAGAAAAAATTCGCGAAGCCCGTCGTTGAGGCGATGCTGGATGTACTGGGCGATGCAATCTCGTCCGGCAAGGAAATGAATGTACAACCATTCGGCAAAGTGATGACGAAAAAACAAACCGATAAGCCAAATGCCAAGGTTTCAATCGTCAAGATCCGTCAATCCAAAAGGGCGAAAGAGGCAGCCGTTAAGCCCCCTCTTATGCCGGCAGCTGAATAAGAAATCATCGCCGCCCGCGCGGGGTGGCCAAAGTCTTTCGGGTATAACCTGTGAATCCAGGTTTTGCCCGAAGTGCGCGACATCTAACATCTTGAAGTTAAAGCGTATTCGTTCCGGCGCTGCGTTTTTTCGCGATGTAAGTTGCATCATGTCAGGGCTTATCTGTTGCGTGGATGCGCGCGCGCCTGGAAAGAAAACCTCTCAGGATCAGGCCGAGGATTGCACCAATAGCCACCCCCACAACATCAGCCACGAAATCTGCCCACTCACCCCCGCGCCCAACATAGGGTTGGATAAGTTCTATGGCCCCACCGAACAAAATGGCTGTTGGCAGGACCCAGAAAAGGGTTCGGGCGTACAGTAAGGCGCAAGGGAAAGCCAGGGCCATGAAAGCTATGAAGTGGTAAAATTTATCCCACTGTGATCCTTGCAAGCTTTGATGTGGCGAAGACAGTGTCAGGACGGCAATCACCACGGCCAGTATGCTTGTCGCCAAAAGCGCAATCCGATGCCGCTTGGATATGCGGTCTTGATTGGGGGATTGTTGGGTCATGGTTTTCTAAAGCCATTAAAACTGCGCCTGGAACCGGCATGGATTATTTTGATCGAAGGTCGGCTTTTTGCTGGGATTTGTACCAATCATAGGTTTGGTGAATGCCGTCCTCGAGATTGATTGACGCTTGCCACCCCAATCGCGCCAGCCGCCTTACATCCATCAGTTTGCGCATTGTGCCGTCAGGCTTTGCCGTGTCAAAGCTGAGCTTACCCTTGAAGCCTGTTACGCGGGCGATGGTTTCGGCCAACTCGCGGATGGTCACGTCGGTCCCTGAGCCAACGTTGATATGGCTGAGCATTGGTTCAGTTTCGCGCTGGTAGGTTCCTGGGTCCAAATCCATCACAAAGAGGGAAGCAGCCGCCATGTCATCCACATGCAGAAATTCGCGCATTGGCTTGCCCGTGCCCCAGATTGCGACCTCCTCGGCGTTGCTTTGAGTGGCTTCATGGAGACGGTGGATCAAGGCAGGTAAGACGTGGCTGTTTTCGGGGTGAAAGTTGTCGCCGGGACCATAAAGGTTCGTCGGCATGACCGAGCGGTAGTCAGTTCCATATTGTCGATTGTAGCTCTCACACAGCTTTATACCGGCAATCTTGGCAATGGCATAAGGCTCGTTGGTGGGCTCTAATGCGCCGGTAAGAAGGGCGTCTTCCTGCATCGGCTGCCTGGCAGATTTGGGGTAAATACAGCTTGATCCCAGTTGCAACAGGTTCTTCACACCAGCAGCATAGGCCTGATGGATCACATTGCATTCAATCATCAGGTTTTCATAAATGAACTGTGCCGGATAAGTGTTGTTGGCAACAATGCCGCCGACTTTCGCAGCAGCAAGGATCACCTGATCGGGGCGTTCGACCTGCATGAAGTCGCGCACAGCAGCCTGATCGGTCAGATCCAGCTCGGCGCTGGTGCGGGTAAGCAGCGTGATTTCAGCCCCGGCCTGCTGGCGTTGGTGCAGTTGGCGCAGGATTGCACCACCAACCATGCCGCGATGGCCTGCTATATAAACCTTCATCAGACCTAGCCTTCGACCGAAACTGGAATGTCCATGCCGTGCTCTCGTAACAAGGCATGGCGTTTGGCGGTTTTTAGATCTTCAGCAACCATTTCGGCGCACATCTCCTGCACGGTAATCTCCGGCTCCCAGCCAAGCGTTTCCTTGGCTTTGGTTGGATCGCCCAGAAGGGTTTCCACCTCGGCGGGGCGGAAATAACGAGGATCAATTCGCATGATCACATCGCCGACCTTCATGGCAGGGGCGTTTTCACCCTCGATGGCTGCAACGGTGGCAATCTCATCGATACCCTCACCGGAAAACTCCAGAGTGATGCCCAACTCGGCTGCGGACCAGATGATGAACTGGCGCACCGAATACTGCACGCCCGTGGCGATGACAAAGTCCTCAGCCTGCTCATGTTGCAGCATCAGCCACTGCATCCGGACATAATCCTTGGCGTGACCCCAGTCGCGAAGCGCATCGATGTTGCCCATGTAAAGGCAATCTTCGAGATTTTGCGCGATATTGGCCAGACCGCGGGTGATTTTGCGGGTTACAAAGGTTTCGCCACGGCGCGGGCTCTCGTGATTGAAGAGAATGCCATTGCAAGCATACATACCGTAAGCCTCGCGGTAGTTCACGGTGATCCAATAGGCATACATCTTGGCAACCGCATAGGGGCTGCGCGGGTGAAAAGGTGTGGTTTCGCGCTGAGGGGTTTCCTGGACAAGACCATAAAGCTCGGATGTGGAAGCCTGATAAAACCGGGTCTTCTTTTCCAGCCCCAAAAAACGAATGGCTTCGAGCAGGCGAAGGGTACCCGTGGCTACTACATCCGCCGTGTATTCGGGAGCCTCAAAGCTGACCGCAACATGAGATTGCGCACCAAGATTATAAACCTCATCGGGCTGCACTTCCTGCACGATGCGTGTCAGGTTGGAGCTGTCGGTCAGGTCACCGTAGTGCAACTTGAAACGGGCATGATCGGTGTGAGGATCTTCATAAATATGGTCCACACGCTGCGTATTGAATGAGGAAGACCTGCGCTTGATTCCGTGTACCTCGTAGCCCTTTTTTAGGAGAAATTCCGCGAGATATGAGCCGTCTTGCCCGGTGATACCGGTAATGAGAGCTGTTTTGTATTTCATGTTGTTTTTTTACCTTTCGATACAACTCAATCGCATTTCTTGGCCGAACTCGTCAATGAAGTGATTTCCAAATCCCTGTTGCAAGTTTTCGCGAGGATGGGCTGCACGTTATCGGGTTTTTGAGTAGGGGAGAGGGGGGCGATTGGGTGAAATCGTAAAAACAACCCCATACACAGTAGGAATTTCGATAGTCACCACACAGGGCCAGAACTCGTTACCAGAAGATACCGGACGCTGCGATAAAGATGGCTGATAGGAATATGTGCTGGAAACGGTTTCAGGTACATGTCCATTTGGCTGATCCATTCTCCACTCGAGCGAGTCGCCAAGAGTTAGTCTTGCGGTGATGAAAAGGTCTTTGTGATGTCGCCTAGCAGAGCATCGCTGCGCTTTGGCGAAGTGGGTGCATTGGCGCAGGGGTCGATCTTATCTAGCGCGGCCAGCGTTTAAGCAAAAACTGTGCGCTTCCAATTACCGCATAGCCATCAGGTTGGAGATTAGCACTTTGTTCTTTAGGTCCATTTGCTCTTTGATCTTGTGGGCCAGGTCGGCCTCAGGGCCGCAACAGACGACCGCGGTTTCCTTCATCTCGCGGTGTGTTCTACTCGCTGAGTCGAGCATTGCCCGCCGGACAATGTCCAAGATTGCTTCCCGCTCGGCCGCCGGAAGGTCGGCGGAAAGGATTGCGTCTAGCTCTTGCGTCACACGGTCTGAAAGTTTCTCGAGGTTCATCTGGTATTCTCCGATTCTGGGCTGCTCCGCAAACGGAGTGCCGGGAGGGCAGGCCGTTGGCAGCCGTTTGCAGCCT
>JAAEUB010000249.1 GCA_024227755.1 Paracoccaceae bacterium | reverse complement strand
GTGTCATCTAGTGCGTGTGAAGCCCCGCTTCATAGGAGGCTCCTTTGTGAATTTAATTATGACAGTTGTTAGTGATCAGTTTGCCCGGCAAATGTACTGTTCACCGTTTACTGTTCACTGCCACCCGGCAACTGCCAAAATGATGACGTCAATCCTAACTCTGTAAAAAACTGCTGCGCTTCCGGCCCTGTTTTTCGCCGAAAATCCGGAGCCAGCCGGTCATGGTACCAGCCTTGGGCCAGCCGCCAGCCCTGCGCCAATGAAATTGTTTCGCCGTAAGGAATAGCTTCTTGCCGGCACCATTGCCGCACGTGCACTTCCGACCGGAAGAGAAGTATGGTTGCTCAGGTAAAGAAAATGTCAGCCCACCACCGGTTGGCCGGCACCGCAAAATGGATCACCTCATCGGCACCAACAATCCGTCCGCCTTCAACCTTTAACGTCAGCGGCGTTTCACAATCGGGACAGCTTGAGACGATCTCTGCGTCTGCGTGCAGGGCGGCCGGAATACCCAGCGCGTCCCAGGCGCAGGTGCCCCACCAGGCTTTCTCCTGGGCGTGGACTCGAAAACGGGTGGGGATAGCGCAAAAGGGCTCGGCAAAGCGAATCTCTGGTTTGCCCGGCTCGAGCACCAACACCCGCGCTTCGTGCAGCCGCTGGTACGACGCCTCGACCGCGTTATCTGGCACCTGCAAAGCCGCCGCCGTTTCAGCTACCGTTGGCGGTCGCTGCTGGTCGACAAAATGGCCATATACGTATCGGCGAACGGTTTGGTCAAGTTTTTCGGTGTTGGTAGGATTTTCCATATCCTCAATTCAAAAACTGCCGGCTGCACTCAGTCGCCGCCTGAAGCACGTAATCAATATCTTCCGCCTCGATACCATAGTGCGTAACGGCCCGGATCGGATAAGGGCCACCGTCAATAACAATGCCTTTTTCGGCCATAAAGGGGGCAAAGGTATCCACCAACGGCTCGGCCAGGGTAAAAAAGACCATATTGGTTTGGACCGTAGCCATATCGAGCTCAAAGCCGGGAATATCAAGCAGGCCCTCGGCCAGGCGGCGGGCATTGGTGTGATCGTCGCTCAAGCGCTCAACCATCTCCGTCAGGGCGATGATGCCGGCCGCGGCCAGTACTCCGGCCTGGCGCATCCCCCCTCCAACGATTTTGCGCCAGCGGCGGGCTCGTTTGATAAAGTTCGCCGGGCCACACAGCAGCGACCCCACCGGCGCGGACAGGCCCTTGGACAGACAAAACGACACGGAGTCGAAATGTTGGCTGATTTCCCTGACGTCAACCCCTAGCTTTACCGCTGCGTTGAATACTCGCGCGCCATCGAGATGGATAGACAGATTATACTTACGAGCCAAAACATTAGCCTCCGCCAGATAGTCGAGCGGTAAAACTTTGCCGGTCTGGGTATTTTCCAGGCACAGCAAGCGGGTAATGGCATAATGTTCATCATCGGGTTTGATAGCCGCTTCGACCTGGGTTAGGTTGAGCGTGCCGTCCGGCTCAAGGTCGATGGGGTAGGGCTGGATACCGCCCAATATAGCTACACCCCCGGCCTCGGATTTGTAGATGTGGGCTTGTTGGCCGGCAATATACTCTTCACCCCGGGCGCAGTGAGTCAGCGCGGCCACCAGGTTTCCCTGGGTACCGCTGGAGACAAACACCGCTGCTTCTTTACCCAATTTCGAGGCGGCCATAGCTTCCAATTTATTAACGGTCGGGTCTTCGCCGTAAACGTCATCGCCCACTTCGGCGGCAGCCATAGCCTGACGCATCGCCGGGCTGGGCAGGGTAACAGTGTCGCTTCTTAAGTCAATTTTTTTTATCATTTTTTCAGGGATTTCTTCGAGCATGCATTTTTATCGTAAAACATAGTACGGCAGAGGGGATAGTTTGAAAGTCGGTTGATGATAAAATCTCGC
>JAAEUB010000248.1 GCA_024227755.1 Paracoccaceae bacterium | reverse complement strand
GGTCGCCCCTATAAGGAGGTTGCCGTTTTGAGTCTGGTCTATGGATACCCCGCCGGCGCCCTCCTTTGCAAGCTGGGGATTAAACTTTGCGGCAATATAGTTCGCCGATCCCAGCCATGGCTTCAAAAGGCCCGGACGTGCCTCGGTGACCAGCAGTTGTCCACGCCTGGGCTTGATGGGTATCTCGATACCTAACATTCGACCGATCTCAGAGGCGTACACACCGGTCGCATTAACAACCGTACGGGTTTCAATTTTACCGGCTGCGGTCACGACGGCGGAGATTTGTCTTCCTTCAACCTCGATGTCCAATACAGCGGTGCCGGTTAAAATTTCCGAGCCCATTTGTTTCGCACCCATGGCAAAGCCAAGCGTCAAGGCGATGGGATTGATCTTACTGTCCCGGGGTGAATAGGTGGCACCAATCAGGTGGTCGGACAGGCGCGGTGCCAAGGCGTGAAGCTGCTTGGGATCTAAAAGCTCGACATCCAGGCCCGCTTGACGCTGGGCCGCGACAAACTGCTGCATGGCCGTCTTTTCATCTTCGGTTTCGATGACGATCAGACCACCGTTCTTTTCATATTCTATGGGTACTGGCAGGTGATCCTGCATCCGGCTCAAAAGCGCGTGGCTTTCCAGGGCCAACTTTAAATGAACGCCAGGTTTTTTGGTTTGCATGACAACCGCCCCGTCACATGCTCCGGAGCTTCCGGATGCAATTCCGCTCTTTTCCAAAAGGATGACATTGATCTTTTGGCGGGACAGAAAATAGGC
>JAAEUB010000247.1 GCA_024227755.1 Paracoccaceae bacterium | reverse complement strand
TGACGCAAATGAGCTTTTCATTTCTGCCGCAGACGGAACACGCGTATCGCTTGGTGACGCATCAGGGCAGCTTTTGGTGGTTAACCTGTGGGGGCCGTGGTGTCAGCCGTGTCGCCGCGAGATGCCGTCACTATCACGCTTGGCGGACCAGGTTGACCCGACCCGCATAAAGGTACTGCCTTTGGCTTTCGATTGGCGCGGACCGGTTTGGGTGCAGAAGTTTTTTGACGAGGTGGCAATCACCAACCTGCCTGTATTGATGGGGGATGGGCAAAATCTGTTTCAGGTTCTTGGCCTGAAAGACTTGCCGTCAACCGCCATCCTTAACCAAAGCGGGCACCATATCTTTACCGTCGCGGGCGAAGCGGTTTGGGATGATTTTGAGACCCTGGAGTGGCTGAACGGGTTGGCGCGATAGTTTAATCCTAGACCAGATCGCCGCGCTTGAACCTTATGTATCCCAAACCCGCAAAGCCAAGACCCAGAGCGCTGGGATAAGTCAATGCCCAGACGACATATCCGGTGACCCCGAAAAAATCGAGAATCACATATGAAGCCGGCCCCAGCAGGATCAGCTGAGGATCAAACAGGATCATTGAGGCAGTTCGAAAGCTTTGCAGCGGGTTTGCCAGTGCGACCCCGATCACCATATCCGGCGGCATTTGTGCCTTGATCAGGATTGACAGCAGCAGCAAATCCAACAATGCCACCAATAACAGCCAAATCAGTAGCGACGCGCCCAAGGCCACCTCGGTTGAGCGTGATATGGCCGAAAGCAAAAAGCCAAGCCCTAGGAAACAAGTGGCTAGGGCAGCGACCAGTCCAGAATAGAGACCCACATGTGACCACGGTATCTCATGGCCTTTTACCGCGCCGTAAGCGGCGGCGAGGGCCAGCGCCAACAATACAGGTGCAAGTATCAGCAGCAGCCGCGCAAGAAACCGGCCCCAGAACCATGCGGCCAATCCGACCGGAAAGGCCAGCATGTATTCGAGATTTCCCGCTTCGCGGTCACCAACCATGGAACGCGCTGTCACCACAATAATGAACAATGGCAATACCGCCATTGCGATCTGGATATAGGTTACCAAAAGGCGCGAAAGACCGGTAAAACCCAGCACCCGGCTTTCAGAGACGCCGGTCAGGATGAGCAGCAGCATCAAACCGATAAGTACCAGCGCATAGAAGTGAAACCAGCGCGAACGCAAGCTTTCGGTAAGCTCCAGCCGCATCATCAGGCCAAGCGAGGCGCGCGGTGCGCCAGAGTGGGCAGAATTCATTCGGTCTTCCATTCCTCGACAGGCAGGCAACGGCTGGATAGCCCCTGAAGAAGCACAGCAGCTTGCATCACCTCAAATGTTACACTGCCCGGTTCGTGTGTTGGCACGGCGCCGTAACCGTAATCCATCGGGCTGATCGTGTCGGGATGATAGAACGCAGCGCGGGCGTCAAGCCAGTCTTCGCCGGTTATGGAATCCCTTACCCAGAATTCCACGTCTGCCTCACCCTTCCAGGTCTGCACCATCAACCAATGCACCGCGTCACCAATGTCATCGAATTTGACCAGCGCCTTGTCCGGTCCACCCCGAACCTCGGCGGCATATCGAGCGTCCGTAATTATCATGCCGCAGATCGCACAGGTCTCGCGGCCCCAGCGGATATCCTCAGGACCTTCTTTTTGCTCTTTGCAGGCGACCAGTAAGGGCAGGGAAGCCAGAAGCCCGAGAAACGAGCGACGGGGAAGATTGCATGCACACATTTTAGCTTCCTTTCTCGTCGTGGGATACCAAAGACAGATGCTCTATCAGGCTGGCATATCGTGACAAAAGGCCAAGAAAACGCAACGTATCACCGGAAGGGATCTGACCTTCAAAGGACCGCGCGGCCTGATCTGCAGAGAACCCCCAACCCGCCAGTGCGTCGCCAAAGGTCGGATGGGCTTCGGCCAGTTCGATCCGGCAGCGCCGGTAGGCCCCGGCCTTCAACCGGTCAATAACGCTGTCATCCAAAACCACCGTACCCCGGTCCAATTCGATTACCCGGTTGACCAGTGGTGCCACCTCCTCCAGCCGGTGCGAGGCGATCAGCATCGAGGTTTCTTTGCGTGCGGCCAGAAGGTCAATGAATACCGCCCTTGCAGCTGGGTCAAGGTTGGCAGCAGGTTCGTCAAAAATCATCAGGTCAACCTGGCGCGCCAAAGCAATGGTGACCAGTATCTTCTGCTTTTGCCCGCCAGACAGGCGATAGAAAGGCTGGCGGCGGACCTCTTCAAGTTCAATGCCCATCCGGCTAGAAATGTCACACAAGGCGTCACGACTTGCACCTGCGCCCCGTTCGGCAAAGCTAAGCAATTCACCGACAGACATGCGCAGCGGTGGCGGAAGTTGCGGGACGAATGATATGCGTGACAAAGCGCTGACATCGCGCCGTGCAGCCTTGTCGTCGCCAAACTGAACCGATCCCTGATATCGGTACTGCCCAAGCAGGCATCGAAACAATGTGGTTTTTCCCGCTCCGTTTGAGCCAATCAGGGCAATACGGTCGCCGGCGTTAATCGCCAGCGTCAACTCGTCCAGAACCGCGCGTTTCTCAAAGCGCTTGGTCAGCCCCTTGATGTCGATAAGTCCCATCAGATAATCCCGTCCAATCCTCGGAAGGTAAAGCCCAGTGCCCCCTGCGGACAGGCGTCTATGCATAAACCGCAGCGAGTGCAATCAGGCGCGATGTATTCCGTTGTGTCCTGCGCATAGCCCATCTTGGTAATCTCCAGCACATGTGGCACCAAACAAACTTCGCGGCACTCGCCCTCATGCACACACTTTGACAGATCATATTTTATCTGCACCGGGGCCATAGTGCCAATGACGCCATATGTCAGGCCCATCGGGCACATATAGCGGCACCAGAAGCGGCGCGAGAAAAAGATCTCGACGCCCAACAGGAATATCACCCAGACCACCGCCACTGTGGGCCCGTAAATCAGCGCCCGGCTGACGATGCCAATGGGATTTATGTATTCAAAAACCGTATAGCCCGTGAGGAAAGCCAACGCCATAAAGACAAACCACAGCACCACGCGAAGACCCCGGTGAAAGCCGTGGTCCTTGACCCAGCCGCGTTTGGTCAGGAACAGGTGGATCGCCTCGGCCCATTCGGCCAAAAGGTGATAGGGACAGGCCCAGGAACAAAAAGCGCGTCCGCCAAAAAACCACCACAACACTACAACAGTCACGGTGCCGATAATCAGGTTCAGCATCAGGTCTTTGTAAGCCAAGGTGACCATCAGGGCCGAGGTCGGGTCGGCCATGTGGAAGCCTAAGAAACGCGAGGCCGTCATCGCCCCCTCGACCAGTTGCACGTCCCACGAAAATGAAACCACAAACATCAGATTGATAACGATGATCGAAACCCAACGTGCGTATTTCCACTTGTTCGAGACCACCGGATATTGCTGTTCCTTGGCGATGATCTCGCGGCGTTTATAGCGCTCTTCCGGCGTCTTCTGGAATTTTTTCATGTCCCGTGCGACGTCGGTTTCCTCGCGCTTACTCGGGCGTCGCGGTTGGGCACCGAACATCATTGCCAGCTTGTGCAGATACCACCTCATGCCGCGCCCTCCAAACTCATTTCTGTGTCGATGATGATGGCCACCGGTTCCACCGGGCACATCATTTCACAGGTGCCGCAACCGACGCATTTGTCAGTGATTGTAGGGATGTGTCGCATTTCATCAGGGTCGCTGGATAGCGGTACCAGTGAAATGGCGTCATCTATCGGGCACTCGCGCACGCAAAGATCACATAGTTCAAGATCATATGGGTGGTCCGCCACCTTAATCGGTGTCCAGCGGTCAATCTCGGTGTATCTGAGCAGCCCGTCAAAATCTGGCCCCTGAACCTGACCAGTAAAACCTTCGCCCTTCATAGCCAAGCAGGTATCAGGTCGTGCCAGCCGGGCGACGCCCATAGTAACCTCTTCCTTCTTGGCAATTTCATGGCTGAGCGCCCCGGTAGGGCATGCCAGCACGCACTGCACCGCATCACAGGAAAAATCACAAGCTTGCTTGCGGGCGTTGATATAGGGCACGCCCAGTCCGTAACCTTCGTCGCCATCGCCCAGCACGATCGCCTCGACCGGGCAGACCTGAACGCATTGGCCACATTTGATGCAGGATGCCAGAAATTCATCCTCGGGGATTGCACCGGGTGGGCGCAATCGGTCAAACAGCCGATTGGCGACCGGATACCAGCCAACCAAAGCCGCCGTAATCGCTGCCGTGCCGGCGCCGAGTGATCGCATGATCATGCGCCGCCGTTCCAATTGCGATCTTGTCAGACGCTTTTTCCTTTTTGGGGCAGGGGAAGGGGTGGTTTCACTCATTGCAACATCTCCAGCGCAGATTTCGGCGCGTCTTCGGCTCCACCACGCGCTGGTGGTGACATCAAAGGAGCAGCCTCACGCATCAAAAGGCGAGGCTCGGAAAATGGTGCCAGCCGCTCAACAAAATCCAGCGCCGCCAATGCCAGCCCACCACGAAAGAATGACGCATAAGGGCGTTCCATCCATATCCGGTCAGCGTAATTATAGATCTCATATGGTACATCGCCAACGGCATCACTGTCCTTGTCGAAGCCCGCATAGTCATCCCAGTGGTTGCCGTTCCAGTTTTCCCGCATCGCCGTGCCACGTCCCTGTACGGAGACTTGCGTAAAATTTGACAAGAACGCGTTGCCGGAAAAGTTGTTGCCAGTCCAGTCATTAAGGAACTCAACCCCGATACCGTTATAGGCAATTATGTTGTTCTCAATCATGTTCGGATGATCAGGGTCCCAGGGGCTTGGGTCAAAATAGATACCCTTGGCATTGCCAATGATGTCATTGCCCACAATGACCGCCCCAGAACTTTCCTTGAAGCCAACGCCAATTCCGGACGCGCCCCAGGAACGCAATATCCTGTTATTCTCAAGCCGGATATTGTTGGCGTACATCAGGAACACGCCTACAATGCAGTCACTGATTTCGTTATCTTCGACCACGTTGGAATGGGCATACATGAAATGCACACCATAACGGCTGTTTCCTATTTTATTGCGGCGGATGGTGTTGCCAGAAGAGTACCAGATAACAAAATCACGGGCGTCGCGCAGGGTATTATCCTCAAACGTATTGTCGTTTGAGTACCAGACCCTCAGGCTGTCGCCACGAAGCTGCAGCCCGGATTCACGCGAAGCGATGGAAATGCGGCGGAATATGTTGTTGTTGGCCTGGACAACGTCAACACCAAACAGGTTGTCTTCAATAACCAGGTCGCGCAGCACGTTGAAGTCGCCGGTTACCCGCAAGCCCGCATCGGTTTTGTTAAACAGGCGGCCCGAGTTGCGAAAGGTCAGGTTCTTAAGCGTTGCACCCGTGGCGTTTAAAAGTACCACCGTGCCCTCACCACCGCCGTCAATGGTGACGCCTTCGCGCCCGTCCAGTACGATGGGGCGGTCAATAACAAGGCGTTCGGAGTAGACCCCCGCAGGCGGTACAATCTCGGCACCGTCTTCGGCAGCGTCAATCATATCCTGCAAAGTGCCCGCCCAAAGGGGGCAGGCACATGACAGGACAAATCCCACGCTTATGAAGAAACGGGGCAGGCGCATGGACGCTTACATAGTCGCTGCGGTGTCACCGGCAAGGCGCACCTGTTTGAACCGGATCAGTCCGGCCAGCAACAATGCTGCTGACGATCCCAGCATCAGGAAAAAGCCAAGCGCCGGGTATGAGTGCGTAGTGAACTGCGCCACTTTGCCGTCACCAAGCACCGTTGGCATGAAGGGCTTGAGGGTAAAGGCACCCATCTCGTTCAGAGAATGCCCATACCACCACAGCCAAGCGGCATATTCCGCCAGGAACCCAACCGGGAGCGCCATCGGCACCAACACCAAAATCCAGTAGAAAAGCGAACGCACCGAGAAGGCCGCGAATGTCATCAGCACCATGGCGCCAATGATGACCGCGAACAGCACATTCGCAATCGAATCCATCATATTCACCAACGGGTCGTTGCGGGCAGGCTCATTGAACCAGCGTGCCAGACTTTTTGCATAATGCCATTTGAACACCTGCATAATGGACCCGTTCCAGTCTTCCTGTTGGTCAGCGGGACGTTTGAAATTGTCGATATTGTACTGGCGGCGCAAGTTGTCCATCAACGCATCTCTGTCGCCGCTGGCGCTGGCGGCTTCTGCTTCCTGTGCCTCGCTGTCAGCCAGAGATTGTGCGAGCATCTGCACAATTGGGGCAAGGTTGCGATTGGTATCACCGGCATCCTGTCCGAGCGAAACGATCATCCCATTGAGGTAGCTGGTAGTATGTAGTCGCGCGCCATTATCGCCGTACATCGCCATCGACATCCAAATGGCGATGCCCCCGTATCCCAGCACTGAAACCCCAATGCGGGCTTTTTTTCCGGGGGCGGCAAATGCCAGCGCCATGACGCCCAGAAAGGCGAACAGGAACGGGCTGAAAGCTTTTTCAACCGGTCCGCCCGAGGCGATGGGGTACATGCCGACATAGTGATTGATCGTATCCATCTCATGCACACAATCCAGCGCCTCGGTCTCGACCACCTCGGTGCTTTCGCGGATGATACAGCCGTTTTGCACGCTGTCCATGTGAAACAGGATGCGAATGCCCTGAGGGAACGTAGCCTCGGGATAGTTTGGTGCGGTCAGCGACACCCACCAGCCGGGTGAAAAGAACGCGGCCCCCATAAGGGCAATAGCGATGAGAACCAGCACGCGGTATACGATACCGCGGCGCGATGAGGACGCCTGTTCCATTTGAAACCTGTTTGTCTATGTTTCGAAACCCGGACGGGCGTACCTGTCCGGGGATGCTTTTTACCAAAATCCGGCGAATTTTACCAGTCGTAGTCAGGGTTGGACCAGCCCGGTTCACCCAACTTGTCCGCAGGCGGGCGCAGGCGTGAAACGTAGTCCAGCACTGCTTCCATGTCGGCGTCGCTGAAACCTTCGATCTGTTTGACCATATCGGGGTTGGCGTTACGACGTTTGCCGTCACGGATCCACTGGAACTGACGCACAAGATAATTATAGTGCTGGCCCTGGATCAGCGGATAGAATTTGTCCGCCATGCCTTCGCCTTCTTCACCGTGGCAACGCACACAATTGTCTTTGTACAGCGCTTCGCCATGTTCAAGGTCGGTGCCTGGCCCCATGCCATTTTCGGGGTTCATTGGCAAGTTTGAGATATAGGTAGCCACATCCATGATTGACTGAGAACCACCAATTTCTGACGGCAGAGCGAAAGGATACATGGTTGGGTTATCGCGGTTTTGCGCCCGGATATCCGCCAGCTGTTTGATGATCACGGCGGCATGTTGGCCCGACAATTGTGGGAATGTACCGTCGGGCAGGCCCCAGCCATTAAGCTGGTGACAGGCCGAGCAGACCTCGTAGGTATAAATGCCGTTCTCGTGGTCTGGGGTCAGCGTCAGTGCTTCGTCCTGCTCGCCGCCCGCTTCGTTCCAGCCTGCTTCGGCCGAGGTCCCTGCTGCCAAGACCGGTGAGGTCATGGCCACCAGGGATGCCAGTATTGCGGTTGTAAGTTTTAGTTTCATCTCGCGCGTCCTTTCGGGATCAGTTTCATTCTTTGTTGCGGTCAATTTGCGAAAGCCAGGTGGCCATCGCGATTATGTCTTCGTCATCGGCCCGCTTGATCACACCAAACATAAGTCTGGCGTTGCCATCTGTTCGGACCTTGTCGCGAATATCGATCATCTGGCGGATCAGGTAATCACGATCCAAACCGGCGATGATCGGATAAGCCTTGTTGCTGGCGCGTTCGCCTTCCTTGCCGTGGCAGGAACGGCAGGCAAGCCGTTTGTAAACCTTTGCACCTTCGGCCAGCAGTTCGTCGCTTGGGGCCGGGTCGAGTACTTCGGGTTTTGCGGGTGGCAAAGAGGCCAGATAGGCCGAGACATTCTTCAAGTCGTCTTCGGAGAGCAAATGCATGATATCGGCCATGCCTTGTACGAAATAGTGACCTGTTGTCTCATCCTTGCTGCCCAACCGGTCGCCGGACTTGATCACCTCAAGCTGGGCCAGAAGGTAGGCCTCGTTTTGACCGGCAAGGACAGGGTAAGACATGATTGCCCTTGCCCCATTGCGGCCATGGCAGGCCAGGCAGGTTTTGGTCATGTAAACCCGCTTGCCGTCGGAAATTTCATCTGCTTGGACGGGCGCGGCCATCAATGCCGTTGTGCCCAGAATTAGTGCGGATATTAAGGCGCGCATTGCGTGTCCTGACTGTTGAATTCGTTAGAACGGGCGGCGAATGAACGCCGCCCGCATTTTTAATAGTACCTTATTCGGCTTTCACGGCACCGTGTTCGTCGAGGAAGGTTTTGGCGCGCAGGCCAATATCAGCGGCTTTCACCTGATACTGCCACCACTGACCAGCCCAGAGCGTGGCATTCTGCCAGTCACCCTCGGCGGCCGAGCTTTCGGCTTTGGCCTGTACTTCAGCTGCGAAGTTCAACTGGTCAACCGCATCTTCAACCAGTGACACAACTTCGGGGAAGTCGGTGTAGTTGAAAGAAGTGATATAACCAACAACGCTGTCGATGATCGCCTGAGTATCGACGTTGGTCTGATACTGCTTGTCATAGTCAGCCTGAGTATAGGCCTGACCTTCAGACACGGCAGCATCTTCCTGTACGTACCCTTCTGGACGAACCACCAAATACCCGGTCATCTCAAGGTGCAGCGCCGAGCAGAACTCGGTGCAGTAATATGAGAAGACACCGGCCTTGTCGGCAACGATCGACGCAGTAGCGGTTTTACCCGGCTCCAGCGACAGGTTCACATTAAAGGTCGAAACCGCAAACCCGTGGGTTTCGTCTTCGGCCCGTTCCGAGTTGGTGATGATGAAGTTGACAGTGTCGCCTTCATTCACTTCCACGATCTCAGGTGTGAAGTGTGAACGGATCGCAGTCATATAAACGTTGACTGTTGTACCGTCACGCTCGATGCGTTCCGAACCCGGACGCACAGCACCAGGGTGCCGTTCGCCTGTGCGCGAATCCGTACCATAACGGTACCGAACCAGCGGTTGCAGCTTGTCAGCAGCAATGGCAGTCGCGTAATGCGGCTCGCCCAGCGGGATCGGCATATCGTACAAAAGCTCCATCGTGTCGCCAGAGATATCGATCAACTGGTGGTTTTGCGGGTGCAAAGGTCCAACAGGGTTAAACCGGTCAATCGCCAGCTTATTAAGCGATATCAGGTATTGACCAGCTGGATTTACGCTTTCCCCTTCCATCGCCACAAGGTGGCCGATGTTGTAGTGGATCGAGATTTTGTCCAGCACCTCACCGGTGCAATAGTTCCATTTCACAACCTGGCTGTCGACATAAAGCGAAGTGTAGATGATACATTCGCGGCTGTCATACTGGCTGTGGAGCGGACCAAGACCCAGCGGCACGGTGACGTGCAGCGCGTCTTCCATTGCAATGATCGGCAGACCATAAGGGTCAACGCCCGAGAAATTG